>NZ_JBMKIA010000002.1:0-399733 GCF_049238215.1 Enterobacter cloacae complex sp. IR5441
TTCGCACATCTTGTTGTCTGATTATTGATTTTTCGCGAAACCATTTGATCATATGACAAGATGTGTATCCACCTTAACTTAATGATTTTTACCAAAATCATTAGGGGATTCATCAGTGCGCAGCGTCAAAACCCCAACGCACATGCATAATCTCTCCACCCGGGAAAAATTCGCCGAGCTGGGCCGTGCGGCGACGCTGCTCTACACCAACCGCAGTATTCTGCTCTCCAGCATGGTGCGTATCATCAACACCCTCTCCCTGTTCGGGTTTGCCGTCATCATGCCGATGATGTTTGTTGACGAACTGGGCTTCACCACCTCCGAGTGGCTTCAGGTCTGGGCGGTATTCTTCTTCACCACCATCTTCTCGAACGTCTTCTGGGGCGTGGTGGCGGAAAAAATGGGCTGGATGCGGGTGGTGCGCTGGTTTGGCTGCATCGGGATGGCGCTCTCGAGCCTGGCGTTTTACTACATTCCGCAGCACTTCGGGCATAACTTTGCCATGGCGCTGGTCCCGGCCATCGCGCTGGGGATTTTTGTGGCGGCCTTCGTACCGATGGCGGCGGTGTTCCCGGCGCTGGAGCCGCGGCACAAGGGGGCGGCGATTTCGGTGTATAACCTGTCAGCCGGTCTGTCTAACTTCCTTGCGCCGGCGATTGCCGTGGTGCTGCTGCCCTGGTTCAGCACGCTCGGCGTGGTCATCGCCTATACGGTGCTTTATCTGCTGGCTTTTGTTCTGTGTGCCTTTATCCGCGTCACGCAGCCGGGCTTAGAAAAAGCAAATAGCAGCAAGAGAGGGATGGCGGGTCTGCTGAATACTCCTCATCCTGAAACGCTGAAGGAGTAAGCGAGAGAACTTTCCTGCCGGGTCACGCTTATCCCGGCAGGAAGATGCGTGCGATTAGGCAATCGTCACTTTATTGTCCAGATAGACATCCTGAACCGCATTAATCAGCTTCACGCCGTCGGCCATGGATTTTTTAAACGCTTTGCGGCCCAGGATCAGCCCCATTCCGCCGGCGCGTTTGTTAATCACCGCCGTGCGCACCGCGTCGGTCAGATCGGTTTCACCGCCTGCTGCACCGCCGGAGTTAATCAGCCCGGCGCGGCCCATGTAGCAGTTAGCCAGCTGGTAGCGCACCAGATCGATAGGGTTGTCGCTGGTCAGCTTGCTGTAGACGCGGTCGTCGGTATAGCCAAAGTTCACCGCTTTATACCCGCCGTTATTCTCGGCCATTTTCTGTTTCACGATGTCCGCGCCGATGGTTGCCGCCAGGTGATTTGCCTGACCGGTCAGATCCGCAGATACGTGGTAATCCACGCCGTCTTTCTTAAACGCGTTGTTACGCAGATAGGCCCACAATACGGTCACCATCCCCAGCTCGTGCGCGCGCTCAAACGCGGCAGAGATCTCTTCTATCTGCCGACGCGACTGCTCAGAGCCAAAATAGATAGTCGCCCCGACCGCTACCGCACCCATGTTGAACGCCTGTTCGACGCTGGCGTACAGTGTCTGGTCGTATTCGGTTGGGTAGCTCAGGGTTTCGTTGTGATTCAGCTTGACGAGGAACGGAATGCGGTGAGCATAGCGGCGGGAAACGGAGGCCAGCACGCCATACGTCGATGCCACACAGTTACAGCCCGCTTCAATCGCCAGCTCGACAATGTTTTTCGGGTCAAAGTAGAGCGGGTTAGCAGCAAACGACGCTCCCGCCGAGTGCTCTACGCCCTGGTCAACGGGCAGAATGGAGAGATACCCGGTCCCGCCCAGACGACCGGTATTGTAAAGCGTCTGCATATTTCGCAGTACGGCAGGCGGACGGTTGTTGTCGACCATGACGCGGTCTACGTAATCATGGCCTGGCAGATAAAGCTGATCGGCTGGAATGGTCATACAACGATGCTGTAAAAGGCTGTCGGCGTCTTTGCCAAGCAGTTGCGCAATATCAGTCATAGTGATGCTCCCGTAAGTCCGACATGATGTCGGAGCGTGTGATCCAAGCCCACGTTTTTGCAGGCAGACTAAGCCTGGTACCGACTTAACCTATTTTCCACCATTTGCAACTTTTTTAAGCACAATCTGCTGGCTCGTTTCGTGTACAACATTTTTGTTACACTGATCAAACAATCGCCTTAAAGGTATTTAAAAGGTATTATCACATGGTATGTTACATGCGTACCTCTGACATGCAGGATTAAAAAATGAAAACGAAAGTCCAACTGTCATTCATGATGTTCGTTGAATGGTTTATCTGGGGCGCATGGTTTGTGCCGCTGTGGCTGTGGCTGAGTAAGAGCGGGTTTACCGCCGGGGAAATTGGCTGGTCGTACGCCTGTACCGCGATTGCCGCGATCCTCTCTCCCATCCTTGTCGGCTCGCTGACTGACCGTTTCTTCGCCGCCCAGAAAGTGCTGGCCGTGCTGATGTTCGCTGGCGCGATTCTGATGTATTTCGCAGCACAGCAAACCCAGTTCAGCACCTTCTTGCCGCTGCTGCTGGCCTACTCCCTGACCTATATGCCGACCATCGCGCTGACCAACAGCATCGCCTTTGCGAACGTCGATGACGTGGAGGCTGATTTCCCGCGCATCCGCGTGATGGGCACCATCGGCTGGATTGCCTCCGGCCTGGCGTGCGGCTTCCTGCCGCAGATGATGGGCTATAGCGACATCTCTGACACCAATATCCCGCTGCTGATGACCGCTGCCAGCTCCCTTCTGCTTGGCGTCTTCGCGTTGTTCCTGCCGAATACCCCGCCGAAGAGTACCGGCAAGCTGGATTTCAAAGTGATGCTGGGGCTGGATGCGCTGATCCTGCTGCGCGATAAAAACTTCCTGGTGTTCTTCTTCTGCTCGTTCCTGTTCGCCATGCCGCTGGCCTTCTACTATATCTTTGCCAACGGCTATCTCACCGAAGTGGGGATGAAAAACGCCACCGGCTGGATGACCCTCGGCCAGTTCTCTGAAATCTTCTTCATGCTCGCTCTGCCATTCTTTACCAAACGCTTTGGTATTAAGAAGGTCTTGCTGCTGGGCCTGATCACCGCCGCCATTCGCTACGGTTTCTTTGTTTACGGCGGCGCCGAGCAATACTTCACCTACGCCCTGCTGTTCCTCGGCATTCTGCTGCACGGCGTAAGCTATGACTTCTATTACGTCACCGCGTACATCTACGTGGATAAAAAAGCGCCCGTGCACATGCGCAACGCGGCGCAGGGCTTGATCACGCTGTGCTGTCAGGGCTTTGGTAGCCTGCTGGGTTACCGTCTCGGCGGCGTGATGATGGAAAAAATGTTCGCATATAAAGAGCCGGTGAATGGGCTGACCTTCAACTGGGCCGGAATGTGGACGTTTGGTGCAATCATGATTGTGGTGATTGCCGTGCTGTTTATGCTGTTTTTCCGCGAATCGGATAAAGAGATCACCGCAATTGAGGTGGTTGATGGCGATACCGCGCTGACACGAGGGGAAGTTAAATGAAACAAGACCGTATTCTCGGTGCTCTTTACGGGCAGGCGTTAGGGGATGCGATGGGGATGCCGTCGGAGCTGTGGCCGCGCAAGCGGGTGAAAGCGCACTTCGGCTGGATCGACCGTTTCTTACCCGGCCCGGCTGAGAATAATGCCGCCTGTTACTTTAAGCAGGCCGAATTTACGGATGATACGTCGATGGCGCTGTGCCTGGCCGACGCGATTATCGAATGCGACGGGGAAATTAACCCTGAGGTTATCGGTAAGCATATTCTGGACTGGGCGCTGGATTTTGACGCGTTCAATAAGAATGTGCTCGGCCCGACCTCCAAAATTGCCCTGAACGCCATCCGTGACGGCAAGCCGGTGAGCCAGCTGGAAAACAACGGCGTCACCAACGGGGCGGCGATGCGCGCCTCCCCGCTGGGATGCCTCCTGCCAGCCACGCGTCTGGCGCACTTTGTGGAACAGGTTGCGTTAGCCTCCAGCCCGACCCATAAATCGGATCTCGCCATCGCCGGTGCGGTGGTGATCGCCTGGGCGGTTTCACGCGCTATCGACGGCGAGCGCTGGCATCACATCGCCGATGCCCTGCCGGGTATTGCCCGTGCGGCGCAGGAGGCGAACACGACCACCTTCAGCGCATCGCTTTCCGCTCGTATTGAGCTGGCCCTGAAAACCGTGCGCGAAGCCAACGGTACCGAGTCCGCCAGCGAGCAGATCTATCAGCTTATTGGCGCGGGCACGAGCACCCTTGAGTCCGTTCCGGCGGCGATTGCGATGGTCGAACTCGCGGGTACCGATCCGAACCGCTGCGCGGTGTTATGCGCCAACCTGGGCGGTGATACTGACACTATCGGCGCGATGGCGACGGCCATCTGCGGCGCGCTACACGGTGTACAGGCCATTGATCCGGCGCTCAAAAACGAACTTGATGCCGTAAACCGGCTCGATTTCGGCCACTACTGCGAAAAACTGCTGCACTTCCGGGAGCACAGGGAGGGCGTATGAGTGCTTTTGCCCGCCGTCTCGAAACCCTTCACGCCACGCGCCCCGTAACGGTGCTCGGCGCGGCGGTCATCGACGTGATTGCCGACGCCTACGCCCTGCCCTGGCGCGGGTGTGATATCGAGCTGAAGCAACAGGGAGTGAATATTGGCGGCTGCGCGCTGAATATCGCCATCGCCCTGAAGCGGCTCGGCATTGCTGCGCAAAATGCCCTTCCCGTCGGCCACGGCGTGTGGGCCGATATTATCCGTAACGCCATGGCAAAGCAGGATCTGCACAGCGCCGTGGAAGCGGAAACGGGCGATAACGGCTGGTGCCTGGCGCTGGTGGAGCCTGACGGTGAACGGACCTTTATGTCGTTTAGCGGCGTGGAGAACCAGTGGCAGCCGCGCTGGCTGGACGGATTAAGCGTACCGGCAGGGAGCCTG
Organism: Enterobacter cloacae complex sp. IR5441; assembly: GCF_049238215.1. NCBI lineage: Bacteria > Pseudomonadati > Pseudomonadota > Gammaproteobacteria > Enterobacterales > Enterobacteriaceae > Enterobacter > Enterobacter cloacae complex sp. IR5441. The sequence goes on from NZ_JBMKIA010000002.1 coordinate 4,907, forward strand.
ATCTCTTTGTCCGGCTACCAGCTGGCGTCCCCCAGCGGTGAGCTGCTGACGGCCTGGCTGGAAAGTCTTCAGGATGTGACGCTCTTTATCGATTTCGGTCCGCGCATTGCGGATATTCCCGACCCGCTAATGGCACGCATCATGGCCTGCAAACCAATCGTCTCGCTCAATCGTCAGGAGGCGGAACTTGCCGCCGAATGGCTTGGCGTGAACGTGGAAGAGCTCGGCCCACGGTGGCAGCAGAGGTTTGGCGCTGCGCTGATCGTACGCCATGATAAAGACGGGGCGGTGTGGTATGACGGTGACGCTTCCGGACACGTTCCGGCGTTTCCTGCTACCGTAGTCGATACCATCGGCGCGGGTGACAGCCATGCGGGAGGTACTCTTGCCGGGCTGGCCGCGGGATGGTCACTGCCAGAGGCGGTGCAGCTTGGCAATGCCGTAGCCGCCTGGGTAGTCAGCCATCGCGGTGGCGACTGCGCCCCCACGCGCGAGGCCCTACTCCTCGCACACAAAGACGTATAGGTCGCTGCGGCAGTAGCTGATGCTGTACTCAATTGGCCGGTGCTGTTGATCGAGCGCGACTTGCTTGATCACCAGCACCGGTATCTTATCGTCCATCTTGATATGCGCCTGAAACTCGCTGTCCGGCATCCGGGCGCTGACGCGCGAACGGGTGCGTTGCGGAAAGATATTCTGGCTGCGGAAGTAATCATAAAGCGAGACGCCGATGTCGTCCGGGTTGGGGATTAACCCTACCGGTACCCAGGACTCCTCTATTGATACCGCATCGTCATCCACGTAGCGGATGCGCTTAAGCAGAAAGACATCGCTGTCTGGCGCAAGGGAGAGGTGGCGGGCGATCTCCTCCGGACATTTCACGACGCGTTTATTAACCCACAGCGTGTTGGGCGTTTTGCCCCGTAGCACCACCTGCTGAGAAAACCCGCGCGCCTCTTTTAGCGAATATTCAAAGATATTGTTAATTTGCGTACCGTATCCACGCGCGCGGGTGACGACGCCAGCCTCTTCAAGCGCCTGCATCGCTTTACGCACCGTAATGCGCGACACACCGGCCAGCTGGCTCAGATCGCGCTCGCCAGGCAAAATATTACCGTGCGCGAGCACGCCGCTGCGTACCGCGTTTTTAACCGTTTCGGCAAATTTCAGGTACAACGGCGTGTTGTCCGGTGCGGCAATTCGTTCCTTGAGTTGAGCAATTAACCGGGTATGCGCTTGTTCCATCTCTGTTTTTCTCTGGCATAAGGTTTTATGCCAGTATACGGCTTACCACCATGCATGAAAATGGTGAACCGGCCCAATACCGTGACCCACTTCCAGAGAATCGGCTTTTGCCAGCGCGCCCGAGAGCCAGATCTTCGCCTCCTGCACCGTATCCGCCCAGTTCGCGTTTCGGGGACGCAGCGCCGCCAGCGCCGCCGAGAGCGTACAGCCCGTGCCGTGGGTGTTTTTGGTCTGTACGCGCGGGGCGGTGAAACGTTGCGCGCCATCGCGGGTGAAGAGCCAGTCCGGGCTTTCTGCATCATCAAGATGACCGCCTTTCATCAGCACCGCGCGACACCCCATCGCCAGCAGCGCATTGCCCTGCTCTTTCATCTCACGTTCGTTTTGCGCGTGTGGCGCGTCCAGCAGCGCGGCGGCCTCAGGGAGATTTGGCGTGATCAGCGCCACCTGCGGCAGCAGCTTTTTACGCAGGGTGTCGACGGCCGAGGCGGAGAGCAGCGGATCGCCGCTTTTGGCCAGCATCACGGTATCGAGCACCACGTTTTTTATCTGATAACGTCTGAGACGTTCAGCAACCGCGTCAACAATGTCCGCCTCTGCGAGCATGCCGATTTTGGTGGTGTCGATACGTACATCGCTGAATACCGAATCCAGCTGTGCGGCGACAAAATCCGGCTCAATACGATATACCGACTGTACACCGCGCGTGTTTTGCGCCACCAGCGCGGTGATAACCGAGCATCCGTAAGCGCCGAGCGCAGAGAAGGTTTTCAGGTCTGCCTGGATCCCCGCTCCGCCGCTGGGATCGGTTCCCGCAATAGTCAAGGCATTAATGCGTGTCATACCAGCTCCTCCAGCGCGTAAAGCGCATCCAGAAACGCCGGGGCAAAGCTGCCGGGGCCCCGGCTGTGAGTCAGTGCAGCTGACCCTGCGCGCTTCATAAAGCCGCAGGCTGCCGTCGCATTATCAAGCCTGTCGCCAGGCAGCGAACAGCAGGCGGCGACGACCGCCGAGAGCGCACAGCCTGTTCCCACCACGCGGGTCATCAGCGGGTCGCCGCCCGCGACCGTACGGGTTCGCTGACCATCAGTGATGTGATCCACTTCTCCTGTGACGACCACAACGGCATGGGTCTGACGGGCGAGCGTCTGCGCAGCGGTCAACGCGCTCGCCGCCGTATCGGTGGAATCAACCCCGCGCCCGCCCGCACTCATTCCGGCAAGGGCGAGGATTTCGGAGGCGTTTCCACGAATGGCCGCAGGTTTAAGGGACAATATTTGCTGGCAAAATCGGGTGCGGTACGCCAGCGCGCCAACCGCAACCGGATCCAGAACCCAGGGCGTACCCGCGGCTACCGCGCTCTCAATGGCCCGACGCATCGACTGGGCGCGCGGCGCGGTGAGTGTACCCACGTTGATGAGCAGAGCATCGGCAAGCGCGGCAAACTGTTCCGCTTCCTCGGCTTCGATCACCATTGCCGGGGAAGCACCCAGCGCGAGCAAAACGTTGGCGGTGAAGGTCTGCACGACATCGTTGGTCATACAGTGCGTGAGCGGGGAACGGGTTCGGAATTGATGTAAAACGTGTGAATCGAGCAGGTCAGGCTGCATGGTTTCGCTCCTGCCGTGCGTGAAGAAGCGATGACCGGGTAGGCATCTGACTTCCCTACGCTGGCATTATCCAGATCAGGTAATACGGGTATTTCTCAGCCTTCACAAAGAAGGGCACCCCGAGTCAAATTACTTATAAAACAGTTGCTTACGAAATGGCAATTCGTAGTCATGTAGTGTAACCGGGGGGTAACCCGGGTGCAAGGAGTTTCGGGCTGTCCGTTAACCCCCTGTAACGCACAATAAACGACAAGATATTAACTACCCTCAATATGTATACATTATTATTCAGTTAATTATACCGCCATATTTGTTAAGAACTCATGAAAAATATTATTCACTCTCTGTGCTGAGAAATTTTATTTGTATCCATAATGACGCACCGGGAGTGCTTTTATAAGACAGTCCACTTTCTTTCGTATGAAATAAATCAACACATTAATGTAAACATTTATTTTTCAGAATTTTATCTCTGTCAAACACTTAATTTAACCCTTTCATTTACCACTTCATTTTCACCTTAATGTTTACATTAATAACAACCGCAAAATGACTTTTACGCCGTCGGAACTATTCATAATATTTATGACTTAGATCAACATCATTGGTTTGCGTTTAATTGATAGTTTACTCGCGTTACTAAATAAGATTTAAACAACGTTCACCGTTTTTTAAATCCAGAAAATAAAGCTGTTCAGCTTCAGTATTTTTCAACAGTTAATGATGTGAGCTTTTCAAATGAAATCTATGAATAAAACCTTTATTGCTATTTTTGTAATGGGCGTTGTCTTAGCGGGTACAACGAACCTGGCTGAAGCCGCGAATACGGTTTGGGACGATCAGCAAATCACTAATATTGTCAATGACCATCAGGATCAGATTGCACAAAACAACGCTGATAGCATTAACCGTGATATCGCAACGGATAACCGCTTAACGCAGGTTAATGACGACCTTCAGTCCACAAAATTAGGCGTGTTAGTCGTGGATAAAATGGCTAATGACGCACATCAGAAAGCATTACTTGCAGGTGCGCTTGCCGATACCGCTAGTCTGAAAAGTGAGACGGCCCTACAAGGTGTGGCGACTAACGGCGCAGCCATAATCAACCTTCAACACATCGATAATGTTCAGGATAGCCGCCTTACTGCTCTCGAAAATGCACCTAAACCCATCAACGGTACAGATGGAGCGAAAGGTGAAAAAGGGGATATCGGTGCAACCGGCGCGAAGGGTGAAAAAGGCGATGCTGGCGCGACAGGCATGAAAGGTGATAAGGGTGATAAGGGTGATACTGGCGCACAAGGCATTGCGGGAAGAAACGGTCGCGACGGTGTAGACGGTCATAACGGTAAAGATGGTGTGACAACCACCGTGACACAACGACAGCTGGATACGGCTATCCAGGCGAAGGTCGCTAAAAATAGCCTGGCTGTTACTGCCGCCACGCAGGATCTGCAAGCCACCAGGCAGACATTACAGGCAATGAATACTACCACCAGCCAGCAATTTAAATCTCTGCGTGATGAAGTGGACAATAATAATAAGCAGGCCAATGCCGGTATTTCAGGGGCGATGGCGATGGCGGGTTTGCCACAAGTGCAAACCAATCAGCGCGTCATGTTCTCTGCTGGCGGCGCGACTTACAACGGCGAGAGCGCGCTTGCTGTCGGTGCGTCCGTTAACTTTAATTCCCATGTCATCGCGAAAGTGAGCTTCTCAGATGATACCGCGAATAATATGGGCGCTTCGGTTGGGATTGGAATGGGCTTTTAACGCGTAAAATAATCATCGGGAAAAATAGAATGCCTCATTTTAGCGGATGGGCATTTTGTTAATACAAAAAGATGTCTAAATATATTTTTATTTCGGTAGCCCTGTATCTGATGCTGATTTCGGTCGGGATCTGGATCGGCGTGATGTATGTCTCATGGTATTTGTGTCGTTTTTAAGGCGATAAAATGAAAAAAGTAATGATGTTCGTTATAAGTACCACCGTGCTTGCAGGTTGTGTCTCGCCGGCGCACGCCATAAACGCCCATTATCGCGCTCAATTAGAGCGTTCGGGATGCACGCAAATGAGCGCTGGCGATGGCTCTTGTGATATCAGCAAAACCAAAGCGGAAAACGCGGCACAACACGAACCAGCGACATCCATTCACGATCCCCTGCGTGAAGCCTCGTTCTCGTCGGACACGGTTAACGCCACGCTTTCTAACGGCTTCTTTAGCGCCACCGTAAACGGCAAGAAAGCCAGCGTTAAACGCCTGAATGCGAATTTCTATGAGATCCGTGGTAATGGTTTTGTGATATCGCTAAGCCTGGATGAAAACGGTATTACGGACGCGTCGTGGAATAAAACGAAGGGACGCGAACACGGTATTTTACGCGTTAGCCAGAAATAAACAGCGTAAGGAGGCTCACTGCCTCCTTTTCACCTGACAATCGCACGATTTGTCACACTCTTTTGTCTGATTTTACAATGCGGATAAATCATACGTAAGCTGCTGTTTTTATTTAGCATAAAGTGCAATCTCTCCCATACAAACGGCGATCTTCCCTGCCCTGTGCCCTGTGTCACAAAACAGTAAGCAAATTAACCATTGAGCCCGGTGACAAAAGGCTCTATATTGGCGGCGTTTTTTTCAGGCCCCATCTGTTTTTTAACTTTTTATTCAATCGTTGCTCATAACGAAGCGGCGGTTGTAGGAGTGATATGATGACGGATAAAGTCCGTATTGACACCGTAGATGCCCACAAAAGCAACGAAACCTATCTGGCCCGTCAGGCCGAATTTGAATCTAACGTCAGGAGTTATCCGCGCAAATTGCCTTTAGCGATTACGAAAGCAGAAGGCGTGTGGATCACCGATGCAGATAATAAAGAATACCTTGACTGTTTAGCAGGCGCAGGCACCCTCGCGCTTGGACACAATCATCCTGATGTGCTGAAAAGCATCCAAAATGTCATTACCAGCGGCTTGCCGTTACATACCCTGGATCTGACCACGCCGTTGAAAGACGCGTTTTCAGAATACCTGCTCTCTCTGTTGCCTGGTCAGGGCAAAGAGTACTGCCTGCAATTCACTGGCCCGTCCGGGGCTGATGCCGTTGAAGCGGCGCTGAAGCTGGCGAAAAAAGTGACCGGTCGTAGCGGTATCATCAGTTTCTCTGGTGGTTACCACGGTATGACCCACGGCGCACTGTCCGTCACCGGCAACCTGTCTCCGAAAGAAGCGGTTGACGGTATGATGCCAGAAGTCCAGTTCATGCCTTACCCACACGAGTACCGTTGCCCACTGGGTATCGGTGGTGAAGCGGGCGTGAAGGCGCTGACCTACTACTTCGAAAATCTGATTAACGACGTCGAAAGCGGCGTGCGTAAACCTGCCGCGGTGATCCTCGAAGCCGTTCAGGGTGAAGGTGGCGTGAACCCGGCGCCTGTTGAGTGGTTGCAGCGCATCCGTAAAGTCACTCAGGAACACGGTATCCTGCTGATCCTCGACGAAGTCCAGGCTGGCTTTGCCCGTACCGGTAAATTCTTTGCCTTCGAACACGCTGGCATTGAGCCAGACATCATCGTGATGTCTAAAGCAGTCGGTGGCGGTCTGCCGCTGGCCGTGCTCGGTATCAAAAAGCAGTTCGATGCATGGGCGCCAGGTCACCATACCGGTACTTTCCGCGGCAACCAGCTGGCGATGGCTACCGGTCTGACCACGCTGAAGATCCTGAAAGACCAGAACATCGCGGGCAAAGTAGCTGCACAGGGCGAATGGCTGAAAGGCCAGCTGAAAGAGATGGCGAAACGCTATCCGGTGATCGGCCACGTTCGCGGTCTGGGCATGATGATCGGTATTGAAATCGTTAAGCCACATGAAGCCGCCGATCACATGGGTTGCTTCCCGGGCGATGGCGAGCTGTCTGCACTGATCCAGAAGAAATGCTTCGAAGCCGGCCTGATTCTGGAGCGTGGCGGCCGTAACGGTATCGTTCTGCGTCTGCTGCCTTCTCTGCTTATCAGCGATGACGAGCTGAAAGTCTTCCTGGATAAATTCGAGCAGGCACTGCTTGCTGCGGGCGTTAGCCCGGCGTAACCGGAGTTGTTGAATACGATGTCTGATTCAAACCCAATTTTGTTCTCCTCTGCGCAGAGCATTGAAGCTTACCAGCAGGCGATTGAACAAAGCACTCAGGCTGTGATGCAGTGGCTGAAACAGTCTGAGATGTACCAGGGCAAAACGGTCGCGGAGCTGCGCGACCGTATTAAGCTGGATTTCAACCCGAAAGGGCTGGGCAACGAAGCGGCGATCGAACGCGCCGTGGAGTTCTTCCTGAAAGACAGTTTGTCCGTTCATCACCCGCAGTGTGTGGCGCACCTGCACTGCCCAAGCCTGGTGGTTAGCCAGGCGGCGGAAGTGCTGATCAACGCCACTAACCAGAGTATGGACTCCTGGGATCAAAGCCCGTCCGCAACCATCATTGAGATCAAACTGATCGAATGGCTGCGTACCCGCGTGGGTTATCAGGCTGGCGACGCAGGCGTCTTCACCAGCGGCGGCACCCAGAGTAACCTGATGGGGCTGATGCTGGCGCGTGACGCGTTCTTTGCGCGTCAGGGCCACTCGGTTCAGCAGGACGGTCTGACAGGCGATCTGCGTAAGATCCGCGTGCTGTGTTCGGAAAATGCCCACTTCTCCGTGCAGAAAAACATGGCGCTGATGGGTCTGGGCTACCAGTCCGTGGTGCAGGTGAAAACTGACGAATTCTCCCGCATGGATCTCACCGATCTGGCGGCGAAAATCGAACAGTGCAACGCGAACGGCGAGCAGATCCTGGCGATTGTGGCCACGGCCGGTACGACCGATGCGGGTGCTATCGATCCGCTGCGTGCTATTGCTGAGCTGGCTGCGAAACAGAATATCTGGGTGCACGTTGATGCGGCCTGGGGCGGCGCGCTGCTGATGTCTGAGCAGTATCGTCACTACCTGGACGGTATCGAGCTGGTGGATTCAGTCACCCTGGATTTCCACAAGCAGTTCTTCCAGACCATCAGCTGCGGTGCGTTCCTGCTGAAAGAAGCGCGTCACTATGAACTGATGCGCTATCAGGCGGCCTATCTGAACTCTGAGTTCGATGAAGAAGCGGGTGTACCTAACCTGGTCTCCAAATCTCTGCAAACCACGCGCCGTTTCGACGCGCTGAAACTGTGGATGAGCCTGGAAGCGCTGGGTCAGGAGCAATACGCGGCAATCATCGATCACGGCGTGACGCTGGCACAGCAGGTTGCGGCTTACGTGAAAGAGCAGTCTGCTCTGGAACTGGTGATGCAACCCCAGCTGGCAAGCGTGCTGTTCCGATTCCGTCCGCAGGCGCAGATGGATGACGCCGGTATTGCCCTGCTGAACCAGAAAATTGGCGATGCGCTGCTGGAGTCTGGCCGTGCAAACGTCGGTGTGACCGAGCATAACGGTATCACCTGCCTGAAGCTGACCCTGCTGAACCCAACCGTGACGCTGGAGGACGTAAAAATCCTGCTGTCTCTGGTTGAGCGTACCGCGCAGGAAGTGATGGCGAAGTAATGCTTATCCCTCTCCCACCCGGGAGAGGGATTGTTTTTCCCGCGCTAACGCCTTTCCCCTTTTTTCCTCGAAGCATAGCCGTATTCATACTGGCTGTACCCCGAGCTGTAATACAGCGCTGCGGATTTAACAATATCGTTGAGGATTGTGCCGCTGACCTTCACGCCAACGTGCTGTAACCGTTTAACGGTATTCTCCATCTCTTTCACGCTGGTTTTATCGAAACGGGCAACCATTAGCGTTGTTCCGGCTGCTCTGGCGACCAGCGCGGCATCGGTGACGGCCAGGACCGGCGGAGTATCAATGATGACAATGTCATATTGCTCGTTAACCCAGGACATGACGGAAAGGAATCGTTCGCTTAACAGCAATTCTAACGGGCGCAGGGGTTCCGGGCCGCAGGTGATGACGTCAATTCCCCCTTTTTCAGCATGCTGAATGACCTCCGCTAAGTCGCGTTTCCCTTCGAGCAGGCAGGACAATCCGTGGCGGTTCTCCAGACCAAAAATATTATGAACATAGCCCTGGCGCATATCCGCATCAATAAACAGCACCCGCTGACCGCTCTGCCCGGCGATGGCCGCCAGATTCGTCGCCACCAGCGTTTTTCCGCAGTCCTGCGTGGGGCCAGAAATCATCACAATGCGGTTCTCAGCCTCCATCATGGTGAAATGCAGACTGGTCCGCAGCCCGCGCACCGCTTCAACAAACATATCAGCAGGGCGATCGACGGGCAGGAAAGGCACATCCGAGGTTTTGTGTTTCCAGCGACGAGAAAACGGATTTTTTCTGCGCAACTGCGTTTTACTCCACAGCCACTGTGAACGTGGCAACGTAGCCAGAACCGGCATCCCCTGCGCTTCCAGCTGTTCGGAAAGCGTGATCCCACGTTTGAACGCCTGACGTACCAGCACGGTCCCCATTGAGAGCATTAGCCCGAACAGCGCGCCAAGAACGATGATTAACGCTTTACGCGGCTTTATCGGGTCCGGCAGCGTAACAGCCTCATCAATGATCCTCACGTTCCCGACAGCGCTGGAGCGGGAAATATTCAGCTCCTGCTGGCGCGTCAATAGCTGTAAATAAATCGTGCGACCCGACTCAACATCACGGCTCAGGCGTAAAATCTCCTGCTGCGTGGAGGGCATAGCTGACACTCGGTTATTGAGACGCTCCCGTTCCCGCTCAAGGGTCTGTCTCTTTTCATGCAATGCACGATAGGTAGGGTGACTTTTTTTAAAGAGCTGGGAGATCTCTGCCTCCCGGAACGTCAGCTCATTTAGCTGATTCTCAACGTTAACAACCTGATCCAGGACAGATTTTGCCTCCAGAGACAGGTCCACCGAGTCGCGCTGCGCCCGGTAGGCATTCAGCCGCGCTTCTGCCTGATCAAGGTCCGCGCTGATTTTCGGCAACTGCGCCTGTAAAAAATCCAGACTACGAGAATCCTGAGCCTCCTGGCGCGCGATATTTTGCTGGAGATAATTTTCAGCAATTGCATTCAGCACCCGGGCGATGCTGTCAGGATCTTCGCCCGTCAGGGTTAAGGTCACGATACCGCTCTGTTTCTCCGATTCCGCAACCGTGAGACGCTTCTTCAGCGCGTTGATCGTCTCAAGCCGCGTCAACGACTTAAGCGAAAATTGCGTGCCTGGCTCAGCCTCAATCGACGTCACCAGCAGAACGATCCCTTGCGTAACCAGCGTTTTCCCAACCTGGCCGTCGGCCTCAATGTTTTCGCCCGTCAGGTGATATTTTCCCGCTTCCTGTACGGTCAGCGTGAGCTCTTGCGCTTTGCCTTCCACCTGCGGGATCTGGAGTTCGCCTAACGTGATTTTGCCCTGCTCACGCCCTTGCAGACGCTGCCAGAGACGCCCCACCACAGGCAAAACGCGCTGCTTTGCCTGCTGTGTCAGAGCTAATTTGTCAACGGTCTCGCCGAGGATCATGCGGGATTTCAGCAGTAAAATTTCAGGGGCAACATCCGGCGACACATCGGTGCCCAGCTGGCTCAAACCTTTGAGCAGGTTGTTATCGTGTTTGTTTTCAATTTGCACCATGGCATCCGCCTGATAAACAGGTGGCGCAATCCAGGCATAGAGACCGGCGCACAGGATGAACAGGAACGTCACGCACAGAATCATCGTGCGGTGGTCGATCATCTCGACGAGCAAACGAACGAGATCGACTTCATGTTGTTGGGGTGCCGCTGCACCATAATTGTCTGTTGTGTAAGACGACATTAATGCTTCATTCCTTTCTGACCTAAACGACGTGCCCATTCCTGACTGGCTTTACCCAATAGCCCAAACACATATTCAAACGCTTCCCGGCTTTGACGGTAGGGATCGGGGATCTCCTGCGGCTCCAGCCATTGCCCAAAAAGCAGCGACTTTCCTCGAATCTCCGGCGCCATGGCCGCAATGAAGCGAAGATGTTCCGGCTCCATAACCAGGATAAGATCGGATCCCTGCATCAAATTGCGTGTCAGCCTGCGCGCCACATGACCGTCGAGGGAAATCCCATGCCGCCAGGCTACGTCCTGGGCGCTGTCATCCGCCGGGCACCCTTCAAGCCCGAATATGCCCGCCGAGGCGATATATCTGTCGGGCAGGTGCTGGCGTAAAAGCCGCTCCCCAATCGGAGAACGGCAGACATTTCCGGTGCAAACCACGAGTATTGATTTGAACATTATTGCGGCCACGATCTGATGTAACGAACCGTTTCGGTAAGGTCATGCACCCCGCTGATGGTCGGAACAAGCTGTGATATCACGCGATTCCAGCGGGACAGTGGTGCAGTGGTGACATAGACAATGTCATAGGGCTCAAGCTGAAACTCGGTGCCTAACACCATGGCTGATGCGTCCTGAGCATTGAGCTGGTAGAGGTTGGCAATTTTTTCTGAACGCTCGCTTTTCGGCAGCGAACGAATGACAAAAATTCCGGTGGCATCGGCCATATTCTGGTTCAGCCCACCGGCATTGCCCAGCGCTTCGGCCAGGGTCATGCCGCTGCGATCCATTTTCAGCGTGCTCTGTTTAACGACCTCGCCCATGACGAACACTTTCAGCGCATCGTTACGGGGGACAAACAGAATATCGCCGGGATAGAGCAGCTTATTTTGCGTGAGATCGCCATGCTGCATCAGCGCATATAGCGAGAGGCGCGTGTCCTTCCCATTATGCGTCAGCACGACATTGCGCCAGTCCGCGTCGGCAGAGAGCCCCCCAGCGGCGTTCACGGCATCCATGACCGTTAACGGGATATTGGTAATAGCCTGCTGCCCTGACTTCACCACCTCGCCCGTCACATAGGCTTTTTGTGAGCGAAAAGAGGCGACGCTGACATCCACCTGCGGGCTTTCAATAACATTGTTCAGCCGGGCCGTGATCTCCTCGCGTACCCGTGCGACCGTTTTGCCAGCCACCGGCAATTTACCGACATAGGGATAGAAAAGCGTGCCGTCGGCATTGACCCAGTTACCGGTGTCACTGGCGCTACGATACTGCCCTGCCGGGGTTGTCAGTTCAGGGTGATCCCAGACGGTGACGGTTAGAATATCCCCAACGCCGATACGGTATTCCCAGTTTTTGACCTGTTCATCCAGATTAGGATTTGCCTGAGATTTCAAAACCGATGGTCGCAATTTTTCAATTAACGAAGGCGTAAGAGGATAAACATCAATCCGTTTCTCAAGACGATCATTTGCATCTTCTGCGGCAATTATCTTTTTCCCAGCGAGATCGAGATGCTGGCCAGGGTAAAATACGCAGCCAGATAAGGGGGTAATAATTAAAAATAATATCGATACAACTGTTGTGTTTTTCATTTATTACATAATATCTTTTATAGTAGTGATTATCGTATACAGGATAAAACAGTAACATTTCACTCAAGCACAAGTTGCTGTTATTCAATGAATTAATAGAAACACAAAGAGTATTTATAAAACCACACGACATTCCTTTGGGCAGACTTTACAGCCCTGCATTGTCTTAATCAGGCATTCGGAAAGAGGGTTTCAGGCAATCTTAAATGTTCTATTTGTTGAATGCATGCCTGAATCTTAGTAAATTCGCCTTGAAAATGTTTTTTCAGAATTAATTAATAAACCAATAATTATGTTATCTGTATAAGCTCATATTTATTCGTCGAAGTAATAATTAATGACGGTTGCGACTACACAAAACCGTGCACTTTTGTTACATTTTTTGCAAACTCACCCTGTGAGGATACTTAAAATGAACTGTCTGCCATCCGTTAGCGGATCTGCACACAAAAAGTATCAGTAACGATATGACTGGAGAAAAAATGGCTAAGCGTAAATTGTTGCTTCTGGGTGTATTACTGTCACTGGCGGGGGCCGCGCACGCTGCACCGCAAACATCGACAGCGCCTTCCGGCATCAAGGCCTATGAAGAGCAAGAGTTTATTGCCGATTTTACGAAGTTTAAAATCGGCGACACCGCGCCCGCGCAGTATCAGACGCCTGAGTACACCATCAAACAGTACCAGCTGCGTAACCTTCCCGCGCCCGATGCCGGTACACACTGGACCTACATGGGTGAGAATTATGTTCTGATTGGCGATGCCGATGGCAAAATCTACAAAGCCTATAACGGAGATATTTTCTATCACCGCTGATACGATCCTAATCCGTCCGTGGCAGGAGAGCGATCGCCCTTTCCTGCGCACGCTCTTCCTTCACGCCCGACGTGAAGCCTGGCCGTGGCTGGACAGTTCTGCGTGGCAGCTTGAAGATTTTGACGCGGCAACCCTGGACGAAGGGATTTGGGTGGCGGAGCAGGATGGGCACCGACTTGGCTTTGCCTCAGTCTCGACGAACGATAATTTTCTGCACAACCTGTTTGTCGATCCGAACTATCAGAGCCTGGGCGTCGGACATGTATTGCTTGAACACGTGCAGAAGACGTTTACCAGCACGGGTTCACTCAAGTGTCTGGTGAAGAATGAGCGGGCGGTTGCCTTTTACCAGCGCCACGGCTGGCACATTGAGGCGACGGGAGATTCTCCGGACGGAGAGTATTATTTGATGCACTATCGGCTTGGGTAAAGTCAGGTGGCGCTACGCTTACCTGACCTACAAAATCGAGGTAGGCCGGGTAAGGCGAAGCCGCCACCCGGCACTAACGCGCAGAGGCGTTACACCGCGCGGAAGGCGATTTCACCCGGAATGACTTCGCCCTGCCAGTAAAGCTGCGCCGCAACGCGCCCCGCCAGCTGACGATAGATTTCCGTGAATTCGCTATCCGGACGGCTGACCACCGTTGGCTTACCGCTATCCAGATCTTCACGCAGTGTGATATGCAGCGGCAGTTGCCCCAGCAGTTGCGTGTGGTATTGCGCCGCCAGCTTTTCGGCGCCACCGGTACCAAAGATAGGCTCATGGTGCCCGCAGTTGCTGCAAATGTGCATGCTCATGTTCTCGACGATACCCAGTACCGGCACCTCCACCTTCTCGAACATGACGATGCCTTTTTTGGCGTCGATCAGCGCGATATCCTGCGGCGTGGTGACCACGACGGCGCCGGTAACCGGAATGTTCTGCGCCAGCGTCAGCTGGATATCACCGGTGCCCGGCGGCATGTCCAGTACCAGATAATCGAGGTCAGGCCACATTGTCTCCTGCAACATTTGCAGCAGCGCCTTGCTGGCCATCGGGCCACGCCAGACCATTGCGTTATCGTCCGTGACCAGGTAACCAATGGAGTTGGTCGCCAGACCGTGCGCCACGATTGGCGCCATGTGGGTGCCGTCCGGCGAGGTTGGACGCTGGTTTTCCGCCCCCAGCATGTTTGGAATGGACGGGCCGTAGATATCCGCATCCAGAATGCCGACTTTCGCCCCTTCAGCCGCCAGCGCAAGCGCCAGGTTCACGGCGGTCGACGATTTACCCACCCCGCCCTTGCCCGAGCTGACGGCGATGATGTTCTTCACGCCGTTAACGCCCGGCTGATTTTTCACGCGCTTGAGCGTGGCGATGCTGTGGCTTAGCTTCCAGTCAATTGCTTTTGCGCCGGTAATGCGCAGCAGCTCAGAGCTGGTTTGCTCTTTCAGGGCATTAAAGGCGCTGGTCCAGACGAACGGCATCTGTAGCTCAATGTGCAGCGTATCGTCCAGCCATGCGACGTGATGAAGCGCTTTCAGCGTCGTGAGATTGTGCTTCAGGGTTGGATGCTGAAAATTAGCCAGCGTCCCGGCGACCATTGCTCGTAAGGCTTCCGGTGATTTGGCCTGGGATTGAGAACTCATCCCGACTCCTTTGTTCTTGTGAATAAGACCTTAGACAAACAAGTTTACCTGAAAGGCCGCGGTTTGTGCTTACTTAATAATGCCCCTTTTGGTAATATCGAAAACCCTTTTCACAGTTAAAAGAAGTAATGCCTACTATGACTCAAGTCGCGAAAAAAATTCTGGTAACGTGCGCCCTGCCGTACGCCAACGGCTCAATCCACCTCGGCCACATGCTGGAGCATATCCAGGCTGATGTCTGGGTCCGTTACCAGCGAATGCGCGGCCACGAGGTGAACTTCATCTGTGCGGACGATGCCCACGGCACGCCGATCATGCTGAAAGCGCAGCAGCTGGGCATTTCCCCGGAACAGATGATCGCCGAAATGAGTCAGGAGCATCAGACCGATTTTGCTGGCTTTGACATCAGCTATGACAACTATCACTCCACGCACAGCGACGAAAACCGCGAGCTGTCAGAGCTGATCTACACCCGTCTGAAAGAGAACGGTTTCATTAAAAACCGCACCATCTCTCAGCTGTACGATCCGGAAAAAGGCATGTTCCTGCCGGACCGTTTCGTCAAAGGCACCTGTCCGAAATGTAAATCCCCGGACCAGTACGGCGATAACTGCGAAGTGTGCGGCGCAACCTACAGCCCGACCGAGCTTATCGAACCGAAGTCCGTGGTCTCCGGCGCGACGCCGGTGATGCGTGACTCCGAGCACTACTTCTTCGACCTGCCGTCGTTCAGCGAAATGCTGAAGGCGTGGACCCGCAGCGGTGCGTTGCAGGAGCAGGTCGCGAACAAAATGCAGGAGTGGTTCGAATCCGGTCTGCAACAGTGGGATATCTCCCGCGATGCGCCCTACTTTGGCTTCGAAATCCCGAACGCGCCGGGCAAATATTTTTACGTCTGGCTGGATGCGCCGATTGGCTACATGGGGTCGTTCAAGAATCTGTGTGACAAGCGCGGCGACACCGTAAGCTTCGACGAATACTGGAAGAAAGATTCCGATGCCGAGCTGTATCACTTCATCGGTAAAGACATCGTTTACTTCCACAGCCTGTTCTGGCCAGCAATGCTGGAAGGCAGCAACTTCCGCAAGCCGACCAACCTGTTCGTACATGGCTACGTAACGGTGAACGGCGCGAAGATGTCTAAATCTCGCGGGACGTTTATTAAGGCCAGCACCTGGCTGAACCACTTTGACGCGGACAGCCTGCGCTACTACTACACCGCGAAGCTCTCTTCCCGCATCGACGATATCGACCTGAATCTGGAAGATTTCGTGCAGCGCGTGAACGCGGACATCGTCAACAAGGTGGTGAACCTGGCGTCCCGTAACGCAGGTTTTATCGCCAAACGCTTTGACGGCGTGCTTTCTGCCGAACTGGCCGATCCTGAGCTGTATAAAACCTTCACCGACGCCGCCGCTGCGGTTGGCGAAGCCTGGGAAAGCCGTGAATTCGGTAAAGCCATTCGCGAAATCATGGCGCTGGCAGACGTGGCCAACCGCTATGTGGACGAGCAGGCGCCGTGGGTGGTGGCGAAACAGGAAGGCCGCGACGCCGACTTGCAGGCGATCTGCACCATGGGTCTGAACATGTTCCGCGTGCTGATGACCTGGCTGAAGCCGGTTCTGCCGCAGCTGGCAGCCCGCGCGGAAGCATTCCTGAACACCGAACTGACCTGGGATGCCATCCAGCAGCCGCTGCTCGGCCACAAGGTGAACACCTTCAAGGCGCTGTATAACCGCATCGAGATGAAGCAGGTTGACGCGCTGGTGGAAGCATCCAAAGAAGAGGTGAAAGCGGCTGCCGCACCGGTGACCGGCCCGCTGGCGGACGATCCGATTCAGGAGACCATCACCTTTGATGATTTCGCCAAAGTCGACCTGCGCGTGGCGCTGATCGAAAACGCGGAGTTCGTGGAAGGTTCTGACAAACTGCTGCGTCTGACCCTGGATCTGGGCGGCGAGAAGCGTAACGTCTTCTCCGGCATTCGTTCCGCGTATCCCGATCCGCAGGTGCTGATTGGTCGTCAGACCGTGATGGTGGCAAACCTGGCGCCGCGCAAAATGCGCTTCGGCATCTCTGAGGGGATGGTGATGGCCGCAGGCCCGGGCGGGAAAGATATCTTCCTGTTAAGCCCTGACGAAGGCGCGAAGCCGGGTCAGCAGGTGAAGTAATAAAAAAGCCGGATGAGAATCCGGCTTTTTTTTTGCCCGGCGGCGCTACGCTTGCACGGGCCTACGGGTTTTGTAGGCTGGGTCAGGCGAAGCCGCCATCCGGCTAAAATCACCCCTTCTGGTTATGCACCCGCTGCGTCAACCCACGCAGGAAATAACGCAGAAACTGATCCCCACACTCGCGGTAATTCTTATGATCCGGCGCGCGCATCATGGCGGTGATTTCCGGCATCGACACGCGAAATTTCTGCTCGGTCATGATCGCCAGAATGTCGTCAGTTTTCAGGGAGAAAGCAATACGCAGCTTTTTCAGCACCGTGTTGTTATTCACCCGACGCTCCAGCGCCAGCTCAGGCGCAGATTCATCTTTGCCGCGCTTGTCGTAGATCAGGCCGTTCAGAAAGCCCGACAGAATAATGTCCGGGCAGCGAACAAAACCCTCTTCATCTTCTTTAGTCATCCAGGTGTCGAACCCGGCGGACGTGGATTCCATGTCGGAGAGCGCAAGAATGCGCACCATGTCATTATTGTTCGCTTTCAGGGTGTAGCGCAGGCTACGAAGAATATCGTTACTTAGCATAGAGCCTTCGAATGTCGATGATGCAATGGCGCGCAGTGTACCAGTTTTACAGCCCTATCGCCTCTTTCAAACTTTTCAGGTAGCGACGACTGACGGGAACGGTTTGCCCGGCACGTAACACCAGCTCGGCCTGGCCGTTATCTTCCAGACGGATCTCCTTCAGGTGCGCCATGTTCACCAGATACTGACGATGGCAGCGGATTAGCGGCGTGCGACTCTCCAGCGTGCGCAGGGTCAGCTCGGTAAAGCCTTCGTTACCTTCAGCGCTGGTGACGTATACCCCGCTCAGACGGCTGCTGACAAAGGCAACGTCGTCCATTTGCAGGAGGTAAATCCGGCTGTGCCCGGTACAGGGTATAAACTTCAGGGGCTGCTGATGCTCCGGCAGCAGCGTCACGTCCTGCACGGTACGCTCCTGATGCAGGCGGGTCAGGGTCTTTTCAAGGCGTTTCTCTTCAATCGGCTTCAGCAGATAATCAAATGCGTGCTCTTCAAACGCCTTTACCGCGTACTCATCAAAGGCCGTCAGAAAGACGATATAGGGACGGTGCTCCGGGTCGAGCATGCCGACCATCTCCAGCCCGCTGATGCGCGGCATCTGAATATCGAGGAACAGCACGTCCGGGCGCAGTTTATGCACCGCACCGATGCCTTCAATCGCATTGGCACATTCCCCCACAACCTCGATATCACTCTGCTCCTGCAACAGAACACGCAGGTTTTCCCGTGCTAACGGCTCATCATCGACAATCAGCACTCTTAACATGCGTTCTCCTCCAGCGGCAATCGTAAGGTAATTCGGGTATAGCGGTCTGGCTCACAGGCGACGGTGATACCGCAGTCGTCACCAAAATGCGCGCGCAGGCGTTTATCCACCAGGCTCATGCCCAGACCGCCTGACGCGGAAGCTTCATACAGCCCCGCGTTGTCTTCAATATCCAGCACCAGATGGCGGTTAAAACGGGAAGCGGAAATCATAATCTCTCCACTTCCCAGCAGCTGCGACGTCCCATGCTTAATGGCATTTTCTACAATCGGTTGCAGGGTAAAGGCCGGAAGATGCTGATACGCCAGATCGTCCGGGACGGATAACGACACCTGTAAACGTGACTGGAAGCGCGCTTTTTCAATTTGCAGATAGGCGTTTACATGCTCAATCTCGTCCGCGAGGGTGACGATCTCCGAGGGTCGCTTCAGATTTTTGCGGAAAAAGGTCGAGAGAAATTGCACCAGCTGCGCGGCCTGATCGCTGTCGCGGCGGATCACCGCCTTCAGCGTGTTGAGCGCGTTAAACAGGAAATGCGGGTTCACCTGAGCGTGCAGGAGCTTAATTTCTGACTGCGTCAGCAGCGCTTTTTGCCGTTCATACTGCCCCGCCAGGATTTGCGCCGAAAGCAGCTGGGCGATCCCCTCCCCCAGCGTGCGGTTGATGGAGCTGAACAGGCGGTTTTTGGCTTCGTAAAGCTTAATAGTGCCCATGACGCGCTGGTTTTCACCCCGCAGGGGAATGACCAGCGTAGAGCCGAGTTTGCACTGTGGATGCAGGGAACAGCGGTACGGCACTTCATTTCCGTCGGCATACACCACTTCACCCGTTTCAATAGCGCGCAGGGTATAGGCCGAGGAGATCGGTTTGCCCGGCAGATGGTGGTCGTCGCCGGTACCGGTAAACGCCAGCAGCTTCTCGCGATCGGTAATCGCCACGGCTCCGATATCCAGCTCTTTATACAGCACCTGCGCCACCTTCATACTGTTCTCCTCGTTGAATCCCTGCCGCAGGATCCCTTCCGTCGACGCCGCAACTTTTAAGGCGGTGGCAGAAAATGCCGAGGTGTATTTTTCGAACATGGCGCGTTTGTCGAGCAGAATGCGCATAAACAGCGCCGCACCTACGGTATTGGTGACCATCATCGGTGCGGCAATGCTGCTGACCAGATGTAACGCATCGTCAAACGGGCGCGCGATCAGCAGGATGATCGCCATCTGCGCCATTTCCGCCACGAAGGTAATCGCCCCTGCGGTAAAGGGACTGAACACTTTATCCGGGCGACCGCGCTTAATCATATAGCTGTGGACGAGACCACCGAGCAGCCCTTCGACGATGGTGGAGATCATGCAGCTCAGCGCCGTCATACCGCCCATCGAATAGCGGTGCAGGCCGCCGGTTAACCCCACCAGACCGCCGACAACCGGGCCTCCGAGCAGCCCGCCCATTACCGCGCCGATGGCGCGCGTATTGGCGATGGAATCTTCGATATGGAGACCAAACCAGGTCCCCATAATGCAGAATATGGAAAATACGACGTAGCAGAGGAATTTGTGCGGCAGACGGACGGTGACCTGCATCAGCGGGATAAACAGGCGCGTTTTGCTCATCAACCAGGCGATGACAAGGAACACGCACATCTGCTGAAGCAACAGCAGCACCAGATTAAACTCGTACATACTCACAAACCGCACATTCTAAAAACGCGTAACATACACTGATAGCGGTTAACTTTCTTTGAAACGTGCCAAAAAAGCGATAAATCGTGTCCGCCATCACACCTTTTGCCGGAGATAACCTGTCTTTCGTATAATTTGTACAAAAAAGAATCAAATCTTCCTGGTTCCGCAAAGTGGGTCTACAGTTAAGCTGGGGACGCGCAAGCCTGGGGGCGAAAATGGCGCTTTACACAATAGGTGAAGTGGCACTCCTGTGTGATATCAATCCCGTTACGCTACGGGCGTGGCAGCGACGGTATGGATTGCTTAAGCCGCAAAGAACGGACGGGGGGCACCGCCTGTTTAACGATGCGGATATTGACCGGATCCGCGAGATCAAAAGCTGGATCGACAATGGCGTACAGGTCGGCAAGGTAAAATCGCTTCTGAGCCAGGACGATCCAGATACGCAGCTTCTCTGGCGCGAGCAGCAGGAAACGCTGCTGAGGCTGTTGCAGAGTGGCAATTTGCAGCGTCTGCGCGGCTGGATCAAAGAACAGGGTCGAGACTACCCGGCGCAAACCTTGATCACCCATCTTTTTATTCCCCTACGGCGTCGGCTTCAGTGTCAGCAAACCACCTTACAGGCACTGCTCAGCATGCTTGATGGCGTGCTGATTAACTATATTTCCGTCTGTCTTGCCTCAGCGCGGAATAAAAACAGCAAAGATGCGCTGGTGATCGGCTGGAACGTACACGATACCACCCGACTGTGGCTCGAAGCCTGGATTGCCACCCAGCAGGGCTGGCGCGTTGACGTGCTTGCCCACTCCCTGGCCCAGCTCAGGCCGGAACTGTTTGAGGGACAGACGCTGCTGGTCTGGTGCGGCGAAGTCCCCTCCGCTTCCCAGCAGCAGCTCCTGACGGAATGGCGCGAACATGGTTATCCCGTTTACTCGCTGGGGCCAAATGCGTCGTAACGGCATTTAATGGTTCATTAACAGCTGCGCTTCACCGTATAATTGTTCCGTTAACAACAGGAGCACATGATGAAGGCAACGAAACTGGCCGTAATTACCCTCTTTGCACTGATGGCCATCAGCGGTATCGGTGGCGTTATGCTTGCAGGTTATTCATTTATTGTTCGCGGCGGTGTTGGCTGAGGTATCCGGCCAGGCGTTCAAACAGGCGATCCACCACAATCGCCGCCAGCGCAACCAGAACCGCCCCCTGAATAATGTAAGCCGTATTAAACCCGCTTAACCCGATAATGATCGGCGTTCCCAGCGTATTGGCTCCGACCGTCGAGGCGATGGTTGCCGTACCAATGTTGATAATCACGGACGTTCGCACGCCGGCGATAATCACCGGTGCGGCCAGCGGCAGTTCGACCTTCACCAGCCGCTGCCAGGCGCTCATCCCCATCCCTTCCGCTACGCTCAGCACCGATGCAGGCACCGCCGCAATCCCCGCCAGCGTCCCTTGCAGAATGGGCAACACGCCGTACAAAATCAGCGCAATGATGGCAGGCTCCTGCCCAAAACCGATCGCCGGCACGGCAATCGCCAGCACGGCCACCGGCGGGAAGGTCTGCCCCGTTGCGGCGATGGTCTCCACCAGCGGACGAAACTCCCTGCCCGCGGGTCTCGTCACCGCAATCCCGGCGCCTGTGCCCAGCACGATGGCAATCACGCTTGACACCGCCACCAGCCAGAAGTGCGCCAGGGTGAGATTAACAAAGCTCTCCTGCTGGTACACCGGGCGCGGCAGCCCGGGAATAAGCGCATTAAACAGCGCCGCGCTGTGCGGCATCAGGTAGAGTAAGGCGATAAACAGCCCTGTCAGCCAGAGTAACGGATCACGGACCCACTTCACGCGTCACCTCCCCCGCCAGCAGATCGCGAAAATGGATCGTCCCGCATGGCGTCCCCTGCCCGTCCGCAACGGGTAATACCTCGCACTGCCGGGCGACAAACGCCGACAGGGCATCGCGCAGGCTCATCCCATCGTGCAGCGGTTCACCACCGATTTGCGCATCCTGCGGACGCAGATAGTCCCTGACGGTGCGCAGCGAGAGCAGCCTGACGCCCAGCTCGCTGCGGCCAAAAAATTCACGCACAAAATCATTCGCCGGCGAGGTTAACAGCTCAAGCGGCGTACCCTGCTGGACGACTTCGCCGTGATCCATCAGTATCAGACGATCGGCCAGCCGCAGCGCTTCGTCGATATCATGCGTCACCAGCACGATGGTGCGCCCTAGAATACGGTGGATGCGACTCATCTCCGCCTGAAGTGCGCCGCGGGTGACCGGATCCAGCGCGCCGAAGGGCTCATCCATCAGCAGCACCTGCGGGTTAGCGGCCAGCGCGCGCGCCACCCCGACCCGCTGCTGCTGTCCGCCGGAAAGCTGGTGCGGATAGCGGTCGCGAAGCGACGCGTCCAGGCCCAGCAGCGCCATCAGCTCGTCGACACGCTCATTGATCTTCCCCCGGGACCATTTTTCCAGCTGTAGCACGGTGGCAATGTTCTGGGCCACCGTCCAGTGGGGAAACAGGCCGATGGACTGAATGGCGTAGCCCATACGCCGCCGCAGTTCCAGCACCGGCAGGCTGCGGATCTCCTCTCCGGCAAAGCGAATCGTCCCGCTGTCATGTTCCACCAGCCGGTTGATCATCTTCAGCGTCGTCGATTTTCCCGACCCCGACGTCCCGATCAATACCGAGAACGCCCCCTCGGCAAAATGCAGATTGAGGTGGCTTGCCGCCGGACGGCCCGCAAAGGTTTTACTCACATCATGAAATTCAATCATTGGCTCTTCTCCTGAGCAGCGCGAGCCACAGGGCAAACAATGCATCCAGTACGACCGCCAGCGCAATCGTGGGCACAACGCCCAGCAGCACCAGATCCAGCGCGCTGCTCAGCAGCCCCTGGAACACCAGTGCCCCAAAGCCGCCCGCCCCGATCAGCGCGGCAATCACCGCCATCCCCACGGTTTGCACCGTCACCACCCGCAGGCTGCGAACCAGCAGCGGAAGCGCAAGCGGCAACTGTATTTTCCAGAAACACTGGCGCGCACTCATCCCCATCGCATGGGCGCTTTCCAGCACGTCAGGCGGAACCTGGCTTAACCCCGCCACCACGCCGCGCACCAGCGGCAGCAGCGCATACAGCACAAGGGCGATAAGGGCAGGCGTCAGCCCGGTTCCGGCAATGCCTGCCGCGGCCAACGCAGGGAAGGATTTCACCAGACCGGCCAGGGGGGCAATCAACAGGCCAAACAGGGCAACGGAGGGGATGGTCTGAATAACGTTGAGCACGGTAAAGACGGCGCCCTGGCGGCTGGGATGCCGGTAGCACCCGATGCCCAGCGGCACGCCCAGCAGCAGCGCCGGGATCAGCGTCCCAAACAGGATCGTCAGATGTTGCGCCAGCGCGTTGTCAAACACCTCCTGGCGGTTGGCGTACTCTTTTAACAGCGAGAGTTGATTCAGATCGCCGCTGAAGAGGATCAGCAGAGGGATAACCCAGAATTGCGCGTTCAGCAGCCAGCGCCAGACGGGTAGCGGCGTGAGACGGCGAATGGCATCGCTACAGACCAGCAGACAAAGTGCCAGCCACAGCCACAGCCCGCTGCCAATCGACGTGCGCGCCAGCGGGCTTTCAACCGAGGCCATCTGCGTTGCCGCCTGTCCCGCGCTCCAGAACAGCACAATAAACAGCGCTTCGCTGAGCAGAAGCGTCAGCCACAGGGCGGTTCGCCCCGGCCAGAAGGCTAAGGCAACAGTACTCGCCAGCGCCGCGCCCAGCAGTAGCGGCGTAAATGACCAGATCTGCCAGAGCGCGCGCGGTTCGCCCGACACCAGACGGTTTGGCGCGACATTTACAAAGGGTAACGCGACCGCCGCAATGGCCACACAGGCCAACAGCAGCAGGACGCGGTTATGACATTTTATTGGCACAGCCTTGTCCCGTTACTTCACAAGCCCTTGTTGTTTCAGGAAATCGGCAGCCACTTTTTTGGCATCCAGCCCCTCAACGGCAATGCTGGCATTCAGCTGTTGCAGCGTTTTCGCATCCAGTTTTTCAAACACCGGTTTGAGCCATTCCGCAATATCCGGGTAGGCTTTCAGCACCGCCTCGCGCACGACCGGGGTTGGGGCGTAAATGGGCTGAACGCCTTTCGGGTCGGTCAGGGTTTGCAGGCCAAGCGCAGCGACCGGGCCGTCGGTGCCGTAGGCCATCGCCGCGTTGACGCCGGAGGTTTGCTGCGCCGCCGCCTTAATGGTCACCGCCGTGTCGCCGCCCGCCAGAGAGAGCAGTTGTGCCTGATCGAGCTTGAAATCATAGGCTTTTTCAAACGCTGGCAGGGCGTCAGCGCGCTCGATAAACTCTGCCGAGGCCGCGAGCTTAAACTCGCCCTTCTCTTTCAGGTAGCGGCTGAGATCGTCAAGCGAGGTGAGCTTGCCTTTCTCGGCGATATCTTTGCGCACCGCGATGGTCCAGGTGTTGTTGGCCGGTGCCGGGGTCAGCCAGACCAGCTTATTTTTTTCCGCGTCCAGCTTTTTGACTTTTTCGTACCCGGCTTTGGCATTTTTCCAGGCCGGATCGTTTTCATCCTTAAAGAAGAAGGCCCCGTTGCCGGTGTATTCCGGGTAGATATCCAGCTCGCCGGACGTAATGGCACCGCGCACCACAGGCGTGGTGCCAAGCTGTACTTTATTGACCGTTTTCACGCCGTGGCTTTCGAGTACCTGCAAAATGATATTGCCGAGCAACGCACCCTCGGTATCAATTTTGGAACCCACCTTAACTGGCTCTGCGGCCTGTAGCGGCAGGCTCAGCGCCGCCAGAAGCACCGCCGATCCTGTTATCCCCTTAATCATCGTCATTCTGCTTTCCTCATTATTTTGTGGCCTTTTTCATAGGCTTGAGAGAAAAGCGTAGCTTAAAACAGCGAATTTAACCGTTTTTCGTACAAGATGAGAGGCATCCCCCGCCAGACGGGGGATGGGGAGGAAGGTAAGATTATTGCAGTTCGAATTCGGCTTTGTTCACGCGGGCGGAATCCACGCCGATGAAGACGTTGAATTTGCCAGGCTCGGCATCGTATTTCATCTGCTGATTCCAGAACTTCAGCGCATTCACGTCAATCGGGAAGCTGACCGTTCTGGTTTCGCCCGGTTTCAGGTTGACCTTCTCGAAGCCGCGCAGCTGTTTCACCGGACGGCTCATGGAGGCCGTGACGTCCTGAACGTACATCTGGATCACCGTCGCGCCTTCGCGTTTGCCGCTGTTGGTCACCTCCACGCTGGCGGTCACTTTGCCGTCACGCTTCAGGGTCGGCGCCGACATTTTGACGTCAGACACCTTGAAGGTGGTGTAGCTCAGGCCATAGCCAAACGGATAGAGCGGGCCGTTAGCTTCGTCGAAGTAACGGGACGTGTACTTGTTCGGCTTGTCGGCGTTGTACGGGCGACCGGTGTTCAGGTGGCTGTAGTAAACCGGGATCTGCCCGACGGAGCGCGGGAAGGACATCGGCAGCTTGCCGGACGGGTTGTAATCGCCAAACAGCACGTCGGCAATGGCATTACCGCCTTCGGTACCGGCGAACCAGGTTTCCAGAATGGCGTCAGCCTGCTGATCTTCTTTCACCAGCGCCAGCGGACGCCCGTTCATCAGCACCAGCACCAGCGGCTTGCCGGTGGCTTTCAGGGCCGCGATCAGATCGCGCTGGCTTTGCGGGATGGTAATGTCGGTACGGCTGGAGGCTTCGTGCGCCATCCCCTGCGCTTCACCCACCACCGCGACCACCACGTCGGACTGCTTCGCGGCGTTAACCGCTTCGTCGATCATCTCTTTCGGCGTGCGCGGATCCACCTTCACCGCTTCCTCGTACTGGTTGAGGAAGGTCACGATGTCTTTATCGTTGGTGACGTTCGCGCCTTTGGCGTAAACCACTTTTGCATTATCACCCACGGCGCTCTTAATGCCGGTCAGCACGGTAACGGACTGATCCGCCACGCCTGCGGCGGACCAGCTGCCCATGACGTCGCGCTTGCTGTCGGCCAGCGGACCAACCACGGCAATGGTGCCGGATTTTTTCAGCGGCAGCGTGTCGAGACGGTTTTTCAGCAGCACCAGGCTTTCGCGCGCTACTTCCCGGGCTTCCTTACGGTGCAGACGGCTTTCGGCGTTAGTGTCCGCCGGGTCTGAATCCTTCGGCCCCAGATGGCTGTAAGGATCGTTAAACAGCCCCATGTCATATTTCACGTTCAGCACGTGGCGAGCGGCGTCGTCCAGCTCTGCCATCGTCACTTTGCCGCTCTTCACCAGCCCCGGCAGGTATTTGCTGTAGTACTCGTCGCTCATGCTCATGTTGATGCCGGACTTGAGCGCCACGCGTACCGCGTCTTCCGGATCGGACGCCGTGCCGTGTTTAATCAGCTCTTTAATCGCGCCGTGGTCAGAGACGGTAATGCCCTTAAAGCCCCACTGGTCGCGCAACACGTCTTTCAGCAGCCACGAATCGGAGGTGGCAGGCGTGCCGTTGAGAGAGTTCAGCGCTACCATCACCGCGCCGCTCCCCGCGTCCAGCCCTGCCTTGTATGGCGGCATGTAGTCGTTAAACAGGCGCTGTGGGCTCATGTCGACGGTGTTGTACTCTTTACCGCCCTCCACCGCGCCATAGGCGGCGAAGTGCTTGACGCTGGTCATGACCGAGTAACGATCTGCCGGGCTTTTGCCCTGCATCGCTTCCACCATGGTTTTGCCCATCGTGGCGGTTAAATACGTGTCTTCACCGAAGCCCTCCGAAGCGCGGCCCCAGCGCGGATCGCGGGAGACGTCAACCATCGGCGCCCAGGTCATATTCAGGCCGTCGTCTGCGGCTTCATATGCCGAAACGCGCCCGACGGTTTTCACCGCATCAAGATTAAAAGAGGAGGCTAAGCCGAGGCTAATCGGGAAGACGGTACGCTGGCCGTGCACCACGTCATAAGCGAAGAACAGTGGAATTTTCAGGCGGCTCAGCTCCATCACCTGATCCTGCATCTTGCGGATATCCTGGCGGGTAACGGTGTTAAAAATGGCCCCTACCTGCCCGTCTTTGATCATCTCGCGAATGGCTTCTTTCGGGTTATCCGGACCGACGCTGATCAGGCGCAGCTGGCCGATTTTCTCATCGACCGTCATCTTTTTGAGTAAATCCGTGACAAAGGCGTCGCGGGCTTCGGGCGTGAGCGGGTGATTACCAAACAAATCCTCTGCCAGCGCAGGTTGCAGCGCCAGGCTGACGGCGACACCTACAGAACATAGCCATTTCATGTTGTTATTCTCTCTCATCAATAACCGCGGGAAGCACCCGGCCAGACCGTGCGAAAAGCGCAGTGTGCCATAAAGCCTGAAAACCTTGCAGGGTTATTCTCTGATTTTTCTCATGAATACCCGACCGCTCAACGGCTAATCGCGCTATGCTTTACAGCGAGAAATTTGCCCCACCACAAGGAGTGGAAGATGTCTTCTGTTCGAACTGACGATAACACTACATTTATTAACGAACTGTCTCGCCTGGTTGGTCACTCTCACCTGCTTACCGACCCGGCCAAAACCGCCCGCTATCGGAAGGGCTTTCGCTCCGGCCAGGGCGACGCGCTGGCGGTAGTCTTCCCCGGTACGTTGCTCGAATTGTGGCGCGTGCTCAGCGCCTGCGTTGCGGCAGACAAGATTATTTTAATGCAGGCTGCGAATACCGGCCTGACCGAAGGTTCCACGCCGAACGGCAACGATTACGATCGTGACATCGTGATTATCAGCACCCTGCGCCTCGACAAACTGCACCTGCTGGACAAGGGCGAACAGGTGCT
Source organism: Enterobacter cloacae complex sp. IR5441 (assembly GCF_049238215.1). Lineage (NCBI taxonomy): Bacteria > Pseudomonadati > Pseudomonadota > Gammaproteobacteria > Enterobacterales > Enterobacteriaceae > Enterobacter > Enterobacter cloacae complex sp. IR5441. Next base: position 32,652 of record NZ_JBMKIA010000002.1, read on the forward strand.
CGCCTTCCCCGGCACCACGCTTTACTCGCTGGAAAAAGCGCTTAAACCGCTGGGACGCGAACCGCACTCGGTGATCGGCTCATCGTGCATTGGCGCCTCGGTGATCGGCGGGATCTGCAATAACTCCGGCGGCTCGCTGGTGCAGCGCGGCCCGGCTTACACGGAAATGTCGCTGTTCGCCCGTATCGATGAAAACGGCAAGCTGACGCTGGTTAACCATCTGGGGATCGATCTGGGCGTAACGCCAGAGCAGATCCTCAGCAAACTCGACGATGACCGCGTAAAGGACGAAGACGTTCAGCACGATGGCCGTCACGCGCATGACCACGATTACATCACCCGCGTGCGCGATATCAATGCCGATACGCCGGCGCGCTATAACGCCGATCCGGATCGCCTGTTTGAATCCTCCGGCTGCGCGGGCAAGCTGGCCGTTTTTGCGGTGCGCCTCGATACCTTCCCGGCAGAGAAAAAGCAGCAGGTGTTTTACATCGGCACCAATCAGCCGGAGGTGCTGACGGAGATCCGTCGTCATATTCTGGCCGAGTTCACTCACCTGCCGGTGGCGGGCGAGTATATGCACCGGGACATTTACGACATCGCCGAGCGCTACGGCAAAGATACCTTCCTGATGATCGACAAGCTCGGCACCGACAAAATGCCGTTCTTCTTCACTATGAAGGGCCGCACCGACGCGATGCTGGAGAAAGTATCGTTGTTCAAACCGCACTTCACCGACCGCTTTATGCAGAAGCTGGGTAACGTCTTCCCGGCGCATTTACCGGAGCGGATGAAGACCTGGCGCGACAAGTATGAGCACCATCTGCTGCTGAAAATGGCCGGGGACGGAATTGCCGAAGCGCAGAGCTGGCTCACCGAATTCTTCAAAACCGCCGACGGGGATTTCTTTGCCTGTACGCCGGAAGAAGGCAGCAAAGCCTTCCTGCACCGCTTCGCCGCGGCGGGTGCTGCCATCCGTTATCAGGCGGTGCATTCCGAAGAGGTGGAGGATATTCTGGCGCTGGATATCGCCCTGCGTCGCAACGATACCGAGTGGTTTGAACATCTGCCGCCGGAGATCGACAGCAAGCTGGTGCATAAGCTCTATTACGGCCACTTTATGTGCTATGTCTTCCATCAGGATTACATCGTCAAAAAAGGGGTTGATGCACACGCGCTGAAAGAACAGATGCTGGCGCTGCTGCACGAGCGTGGCGCGCAATATCCTGCCGAGCACAACGTAGGACACCTGTACAAAGCGCCGGAGACGCTTAAACAGTTTTATCGCAAAAATGACCCTACAAACAGTATGAACCCGGGCATTGGTAAGACAACGCGGAAGAAATACTGGAAAGAGAGTGCCGAAACAGAGGAACACAATACGCAAGCCTCTGATGAACTCTTATAGCCAAATTTAAGAGATTGTTAAGCCCTCCTCAAACGTACTAGAGTATCTGCCTGTTGCCAGAGAAACGTTTCTCTGGCTTTCCAAACAAGGAGCGGGCAGAACATGTCGGCTGTAGAAATTTTCCCCGAAACTGAAATCGAGGTGCGCGACGCCCTTCCTGACGATGCGCATGCCATCTCGGCGATATACGCCTGGCATGTGCTTCATGGCCGTGCGTCCTTCGAGGAAGTTCCTCCCACCGTCGATGAGATGCGTCAGCGGATGAAGAGCGTGACCGACAGCGGTTTAACGTGGCTGGTTGCGCTGTATCGCGGCATTGTTGTCGGCTACTGCTACGCCACGTTTTATCGTCCACGCCAGGCCTACCGGTACACCCTTGAGGAATCCATCTATGTGGATGCCAGCACTACCGGGCGCGGGTTTGGCTCGGCCTTACTCCAGGCACTGATCGCCCGTTGTGAACAAGGACCCTGGCGGCAGATGATTGCCGTGGTTGGTGACGGAAACAATAATGCGGGATCGTTACGGCTGCATAAAAAACATGGCTTCGAGGTTGTCGGTCAACTGCGCAGCGTGGGGTATAAGAAGGGGGACTGGCGGGATACGTTGATCATGCAGCGTCCACTCAACGATGGTGACTGGACGCTGCCGGAGTAGGCGCTTTAGCCCGGTGGCGCTTCGCTTACCGGGCCTACGTATCGGGGCCGCTTTAGGGCCGTAGGCCGGGTAAGGCGAAGCCGCCACCCGGCACAGACAGGCGGCTCAGTCGTTCTGCGCCGTCGCCATCTGTTCCGCTTTCTGCTTTTTATACGCCAGCGCTGAAGCCGGCACCGGCTGCACTTTCCCGGTTTCAATCCAGGTGCGCAGGCGGCTGGCATCCGCGAAGTGGGTATATTTACCAAAGGCATCCATCACCACCAGCGCCACTGGCTTACCGTTAAATACGGTGCGCATCACCAGGCAGTGCCCTGCCGCATTGGTGAATCCGGTCTTGGTTAACTGAATATTCCAGTTATCGCGATACACCAGATGGTTAGTGTTGCGGAACGGCAGCGTATACGCCGGGTTCGAGAATGTCGCCATCTCCTCACGCGTGGTGCTGAGCTGACCGATCAGCGGGTATTGCTTACTGGCGATCAGCAGCTTTGTTAAATCACGCGCCGTCGAGACGTTATGAATCGACAGACCGGTTGGCTCCACGAAATGGGTATTTTTCATCCCCAGCGCTTTGGCTTTGGCGTTCATCGCGCGGATAAACGCGTCGTAACCACCAGGATAATGGTGGGCAAGGCTCGCCGCCGCGCGGTTCTCAGAGGACATCAGCGCCAGCAGCAGCATATTTTTACGGCTGATTTCACTGTTCAGACGCACGCGAGAGTAGATCCCTTTCATCTCTGGCGTGTGGCTGATATCCACCTTCAGCTTTTCGTCCAGCGGCAGTCGTGCATCAAGCACCACCATCGCGGTCATGACTTTGGTTATGGAAGCGATCGGGCGCACCAGATCCGGATGACTGGCGTAGATCACCTTGTTGGTATTCAGGTCAACGATCATCGCGCTGCCGGACGCAATCTGGGGTTGCGCAGCAGCGGTGGCGACTGCGGTCGTTTTGGCGATGGCTGGCGCGGTAGCGGAGACGCCCAGCAGCAGCGCAAGACTAAGGAGTGACACTCGAAATTTCAGCATGATGAGACTTCTGATAATGATTCACGCACGTTATGACGTACACCGCCTGTGTCAACGGATAAACACAGGCTGGCTTCGGCATCATAGCGATCACCGTGCGTTGTCGCCAGCGGAGAATCATAACCAGATGCTGCATTGCTGGCATTTACGCCAGCAATGCAGGGAACTTAAAAGAGACGGTATCCATAACCCCAAAGAATAACTGTCAGGGCCAGTAGCGCCTCAAGGACCAGTACGCCGATGGCAAGCGTAGAGCTGGAGAAGCTCAGGCCCTCTTCTTTATTGATATTGAGGAAGGTTGGCACCCCTACATACAGCAGATAACCGGTGTAAAAGAGGGCAACCGTACCGATCAGCGCGCACAGCCAGACCAGTGGATAGAGCGCGACAATACCGCTCAAAAACAGCGGGGTCGCGACGTATCCGGCGAAGACCATACAGTGTGCCAGCGACGGGCGCTGCGGATAGTTGCGCGCCATCCAGTGGATGACCCGCCCCATCACAGCCACCCCGGCCAGCATCAGGCCATAAAACAGAATGGCCAGGTACAGTCCGGTAAACCAGGAAAGCTGAACCACGGTGCCGTCACCAAAGTTCCAGCCTATCTGCGTAGTACCAATAAACGCGCAGACCACCGGCACCGCTGCCATCAGCAGGACATGGTGGGTATAGTGATGCGCGACCGTTTCGTTCTCGTTACGGATCACCTGCATTTCACGATCGGGATGGGAGAAAAGTCCCCAGACATGGTTCATAACGCCCCCTTGTTGTCGGCCCGTCAGCGATAGCTTAAGTATAATGCAGGCTTTAGATTATTTTATGTACAGTGGGAAATTTCCGTTGATTGCCGCGCGGTTGATGGATGGGGTATATGATTAACGCAGGCACAGTAAGGGAGATGACGTTTACGTAATGGATATCAACGGTCTTATTGAACAATATGGATACGCCGCGCTGGTGATCGGCAGCGTCGCGGAAGGCGAAACCATCACGCTGCTGGGCGGGGTGGCCGCACATCAGGGATTGCTGAAATTCTCGCTGGTGGTCGCCGCCGTCGCGTTGGGCGGTATGATTGGCGATCAGCTGCTCTACTTTCTGGGGCTGCGCTTTGGCCCAACGCTTTTGCAACGTTTTGCTAAGCATCAAAAGAAAATTCGCCGTGCTCAGCGGCTTATCCAGCGACGTCCCTGGCTGTTTGTGATTGGTACCCGCTTTATGTACGGCTTTCGCATCATCGGGCCAATACTGATTGGCGCGAGCCGCTTACCGCCGAAAATCTTCCTGCCGCTGAACATTCTCGGGGCGATTGCCTGGGCGCTGATTTTCACCACGCTTGGCTACGTGGGTGGCGAAGTAATAGGTCCGTGGCTGCATAATCTCGATCAGCATCTTAAACACTGGGCCTGGTTGATCCTGGTTGTTGCAGTGGTGATTGTGGTACGGCTGTGGCTCAAGCATCGCGAAAAGCGGCGGGATGAAGAGTGAGTTCGGCCTGCTGCCCCTCACCCTACCCCTCTCCCCAAACGCTATACACCCTCTCCCCTTGGGGGTGAGGGGAATGCTTATTCCGCAGGCTTAAACTGCGGATTCGCCAGCATAAAACCGCCGTCGACGATAAACGACTGCCCGGTGGTGTAGCTGGCGTCGCTGTCACACAGCCACGCCACCAGGCTGGCAATTTCTTTGGTATGCCCTGGCCGTGCCAGCGGGATTTCCGGCATTGCGCCTTCTTTCACTTCGCTGTCGTCCATATCATTCATCGGCGTGGCGATCGCTCCGGGCGCAACGGCGTTCACCAGAATCTTATGTTTAACCAACTCCAGCGCCATCGACTTTGTTAACCCGCCCAGCGCATGTTTGGCCGCCGTATAGGCGCTGGCGTCCGGCAATGGCGTATGTTCATGCACCGAGGTGATATTCACGATCCGCCCCCCTTCCCCCTGCTTCACCATCTGACGCGCCGCGATTTGCGAGCAGAGAAACGCGCCGTCCACGTCAACGGTGAATATGTGCCGCCAGTCGTCAAACGACAGGTCCAGAAATGGCGCTTTATTCATCGCCCCGGCATTGTTAACCAGCACATCCAGCCGCCCGAAACGCGTAATCAGGGTTTCAATGGCCTTTGCGCCTTCCGGCAAATTGCTTAAGTCGAGATGAATGGCCTCGGCACGCTGCCCGCGCGCTTCAATTTCACGGCAGGTTGCCAGCGCCCCTTTCTCATCTGAATGCCAGGTTACTCCGACATCAAACCCGCGTTCGGCCAGCATCAGGGCCGTCGTTTTGCCAATTCCTGAATCCGATGCGGTAACAATTGCGACTCGCGTCATACTCACCTCCTGATAATCTGCAAAGAGGTAAGTATAGATAATGCGCAATGTTAGCCGTGATGATATCCGCCACCCAGCGCGGAGGTGAGCTGGAGCGTGGCATCCACGTACTGACCTTTCAGCATGAACCCGGTAATACGCTCTTTGAGCGCCGGAATTTTTGCTTCACTCACTCGGGAGCCGGCAATGATCCCGGCGCTGAAACGCGCCTGTGCCAGCGCAACGACGCGCGCCGCATCTTTTTCGATCTGCTGCTGGTGCTGATTTTTGGCGGTCAGCGTTTCCACTTCGCTGGCCGTCCGGGCAACCTGGTTTACGGCATCTACCACGGCCTTGTTGTAGTTCGCCACGGAGAGGTTGTTTTGCGCCTGGGCGATATCCAGGTTCGCATTCAACCGACCGCTGTCAAAAATTGGCAGCGTCAGCCCGGCGGTTACGCCCATTTGCTGCGCAGATGAGCGGAACAGGTCACTCAGGTGCAATGCATCCTGCTGCAAGAATGCCATCAAATTGATGTCAGGGTAGAACGCGGCTCTGGCGGCATCCACTTCGCTCATGGATGCTTCGATATACCAGTGCGCCTCCTGCAAATCCGGGCGCCGAGCCAGCAGTTCATAACCGAGCGTTGATGGCAGCGACGCCTCTGCGTCAGGTAAGGCATGCCGGGCGAGCGTGACTGAAGGGGTATGGGTCAACGCATTCAGACGCGCCTCAATGACCTTCATTTTGCCATGCACGTCAGCGAGCTGTTCATCGATTTTGCTGGCATTAATATCCGTTTCAACGCCTTCCACCGAGGAGGTAATGCCGTGCTGATAAAGCTCGCGATCGGCACCGATGATATTTTCCTGCTCCCGTTTGATTTGCGCGAGTACGTCACCCACCGCGGCCTCGGTCTGCCAGTCCCAGTACAGCCGCGCGACGCTGCTGGCGAGCAGCTGGCGGGTCTGCTCCAGCTCCGCTTTTTGCGCATTCACCTGACCGATGCGGGCCTCAATTTGGGCGCGGTTTTTACCCCATAAATCCAGATCCCAACCCGCCGTCAGACCAAAGGTGCCGTTGGTGTACCAGGGGCCGGTTGTCCCCGCCGCCGGGTCGGTCAGCGCAAATGGCCCCATCAGCCCCTCTGCCGACATTTTTTGCCGTTCAACATCTGCGGAAAAATCCAGCTGTGGACCCTCAGCAGCGACAGCGGCTTTCGCCTGTGCTTCCGCCAGGGTAATACGCTGACGGGCAATTTGCATATCCGGCGCATCCGCCAGCGCTTTGTCGATCAGCGCGTTGAGCTGGGGGTCGTTAAAGTCTTTCCACCATTCGCTTTTTGGCCAGTCGGCATGACGCAGTTGGGTATTTACAGCTGCGGCGGCGGCTTGCGTTTTTACTGGAGACACCGTGGCATGTTCCGGCGCGCAGGCGGCCAGCATAAAAACAAGAGGAGCACTCAGAGATAAAGTAAGAGAACGTTTCATTACGCCATGAACTCAAAAAAATAAAGGCGCAACTTACGCTTACTGACGTTCCGTTTTTTAGTAACGCGTGGCAATCCGCATATTGTTATACATTTTCATATCCGGAAATTTATTCCCCAAGACAATGATTTAATTTCATGTATTCATGCTAATTATGAATTGGCTGCTACACTTACTTCGACAGACATACGCAGGAGAGGCGAATGAAAATATTATTGTGGGTTATTTTGATTATATTTCTGATAGGGCTGCTGGTGGTAACCGGCGTATTCAAGATGATTTTCTGATTCTGCTGCCCGGCTCCGCGCCGGGCAAGCTCTTCACACTTCGCTCAGGATTTTGACTGGATCACCCGGGCAATATCCGCAGACGTCTGTAGCGTACGGATCTCCTGAAATAATCCCAGCGCGTCGTCGTACTCTTTACGCAAATAACTCAGCCACTGCTTAATGCGCGCGACGTGATACAAGCCGGTATCGCCTTGCTTTTCCAGCCGCGTGTATTTTTGCAGTAGTTTCACCACATCCGCCCACGGCATCCGCGGCTCATTATATTTCACCACCCGGCTGAGGTTCGGCACGTTCAGCGCACCGCGGCCAATCATCACGGCATTACAGCCGGTCTCTTTGAGGCAGGCCTGCGCGCTCTCGTAATCCCAGATTTCGCCGTTGGCAATCACCGGGATCGTAAGCCGTTTGCGGATCTCGCCAATCGCCTGCCAGTTAATGCGCTCGGCTTTATAACCATCCTCTTTGGTTCGCCCGTGCACCACCAGCTCGGTGGCGCCCGCCTGCTGCACCGCGTCAGCAATTTCAAACTGCTTGTCGTCGCTGTCCCATCCCAGACGCACTTTGACCGTCACCGGCAGGTGCGATGGCACCGCCTCACGCATGGCCTTTGCGCCGCGATAAATCAGCTCCGGATCTTTAAGTAGCGTCGCCCCCCCGCCGCTGCCGTTGACCAGCTTTGACGGACAGCCGCAGTTAAGATCGACGCCGTACGAACCAAGCGCTACCGCGCGGGCGGCGTTTTCAGCCAGCCACTCAGGATACTGGCCGAGCAGCTGGACACGCACCAGCGTACCGGACGGGGTACGGCTCTGACGATGCAGTTCCGGGCAGAGACGATAAAATGATTTTTCTGGCAGCAACATATCGACCACGCGCAGAAACTCCGTCACGCAGAGATCGTAATCGTTCACCTCGGTAAGCAGCTCGCGCACGAGAGAGTCGAGCACTCCTTCCATCGGGGCCAGTAAAACACGCATTCTGAGTACCTGTGAAAAAAGACGCGCTATAGTAGCTGCTCTCTATGTATGTTGAAAGCCCGGCGTTCCATTGCGGAATGTCTGGTATGCCCAAAATTCATGATGTGATCCGTGGCACATTTTCAGGTTTAATTGTATGATGAATACGTCGCAGCAAGGACTTTCACCATGAGCAAATCACTGAATACTATCTGGCAATACCTTCGCGCCTTCGTCCTCATTTATGCCTGCCTGTACGCCGGCATTTTTATCGCTTCGCTGCTGCCGATTACGATACCCGGCAGCATTATCGGCATGCTGATCCTGTTTGTGCTACTGGCATTACAGGTGCTGCCCGCGAAATGGGTTAATCCGGGGTGCTTCGTTCTCATTCGCTATATGGCCCTGCTTTTTGTGCCTATCGGCGTTGGGGTGATGCAGTATTACGATGTGCTTAAAGCGCAGTTCGGCCCGATTATGGTCTCCTGCGCCATCAGTACGCTGGTGGTATTCCTGGTCGTCAGCTGGAGTTCACACATTGTGCATGGCGAACGCAAGGTCGTCGGGGAGAAAACAAAAAAATGATGGCGAATATCTGGTGGTCCCTGCCGTTAACCCTGGTGGTGTTCTTTGCTGCGCGTAAGCTTGCGGTGCGTTTCAAAATGCCGTTGCTGAACCCGCTGCTGGTCGCCATGGTGGTGATTATTCCTTTTCTGCTGCTCACCGGCATTCCTTATGAACGTTACTTCGCCGGGAGCAAGATCCTCAACGATTTGTTGCAGCCTGCCGTGGTGGCGCTGGCGTTTCCTTTATATGAGCAACTGCATCAGATCCGCGCGCGCTGGAAATCCATCATTACCATCTGCTTTGTGGGTAGCCTTGTTGCGATGATCACCGGCACCTCGGTGGCCTTATTGATGGGCGCGTCGCCGCAGATCGCCGCCTCTATCCTGCCTAAATCCGTCACCACGCCGATTGCCATGGCCGTGGGCGGCAGCATCGGGGGCATTCCGGCCATCAGCGCCGTGTGCGTGATTTTTGTCGGTATCCTGGGCGCGGTGTTTGGTCATACGCTGCTGAATATCATGAAAATTCGGACCAAAGCGGCACGCGGTCTGGCGATGGGTACCGCCTCGCACGCGCTGGGCACCGCACGCTGCGCGGAACTGGATTATCAGGAAGGGGCATTCAGCTCGCTGGCGCTGGTGATCTGCGGGATTATCACTTCCCTGGTCGCGCCGTTTATCTTCCCGATTATTCTGGCAGTCATGGGCTAAAATTTGCGATGCGTCGCGCAAATTTCATTTTCATTTCATAAGTTGCACACATAATGAGATTTGGATCACATATAAAGGCCGTACGGCTCCGTACACTACCGATCCATTAACCTTGATGAGGCAACGTCATGCATCCACGTTTTCAAGCTGCTTTCTCTCAGCTTGCAGAGAATTTGCAATCAGCCCTGGCTCCGGTTCTGGCGGATGCGCATTTCCCCGCCCTGCTGACGGCAGATCAGGTCACGGCCCTTAAACAGGCAACGGGGCTGGACGAAGACGCGCTGGCTTTCGCCCTGCTGCCCCTTGCGGCTGCCTGCGCCCGCGCTGACCTTTCCCATTTTAACGTAGGCGCAATTGCGCGCGGCGTGAGCGGAACCTGGTACTTCGGCGGAAACATGGAGTTTCTTGGTGCGACCATGCAGCAAACCGTCCACGCGGAGCAGAGCGCCATCAGTCACGCCTGGCTGCGCGGCGAAAAAGCCCTGCGCGCCATCACCGTCAACTATACCCCTTGCGGCCACTGCCGCCAGTTTATGAATGAGCTGAACAGCGGTCTTGAACTGCGTATCAACCTGCCGGGACGCGCACCGCATACGCTGGGTGATTACCTGCCGGATGCTTTCGGCCCGAAAGATCTTGAGATCAAAACCCTGCTAATGGACGAGCAGGACCACGGTTATGCGCTCTCGGGAGATGAGCTGAGCGAAGCGGCCATTGCCGCCGCCAATAAAAGCCACACGCCATACAGCAAATCTCCAAGCGGCGTCGCCCTTCAGTGCCGCGACGGCCGCATCTTCACCGGCAGCTATGCAGAGAACGCCGCATTTAACCCGACGCTGCCTCCGCTCCAGGGTGCCCTGAACCTGCTTAGCCTGAACGGGTATGACTACCCGGATATTCAGCGCGCAATCCTGGCTGAAAAGGCCGATGCGCCGCTGATCCAGTGGGACGCGACCGCAGCCACGCTGAAAGCGCTGGGCTGTTCAACCATCGACCGCGTGCTGCTGGCATAATCTGTTCGGCGGGCAGAGTTGCCCGCCAGTCTGACGAAAAACCCCTCAGTTGAATCGCTGTTTCTTGCGCTAACCAGGCGGGTACAGTAGCCTGAGGGAAATTTCATCATCGGTACGAGCCATCTGCATGTTAAAGCGCGTGTTTTACAGCCTGTCTGTCCTGGTCGGCATACTGCTGTTGATCGTGCTGGGTCTCGACCGCTGGATGAGCTGGAAAACAGCCCCCTACATTTTTGATGACCTACAGGATCTCCCCTACCGTCAGGTTGGTGTGGTGCTTGGCACCGCCAAGTATTACCGCACTGGCGTCATAAATCAGTATTACCGGTATCGTATTCAGGGCGCGCTGAACGCCTATAACAGCGGCAAGGTGAACTATCTGCTGCTGAGCGGCGATAACGCGCTGCAAAGCTATAACGAGCCGGTGACGATGCGCAAAGATCTGATTGCCGCAGGCGTCGACCCGGCCGATATCGTGCTCGACTACGCCGGATTCCGCACGCTTGATTCCATCGTGCGTACCCGCAAGGTGTTCGACACCAATGATTTCATCATCATTACCCAGCGTTTCCACTGCGAGCGGGCGCTGTTTATCGCCCTGCATATGGGCATTCAGGCGCAGTGTTATGCGGTGCCATCGCCAAAGGATATGCTGAGCGTGCGCGTACGTGAGTTTGGCGCTCGTTTTGGCGCGCTGGCTGACCTGTACTTATTCAAACGTGAACCGCGCTTTTTAGGCCCGCTGGTGCCGATCCCAACGATGCACGAAGTGCCAGAGAATGCACAGGGTTACCCGGCGGTAACGCCAGAGCAGTTGCTGGAAATTCAGAAGAAGTAATTCAGATCTACAATGCGTGATATAAAACGCATTACTCTCTTTTTAGACACCTAATGAGTGATATAAGTAGCAATACTTGTTTTTATCACTGACTATGAGTAATATTTTACACATTGTCGCGTTATGGAGGTGAGATGGAGACGTTAACCGTACAGGCATATCTGAACGAAACATGGACGGATATCGCTCTCATCAAATATCCAGGAAGTGAAAAAAATGACTGGAATACCACGCAGTTAGACTATCTCACTGAGTATGCGATTAATTTTCTCGACTATGATGATTTTCACGCAGTCTCAGTCAATCACCCTGTATCACTCTTTTTTGATGACCATGGCCAACCGGGCTGGCTGCGATTTATCGACGATATTATTCCCGCCGGAGCAAGCCGCCGTTACTGGATTAATGCGCTCGACATCAGTGAATTACCCGTTGGCCAGCAAAATTTCTTATTGCTGAAATTTGGCACAATGTCCCCTGTGGGGAATTTGCGCATAAAAGAATCCGTCCCAGAATGGAATAAATTCGCCAGCACTAAAACGTTTACGGTTGCGGACGTAATCGATCGTGCGGCCGATTTTCTGGATTATGCCCAGGAAAGAGGCGCGGCGGCGGGTGGTGCAACCGGTGCTGGCGGTGAAGCGCCTAAACTTTTGCTGCGCTGTAGTGAAACTGATGCCATCTGGATCGATACCTGGCAAAACGAGCCGGATAACCGGGACCGCTATTATTTGGTTAAATATCCACGCGGTAACAGGACAGAAGTTGATTGTAATATTCTGCGAGCTGAATTCCATTATTATCATGAGCTTAACGCGATGGGTTTTTCCACGATCCCAGTGGAAACAATGCGCCTTGAAGAAGGTAGCCATTACCCGTCTCTGTGGTTACCGCGTTTCGACATAGTGAGAAATGAGCAGGACCAACTGGTCAGGCTGGGTATGGAATCGGTGTATTCGCTATTACAAAAGGCACCCGGCACCCTCCTTGATCATGAGACAACGTTGCGCACGTTAATTAATAAAATCACCTCCAGCCATATGGTCCAGCAGCAGGGCTATCATTTTGATATTCCGGGATTTGTAACAGAATGGGTGCGTCGCGATCTGCTAAATATTATTTTTGGAAATAGTGACAACCATGGGCGAAATACCGCCTTTGTGAAGGCTGAAAATCAAATTATGCTCTCCCCTGTATATGACTTTGCGCCGATGAAAGCCGATCCTGAAGGGATACCAAGAACCCTGAAGTGGTCATTATCTTGCGAATCAGGAGGGGATTATAATTTCAACACTATCGCACAAACGCTGGCGGAGTGGATCCCTCCCACAACATTACTTGATGCTCTGCATGAAACAGCCGTTCAGCTTATTGATCTCCCGGAAAGGCTGGCGGCGCGAGGCGTTCCGGAACAGATAATGGAAATGCCCGCGATGGGTTTTCGCTACATCCCGGATAAACTTTCCCGTTGGGGTTTATTATGAAAACACCTAATGAAGCTGAATCAGAGCTTTTACAGACATTAGCTCAAGTACGCAGCGTAAATAAAAAGCGACATCATGACGAGGCGGAAGATCCGGACAAGCCATCGGTAGTGAAGAGGCAACGCGTTACACAAGGCTTAACGCGGATTAGTACTCTTGATCGCCAGGCTGTACTGCATGCAGCCATACGGGACATTTTGCTGGGGAAAATTACACAGGGAGAGGCGCTGAAAAGGCTCAGGGTCGAGGTGTTAGGGCTGAAGCAGGATGAATATGCAAAGCTGGTCAGCGTATCCCGGAAAACATTGTCGGATGTAGAAAATAACAGAGGCAATTATTCCGCTGACGTCATAAATAAAATCTTTAAACCCTTTGGGCTTCAAACCGGACTAGTGCCCGTTTCAAAATCGCTTATCGCTTCACTTTTCTCATAAAAAAACCCGCATCGCTGCGGGTTCTTTCATTCCAGCGCTTATTTCTTACGCGCGTACTTCAGTGAATCCAGCGCAACCGCGAAGATGATGATGGCGCCCTTGATGATGTACTGCCAGTAGGGGTTCACGCCGATGTAGGTCAGGCCGTAGTTGATAACGGTGAAGATGATCACACCGGTCACCACGCCCAGCACGGTACCCACGCCGCCGCTGAAGGAGACGCCGCCAACCACGCAGGCTGCAATCGCATCCAGTTCGTACATAAAGCCGAGGTTGTTGGTTGCAGAGCCGATACGGCCCGCTTCCAGCATCCCGCCGAAGGCGTAGAAGACCCCGGACAGGGCGTAAATCATCAGCAGGTTCAGAGCCACGTTGACCCCGGACACTTTCGCCGCTTCAGGGTTACCGCCGATAGCAAAGATGTTTTTACCGAAGCGGGTTTTGTTCCACAGGATCCAGACGAACGCCACCGCAATCAGCGCATAGAAGGTGATGTAGGAGAGACGGAAGCTGCCCAGCGCAACAAACCCCTGCGTGAAGGTCGAGAAGCCGCTGTCGAAGCCAGAGATTGGAGACGCGCCGACGAAATCGTAGTACAGGGAGTTGATACCATAAACGATGATCATCGTGCCAAGCGTGGTGATGAATGGCGTCACGTTCAGGTAAGCAATGATGATGCCGTTAATCAGGCCAATTACCGCGCCGATGGCGCACACGATCAGGATCACCACGAAAATCGGCATGGTCGCCATCTCCGGGAACACCTTGTTAGCGTTTTCCATCGACTGCAACAGGGTTGCCGCAATGACCGCCGCCAGACCCACCTGGCGCCCTGCCGAAAGGTCAGTCCCCTGGGTAACGATAAGTCCCGCCACGCCAAGCGCGATAATAATACGTACGGAAGACTGGGTCAGAATGTTACTCAAGTTCAGCAGACTTAAGAACGTAGGGTCCTGGAAAATAATAATCGCCAGCAAGACTAAAAGAACAACGTAAATACCGCCTTCTTTCAGATAAGTGAGAAAACTTTTTTTATTTAACGCACTCATGAGGAGCCCCTGATCTTAAAGGTGCAAAGACGCAAGACGCAAAATTTCGTTTTGCGTTGTCGTTTTGGTTTCAACAATACCGGCAACGAGACCATTGCTCATAACCAGAATACGGTCTGTGATCCCTAACAATTCCGGCATTTCGGAAGAAATAATAATGATCCCTTTATCTTTTTTCGCCAGCTCGGCGATCAGCTGGTAGATCTCAAATTTTGCACCCACGTCGATACCGCGCGTAGGTTCATCCAGCATCAGAATTTCAGGCTGGGTTAATAGCCAGCGTCCAATAATGACTTTCTGCTGGTTCCCTCCCGAGAGTGAGCCAATTTGCGTGCGGTGGCCCGGCGTTTTCACGCGCATGGAGTCAATCACCCACTGGGTATCGCTCTTCATGCGGGAATTATCCAGCAGCCCGACTTTGTTTTTGTAATTGCGAATATTAGAAATTAACGAGTTAAAGTTAATATCCAGATAAGCGTAAATACCGGTGGAACGACGCTCTTCCGTCACCAGCGCAAAGCCATTATTAATGGCTTCGTTGGCGTTGTGGTTGTTGATCTTCTTACCGTGCAGCGTAATGGTGCCTTCTGCTTTCTCCCGGATACCAAACAGGGTTTCCACGATATCGGTGCGCTTAGCGCCCACCAGCCCTGCGATGCCAAGGATCTCCCCCTTGTGCAGATCGAAAGAGACATCGCGGATAGACGGCTGACGCAGCGAGGTCAGGTTACGCACCTCCAGAATCACTTCGCCTGGCTTGTTTTCTTTATCCGGGAAGCGCTGGTTCAGGGAACGGCCAACCATCATGGCGATAATCTTGTCCATGTCCAGCCCTTCCAGCGGCTGGGTGGCAATCCACTGGCCGTCGCGCAGGATGGTGATTTCATCGCACAGCTGGAAGATCTCTTCCATTTTATGTGAGATATAGACAATGCCGCAGCCGCGATCTTTCAGCTTACGAATAATGGTAAAAAGGTGGTTAACCTCTTTTTCCGTTAATGACGATGTCGGTTCATCCATGATCACGATTTTCGCATCATAGGAGAACGCTTTGGCAATTTCGATCATCTGCATCTGGGAAACGGATAATGTCCCGACGCGTGCGCGCGGGTCGATATCAATATCCAGCTCATCAAAAATGGCTTTGGTGTCGCGATACATTTTATCCTGATCGACAAAGACACCTTTGGTTGGATAACGACCCAACCACATATTATCCATAACTGAACGTTGCAGAACCAGGTTTAATTCCTGGTGTACCATCGAGATACCGTTCTCCAGCGCTTCTTTCGCTGAATGGAAGTCGATCTCTTTTCCCTGAAAAAGAATGCTGCCAGAATCTTTTTGATAGATCCCAAAGAGGCATTTTAATAATGTTGATTTACCCGCACCGTTTTCACCCATTAACGCATGAATAGAGTGTGGACGAACTTTTAAATTAACATTATCGAGCGCCTTAACACCGGGGAATGACTTGTTGACACCGGTCATTTCCAACAAGTATTCACCGGACGACTGAGTAGTTGTGCTGACCATAATTATACCTTGTTGGCCTCGCATATCGCGTTATAAAAGGGCGCAACGAATTGCGCCCAGTGAAGACAATGCAGATAACTTATTTACCGATAAACTCAGCCAGGTTGGACTGGTCTACGCCCACGTAAGGAACGCGAACGATTTTGTTGTCAATTTTCCAGTTAGTCCCGTCAGCGGCGCCTTTACCGTCGGCCAGGTTTTTCGCCAGATCGAAGGTGGCTTTCGCCTGGTTGTTGGCATCGTTCAGCACGGTACCGGCCATAGCGCCAGATTTCACCAGCGCCAGCGCTTCTGGCAGGGCATCCACACCGAACACAGGAATGGCGGACTTGTTGTGGGCTTTCAGGGCTTCAACGGCACCCATTGCCATCGCATCGTTGTTGGCGATGACCACTTCAATTTTGTTGGCGTTCGGACCAGAGAGCCACGCGTCCATCTTATCTTTCGCCTGAGCGGTGTCCCACATTGCGGTGTCTAACGCCAGCTGCTGGGTTTTCAGGCCCTTGTCGTTCAGCTCTTTAATAACGTAGGTGGTACGTGCTTCAGCATCCGGATGGCCCGGTTCGCCTTTCAGCAGAACGAACTGAATCTGACCATCTTTGTTCAGATCCCAGTTCGGGTTCGCCGCCCAGTGTTTCGCAATCAGATCGCCCTGGATAATCCCGGACTCTTTGGAGTCGGTACCCACGTAATACGCTTTATCGTAGCTGTCCAGCGCCTTACGGGAAGGTTCTTTGTTGAAGAAGACAATTGGCACGTTCTGGCCGCGCGCTTTCTCGATCACCGTGCCTGCCGCAGCCGGGTCAACCAGGTTAATAGCCAGCGCTTTCACGCCTTTTGCCAGAAGAACGTCAATCTGATCGTTCTGTTTGGACTGGTCATTCTGGGAGTCATTCATCAGCAGCTGCACGTCTGGCGCTGATTTAGCATCTTTTTCAATTGCTTTACGCACAACGGACATGAAGTTGTCGTCGTATTTATAGATAGTCACGCCAATACGGGTATCCGCTGCGTGCGCTGCTGCGCCAAAAAGCATGCTTGCCATGACAGCAGACAGAGTCAACACCTTCTTATTCATGGTATCTCCGGTTTTTTTTATGCAGGGTAGTTCTTGTGAAAAACGGTCGGCGGGCAGAAGTTAATAAAACGTTACTGATCGCCGAAGTTCACTTATAAAATGTCCAGCTTCCGTGTTCGGTAACGCTCCAGAAATGCGTTTTATTCGTTGTTTGAGGCATGCTGGTAACGGTAAAAGTGAATAATCACCGTTACATTGTGTTTCAGCCCCTAAAACGCTGACATCATAGACAGCGGCTTGTTAAGATACTGTGAATTTACTCACAGATTGAAAACGGTTACATCACGTGATGTTATCAGTTAGTGATCGGAGCCACAGTTTGTCGGATAGCGACCGAATGGCGGCGAACTAAAGTCGGCATAAAACAATGCGTTGCGTCAGGATCTAACAGCCCTGCCGCCCCCTGTAACGCCAGCTCTGTCGCCAGTTTCGCCATCGACGCAATGGGGTAACGCACCGTTGTCAGCTGCGGATCGGTGTAACGGGCAATCGGGATATCGTCAAAGCCGATCAGCGATAAATGCTGTGGCACCGCAATGCCGTTGTCTTTCAGCGCGGTAAGCGCACCTGCCGCCATGCTGTCGTTATAGGCAAACACGGCCGTCAGCTGAAGATTACGCCCCAGCAGTTCCACCATTGCCGCTTCACCGCCCTGCATGTCCGGCGAACCGGTACCTACCCAGCTTTCCAGCGGCGCAATGCCCTGCTCTTTCAGGGCGTTTTGCCAGCCCTCGCGGCGCATCATGTCGTCTTCAATACCGTGGCTGGAGGCCAGATAACCAATGCGCTGATGGCCGTTGCTGATGAGCATCCGCGTCGCCATCATCGCGCCGCTGATGTTATCCAGACCGACGCAGCGGTGCGCGTAGCCGGGGACGATACGATTGATCAGCACCATGCCGGGGATTTGCTCCATAAACCCGGCCAGCTCTTCATCGCTCAGGGCTTTAGAGTGCACAATCAGGGCGTTACAGCGCTGGCGGATCAGTACCTCAATGGCATAACGCTCTTTTTCAGCCTCGTGATAGCTGTTGCCAATCAACACATATTTCTGGTGCTGCTGGGCAACGACGTCCACCGCTTTGACCAGCGCGCCGAAGAAGGCGTCAGACACGTCCATCACCACTACGCCAATGGTATCGCTAACCTGCGTCGCCAGCGCCTGGGCATTAGCGTTTGGCCGGTACCCCAGCTGGGTCACGGCTTTCATTACGGTTTCACGCGTTTCAGGGCTGACCAGCGCACTGTTGTTCAGCACGCGGGAGACAGTAGCAACAGAAACACCCGCCTGGCGGGCGACGTCACGAATGGTGATCATATTCACCACCCTTTAAAGGATTGCAGCAACTCACAGACACCCCCTGTGTTTAGCAAGGTGGCTATTCTGGCAGCGAGAGAGAGGAGACTACGTGAAGAAGCTCACACAGATGAAAACGCTTACATCCGTTTTGTTAATGATTGTGATCCAGATCGTTATCTGGATGTATTACGCAATGACACGCCCGAAGCACGGGCGGTTAACCGTCGCCATGCCCATTCCAGCGGGCCCTGGCGGAAAAAACGCAGCCAGACAACCGAAAACACCACGTTAACAATCCAGACCGGAATAACAAACGCCAGCAGCGTCAGGCGGTCGAATTTCATAAACAGGCCGAATCGGTAGAAAAGCGTGGTGCATATCAGCGTTTGCAGGATGTAATTGCTTAACGCCATCCGCCCAACGCAGGCCACCGCACTGACGATCCACAGGCGGGAAAGCTGGGGCCAGAAGCCGTAGATCAGCGCCGCATAGCCAATAGTCTGGAACGGCGCGCTCAGTTCGCGCGGCACCTGCAACAGGAATGCACACCAGCGGTAATCCCACTGAAGATGCCACTGCATCATCACCGCCGGGAGGTTGATGATCACGCCGAGCAGCACCAGCCCTGCTCCCGTACGACGATAGTGTCGCAGGCTAAATTCCCCTTTCAGCCAGCCGGTGCGCATCAGGGCTGCGCCCATCAGCATCATCCCCGCCAGTTGCCAGCCGTATTGCGCGCCCAGCGCCAGCAGGTTATCGCCGAGCATATCGGCCCGGTTGCCTATCGCTTCCATGCCGCCTTTCAGCTTCCAGAACTGCTCATATTGCAGGTTGGCCGCATCCGGGATCCATGAACGACTGGTGGAAGCATCGGCAATCATGCCAAGCAGCAATAACACGGCCAGTCCCATGACATAGAGCATCACGCCGGTATTAAACAGGCTTTTCACACCGGGCGCGTCGCGGATCAGCCGCCAGCAAATCAGCCCCACCAGACCATACGCGAGCAGAATATCGCCGTCCCAGAACAGCAGCCCGTGAATAAAACCGAGGATAACCAGCAGCGTTAAACGCGACTGGATCCAGCGCGTACCGCGTTTGAGGAGAAGCTGAAGTCCCGCGCCAAACAGAAGCGCAAAGAGGGTCAGGAATTTAACCTGTGCAAAGAGATCGAGGATTGCCCACGTCCAGGCGTCGCTGCGCGTGATGTCGCCATACCACGCAGGATTCAGATAGGCGGCCTTCGGCAGACCGAAGGCGCTGATATTCAGCAGCAGGATACCGAGAATGGCGACGCCGCGAACAAAATCGAGCGTGACGTTTCGCTCCATGGTCCCTGCCCTGTCTGATTAGTTGTGGTGACGCACGGCGCGCAGGAACTCCTGGCGGGTGTTCTGGCTCGATTTGAACAGGCCGCCCAGCGAAGTGGTGGTGGTTGCGCTGGTTGCATCACGCACGCCGCGCGCTTTCACGCAGTAGTGCACCGCGTCGATAGACACCGCCACGTTGTTAGTACCCAACAGAGTTTGCAGTGCGGTCAGGATCTGCTGCGTCAGACGCTCCTGCACCTGCGGACGCTGGGCAAAGAACTGCACGATGCGGTTGATCTTGGACAGGCCAATGACCGTATCTTTTGGAATATAGGCCACCGTCGCTTTACCATCGATGGTCACAAAGTGATGCTCGCAGGTGCTGGTCAGCGTGATATCGCGTACCGTCACCATCTCATCGACCTTCATCTTATTTTCAATGACGGTGATTTTCGGGAAGTTCGCGTAATCCAGGCCGGAGAAAATTTCGTCGACGTACATCTTCGCGATGCGGTGCGGCGTCTCCATCAGGCTGTCGTCGCTCAGATCGAGATTCAGCAGTTGCATGATCTCCGTCATATGGCCGGCGATCAGACTCTTGCGGGTATCATTGTCCAGCTCCTGCACGGGCGGGCGCAGTGGCGTTTCAAGACCGCGCGCAACCAGCGCTTCATGGACAAGGGCTGCTTCTTTACTGAGTGATGACATTCTTTTCTCCTGCAGGTGTGGCGTCTTTTGCCCTCGTTGTGGCAAAAGTGTGCGCTCATTGTGCGTGAGGCGACGCACATAATCCAGTATTCACGACGATAATTATTGCAATTGCTGTTGCCTTTCAGCCTGACGGTTCCAGACTAACGCTCCGCCAACGAACAGCGCGATCCCCGCCAGCCCCAGCGCAGGTTCCAGCCGATGCGTGAGCCAGGTCGACAGAGCCGACGTGACCGGACCCACCAGCTGACCAATGGCATACCCGGTGGTGAGCAGTCCCGCCATATAACGCGTGTGGTCTGGCGCCAGCTCGCGACCGTACAAAAGAGAGAGCTGCACGGCGCAGAGGAACCCGCCGCCCACCAGCAGCCCACCCGTCAGCAAGCCGCCTATGCCCGGCAGCAGCCAGGCCGCCAGCACGCCAATCCCCTGTAACCACAGAACAATCGCCAGCCTGCGGTTAGCGCTTGATGTATGCCGCAGGGCAATGCTGAGCGCAATTCCCACCACCGAGGCGGCGCCAAATATCGGCCAGACAAACTGGGCAAACAGGCTGCCAGGAAAACGCACCGCCGCCATTTGCGATAAAAAGGTCGCCGGGAGGATATAGCCGAACCCTGCCAGGCTGTAGCTCCAGACCAGACGCTTGAGATCTGCGGTCAGCAGCAGCGGTTCAGGCGCGGTACCGGGCCGATGGAGCTGCCCGGACCGCGGCAGGTAGCGCGCCACCAGCACAATCAGCACCAGCGCCAGTACGCCGTAGATTTGCCATGCCGCCCCGGCGGACAAGGATTTCGCCTGAATATAGACCGCCAGCAGGCCGCTCAGGGCGATGCCGGCCCCGGGTCCGGCAAAGACGGCCGCACTGAGTCCCGGTTTGCCCAGCTGCCCCAGCCGCTCGTTGGTCCAGGCGGCAATCAGCACCATCGACCAGCCGCTCATGCAGCCGATCACAAAGCGCAGCAGACCGTGAACAACGGCATTATCTGCCGCCGCGGAGAGCAGCGTTAGCGCCACCGCACCGGTGATGCCAAGCCAGAGACGCGTTTCAACGAAGCGATGGGCGCGCATGGCATCCCATGCCCCCACCAGATAGCCCAGATAGTTCATTGCCGCCACCAGCCCCGCGCTGGTAAGCGTGAGTTGCCCGGCGGCTATCATCAGCGGCACCTGAGGCGTGAAGGCGAAGCGCCCTATCCCCATCGCCACGACCAGAACCACAAATCCGCTGAGCGCGATACGCAGCGCCATGATCGCTCCAATTGTTAAAGAAAAGTAAATTTATGATGCAACATCTCGCCGTCCTGCGAAAGAGAAAGTTGCTCACAGGTCAATGAAAACTCTGTATTATGCGTTTTATGAATCGTCTTACCTTTAAGGAGCCCTGCATGGAACTGCTCGAAGAGCATCGTTGTTTTGAAGGTCGACAGCAGCGCTGGCGGCACGACTCCACCGCGCTGAATTGTGCTATGACGTTCAGCATTTTCCTGCCCCCTGCGGACAATCCACCGGTGCTGTACTGGCTTTCAGGCCTGACCTGCAACGACGAAAACTTCACCACCAAAGCGGGTGCCCAGCGTATTGCCGCCGAACTGGGCATTGCGCTGGTGATGCCAGATACCAGCCCGCGTGGCGATGACGTGGCCGACGATGCCGGATACGATTTGGGTAAAGGCGCCGGGTTCTATCTCAACGCCACGGAACAACCGTGGGCGAGCCATTACCGCATGTATGACTACATTCGCGATGAACTGCCTGCCCTGGTGCACTCTCAGTTCGCGGTCAGCGAGCGCTGCGCGATAAGCGGACATTCGATGGGTGGCCACGGGGCGCTGATAATGGCGCTGAAAAATCCGGGGAAATACACCAGCGTGTCCGCATTTGCGCCGATTGTGAACCCAACGCAGGTGCCGTGGGGGCAAAAAGCCTTTACGCACTATCTGGGTGAAGAAGCAGAAAAATGGCAGGAATGGGACAGCTGCGCGTTGATGCTGGCGAGCGACTCGGTGAATGCGATCCCGATGCTTATCGATCAGGGCGATGCGGATCAGTTCCTCGCCGGACAGCTACAGCCTGCGGTGCTGGCGGAAGCCGCGCACCAGAAGGACTGGCCGCTAACGCTGCGCATTCAGCCGGGATACGACCACAGCTATTACTTCATGGCGTCCTTTATTGAGGATCATCTCCGCTTCCATGCGGAGCATCTGTTCAGATAAGTTCCGCCTTTTGCCCGGTAGCGCCTCCTGCCTACCGGGTCTTCCCCTCCCCCTCTTTACATACTTCTATCCGCTTGAATCCAGGCTGATTTCTGTCGCCGATACCCAAACACAAATGATTTCAATTATCATTTGTGTTTACAATTCTACATTCTTTTGTACAATTCCAGGCTCTTCTCCATCTCAAAGAGTTCTTACAAGACAAAAACATACAGTTCTCAGGGTTATCCCGATGGAGTTTTATTCATTTTTATACGGAATGTACAAATGACAATACCGCGCATTAAGCTCCTGGCCGTCGCCATTGGCGCTGCCACATGTTCCCCCTTCGTTCACGCAGCCGATCAGGACACCGTTGTCGTCACCGCGACGGGTTTTGAACAAAAAATCCAGAATGCCCCCGCCTCCATCTCTGTGATTTCAAAACAGCAGATTGAAGATAAAGCCTACCGTGATGTTACCGATGCCCTGAGAGACGTCCCGGGCGTTGTCGTCACTGGCGGCGGGAGCAGCAGTGATATCAGTATTCGCGGCATGGCCTCTCAGTACACCCTGTTCCTGGTGAACGGCAAACGCGTCAGTACGCGAAGCACCCACCCCAACAGCGACAACTCGGGTATTGAACAAGGCTGGCTGCCGCCGCTGGAGTCCATTGAGCGCATCGAAGTCATCCGCGGCCCGATGTCCTCGCTTTACGGCTCCGATGCTATGGGTGGCGTAATTAACGTCATTACCAAAAAAGTCTCGAACACTAAAGCCTGGACCGGTTCGTTGCATGGCGATGCGACCTTCCAGGAAAACAATGATTCCGGCGATATCTTCCAGACCAACGCCTACGCTTCTGGTCCCCTGATCGACGGACTGCTGGGCGCAAAAGTGACGGGGCTGTTGTCACGCCGCGCAGAAGATAAAATCGTGAACGGCTATAACGAGCAGAAAATGCGTAACGGTGGCATTACGCTGAACTTCACGCCGGACGAGAAGAACGATTTCGACCTCGACTTTGCTCGCGAGCTTCAGGACAGAAACAGCACCCCGGGGATGTCGAAAGCGGCTGAAACCTGCCGGGGAACAACCTGTACGCCAAATACCAAAAGCGACTCGCGCTATGAGCACACGACCTACTCGTTAACCCACAGCGGGTATTACGACGACTTCAATACCACCAGCTATATCCAGCAGGAAGAGACCAATAATCCAGGTCGCGAAATGCGCTCCTATAACACCACCTTCAACAACCAGAACCAGATTTTCCTCGGCGATCATACGTTGACCCTCGGCGGGCAGTATCGTTATGAGAAACTGCGCGACAAGGGTAATCAGCTGGAAGCTGCTGACGGCCTGAACAAACTGACGCGCTGGAGCTGGGCCCTGTTTGCCGAAGATGAATGGGCAATGACGGAAAGCTTTACGTTGACCGGCGGCCTGCGTATGGACAAAGACCAAAACTACGGTACTAACTGGACGCCGCGCGGTTACGGCGTATGGCACCTGGCCGATCAGTGGACGTTAAAAGGCGGGGTTTCGGCTGGCTATCGTGCGCCGGATCTGCGTCAGTCGTCTGCCAGCTGGGGCCAGGTAACGGGTGGCGGCCGTCTTGACGGTATCATCGTTGGCAACCCGGATCTGAAACCAGAGAAGAGTCTGAGCGAAGAGCTCGCCCTGCTCTGGGATAACAACGATAACCTGAATGCCGGCGTAACGCTGTTTAATACCGACTTCAAGGACAAGATTACGGAAGTTCGCCGCTGTAACAGCAGCGCCGATCCCGCCTGTACGATTGGCGATCACAGCTATGATTTCGTCAGCGATCGCGTCAACGTGGACAAAGCCAACATGCGCGGTGTGGAGTCCTCCTTCGGGTGGAAAATCACGCGCGATGTGAACTGGACTGCAAACTACACCTATACGGAGTCTGAGCAGAAGAGCGGCCAGTTCTCCGGCAAGCCACTGAACAAAATGCCGAAACACATGTTCAACACCACCCTGGACTGGCAGGCGACGCCAGATGTCGGATTCTGGAGCCGTCTGAACCTGCGCGGTAAAACGTCTGAGTACCTGAGCCGCACGTCAATGTCCCAGGGTACGCCGTCCTACACTCAGGTTGATGTCGGTATGCGCTACAACGCCAACAAAAACCTGCTGGTTACTGCCGGTGTGTATAACGTGCTCGATAAGCAGATTGATTACGATACGTATGACACCGTGCTGGATGGCCGTCGCTACACCGTCGGCATGACCTACAGCTTCTGATCTGCCCATAAAAAAGCCCGCTCAACTGAGCGGGCTAAAAGAGAGGAAGTGCGGTTATTGTTTAAATCGTTCCGGGAAATCCATTTCACTGTAGCGAACGAAGCGTGTTCCTTTCGTCAGTTTGTAGCCAAACCAGATGATCAGGAACAGCGGAATGCCAATATAGGTGGCCGTGACGGCGCCCCAGTCAATGGTGTCCGCAAGGAAGGCCTCATAGTTCTGACCCAGGGTAATAATCAGGCACAGAACGAAGGCGAAGATCGGCCCCAGCGGGAAGAACCCTGACCGGTACGGCAGATTATTCAGATCATGCCCCTGCTTGACGTACCCGCGACGGAAACGGTAGTGGCTGATGGCAATGCCCAGCCAGGCAATGAAGCCCGTCATACCAGAGGTGTTAAGCAGCCACAGGTAGACCGTCTGATTGCCGAACATGGAGGTCAGGAAACAGAGACCCGCAATCACCGTGGTCGCATACAGCGCGTTGCGCGGCACGCCACCGCGAGACAGTTTCGAGAAAATACGCGGCGCTTTACCGTCGCAGGCCAGGGTGTAGAGCATGCGGGTGGAGGCGTACATCCCGGAGTTACCCGCAGACAGTACCGCCGTCAGGATCACCGCGTTCATCACCGCCGCGGCAGAGAGCAGACCCGCGTGCTGGAAGACCAGCGTGAACGGGCTGACGCTGATGTCTTTCACATCGTTACGCAGCAGGCTTGGGTCGGTATACGGAATAATCAGGCTGATAATCAGGATCGCGAACACATAGAACAGCAGGATACGCCAGAACACCTGACGCACCGCGCGCGGAATGTTCTTCTCCGGGTTTTCGGATTCACCGGCCGCGATACCAATCAGCTCGGTACCCTGGAAGGAGAAGCCGACAATCATCGCCACGCCAATCATCGCCGAGAAGCCCCCGGCAAACGGCGCATCGCCTATAGTCCAGTTACTCCAGCCCGCCGGTTCAGCCCCTTTGAAAATACCAACGATCATCGCCACACCGACGACGATAAAGATGATGACGGTTGCCACTTTAATCAAAGAGAACCAGTATTCCGCTTCGCCAAAGCCGCGCACGGAGATGTAGTTCAGCAGGAAGATGACCGCCAGGAACAGGGCGCTCCAGATCCAGCCTGGCGTGTCCGGGAACCACCAGGTCATCACCAGCTGTGCGGCGACGAGGTCAACGGCGATGGTCACCGCCCAGTTGTACCAGTAGTTCCAGCCCAGCGCGAAGCCGAAGCCTTCCTCAACGTATTTTTGTCCGTAGGTCGAAAACGAACCAGACACCGGCATGTATGCCGCCAGTTCACCCAGGCTGGTCATCAGGAAGTAGACCATCAGGCCAATCAGAATATAAGAGAATAATGCCCCACCCGGGCCGGCTGCCGAAATTGTTGCGCCAGAGGCAACGAAAAGACCCGTACCGATGGAGCCGCCAATGGCGATCATCGTCAGGTGACGCGCCTTAAGTGCGCGACGTAGCGCGGGCGCTTCTGTGGTTTTAGTTTCTGAAACCATGTGAAAATGCTGTCCATTCAATAAATGAGGCGCGATTGTAGCAGACGATCTGCGTTGCTTCCGGCAGAAATGCTCAGTTATAAGAGAGCTTCATGACTCGGCCAGGATTATAAGTAAAGCATAAAAATGTGGGGTGATAAGCGCACATAGCCCCGGTAAGCGAAGCGCCACCGGGGAACGTTAAATGGCGCAGTAGCGCAGAAAACGCTGGAGCGAGCTGGAAAGGTGTTTCTGACGATGATGGATGCACCACAGCGTGCGCACCAGCTTCGGCAGCGGAACGGGGATCTCAACCAGAGAGCCGGTCTCCAGCTGTTCGGCAATCACCCGTCGGGAAAGACAGCTAATGCCCAGGCCATGACGCACCGCATGCTTAATCGCCTCGGAGTTACCCAATTCCATCCCTAACTGGAACTGCGGCAGATGGGACAGCAGCAGATAATCGACAATCTCACGCGTGCCGGAGCCCTGCTCTCGCAAGATCCACTGCGCCTGCGCCAGACGCTCCAGCGTCACCTCGCCCTGGAGTAAAGATGAGGCCGGGGAGGCAAACACCACCAGCTCATCCTCCAGCCAGGGTTCCGCAATGATATCCACGTTGTGGCACGGCCCTTCGATAAGCCCGATGTCCACGCGGAAATCGATCACCGCGTTGATCACGTCCTGGCTGTTGCCGACGCTCATTTCCAGCGGCAGGGTCGGAAAATCCCGGCGGTAGCGGGCAATCACTTCCGGCAGGATGTAGTTACCGATCGTGCTGCTGGCGTAGACGCGAATAGCGCCGTTGTCCTCGCGGAACAGCTGTTCGATCTCCGTTGCCTGCTCCAGCAAGGCCAGGGCACGCGGGTACAGCAGGCGGCCATGTTCGTTCACCACCAGCCGCTTTCCTACCCTGTCGAAAAGCTGAACGCCCAGTTGCCCTTCAAGATCGGTCAAGGCCGCGCTAACGGCGGACTGCGAGAGCGCCAGCATTTGTGACGCCTGGGTTGTCGAGCCGCTTTTCAGCACCTCGGCAAAAACTTCCAGCTGACGCAATGTAATGTGCATGGTTGCTTACCACTTATAAAGATTGATTATAAATATATAATCAATTTTATTTTTAAGCCAGAGCGCCGTAACCTTTAGCCAGACAAAGGAGAAGGTTATGTCAGAAATCACCTTACAACATCATCGTACAGTATGGCACTTCGTGCCGGGTCTCGCGCTCAGCGCCGTGGTTACCGGCGTGGCTTTATGGGGCGGGAGTATACCGGCGGTTGCCGGCGCAGGGTTCAGCGCCCTGACGCTGGCCATTCTGCTTGGCATGGTGGTCGGGAACACCGTTTATCCACACATATGGAAATCCTGCGACGGCGGCGTGCTTTTCGCCAAGCAGCATTTATTACGTCTCGGGATCATCCTTTATGGCTTCCGTCTCACCTTTTCGCAGATTGCGGATGTCGGTGTCAGCGGGATTGCCATTGACGTCCTGACCCTTTCGAGCACCTTTTTACTGGCGTGCTTTATCGGCCAGAAGATCTTTGGGCTGGACAAACAGACCAGCTGGCTGATCGGTGCGGGTAGCAGCATCTGCGGCGCGGCGGCGGTACTGGCAACAGAACCCGTCGTTAAAGCCGAAGCCAGTAAAGTCACGGTTGCCGTCGCGACGGTAGTTATCTTCGGTACGCTGGCGATCTTCCTGTATCCGGCCATGTATCCGCTGGTGGCGCACTGGTTTAGTCCGGAAACCTACGGCATTTATATCGGCTCAACCATGCACGAAGTGGCGCAGGTGGTGGCGGCAGGTCACGCCATTAACCCGGAAGCGGAAAACGCGGCGGTCATCGCCAAAATGCTGCGCGTGATGATGCTGGCCCCGTTCCTGATTTTCCTCGCGGCGCGGGTTAAACAGCTTGCTCCGGCAGGCGGCAGCGAGAAAAGCAAAATCACCATTCCGTGGTTTGCGATCCTGTTCATCGTGGTCGCTGTCTTCAACTCTTTCCACCTGCTGCCAAAAGCGATGGTGGATATGCTGGTGACGCTGGATACGGTCCTGCTGGCGATGGCGATGGCGGCGCTGGGCGTCACCACACACGTCAGCGCGCTGAAAAAAGCCGGCGCGAAACCGCTGCTGATGGCGCTGGTGCTGTTCATCTGGCTAATCGTTGGCGGTGGTGCGATTAACCTCGCCGTGCACAGCCTGTTGGCATAAACCATCTCGTCCTTCTCCTGTTAACCCGCTATCATAGGCATTTCGGGTTAACAGGAGTCTTTTTATGAAATATGTTGGAGCGCACGTCAGCGCTGCCGGTGGCCTTGCGAATGCCGCCATTCGCGCCGCCGAAATCGAGGCGACCGCTTTCGCCCTGTTCACCAAAAACCAGCGCCAGTGGCGCGCCGCAGCGCTCACCGCTGAAGTGATTGATGATTTCAAAGCCGCCTGTGAGAAATACGGCTACGGGCCTGGCCAAATCCTTCCCCACGACAGCTACCTCATTAACCTCGGTCACCCGGTTGCCGAGGCGCTGGAAAAATCCCGCGAAGCGTTCCTGGATGAGGTTCAGCGCTGTGAACAGCTGGGGCTGACGCTGCTGAACTTCCATCCCGGCAGCCATCTGATGCAGATTGACGAAGACGCCTGTCTGGCGCGCATCGCCGAGTCCATCAACATGACCCTGGATAAAACCCAGGGCGTGACGGCGGTGATTGAGAATACCGCCGGTCAGGGCAGCAACCTCGGCTTTAAGTTTGAGCATCTGGCGGCGATCATCGACGGCGTGGAAGATAAATCCCGCGTGGGGGTGTGCATCGATACCTGTCACGCCTTTGCCGCCGGCTATGACCTGCGCACAACCGAGGCCACGAAAAATACCTTCGAGGAGTTCGAGCGTATTGTCGGTTTTAAATACCTTCGCGGTATGCACTTAAACGATGCGAAAAGCGCGTTCGGCAGTCGCGTTGACCGCCACCACAGCCTGGGCGAAGGCAACATCGGCCATGATGCGTTCCGCTTTATCATGCAGGATGCCCGCTTCGACGGCATTCCAATGGTGCTGGAAACCATCAATCCGGATATCTGGGCGGAAGAGATTGCCTGGCTGAAGGCGCAGCAAACCGCTGACCAGGCGGCATAAAAAAAGCCGGGCTGCTTACGCACCCGGCTTTTTTTGTAGGTCGGGTAAGGCGAAGCCGCCACCCGACACCGCTTTTAGGCTGCCTTTGCGACCACTTCCGCTTCCGGGCGCTTCAGCACCGCGTAAGACAGGCCTGCCACCAG
This sequence comes from Enterobacter cloacae complex sp. IR5441, assembly GCF_049238215.1. NCBI lineage: Bacteria > Pseudomonadati > Pseudomonadota > Gammaproteobacteria > Enterobacterales > Enterobacteriaceae > Enterobacter > Enterobacter cloacae complex sp. IR5441. The sequence continues at coordinate 62,064 of NZ_JBMKIA010000002.1, forward strand.
CGTACCGGCAACAATCGCCAGCAGATAACCCAGCACCGGCGTGATGGCGCCAGGGATCAGCAGGACGAACAGACCGCCGTGCGGCGCCATCAGTTTCGCACCTACCGCCATGGAGATAGCCCCCGTCACCGCACCACCCACGATACAGCACGGCAGAACACGCATTGGATCGCGTGCCGCAAACGGAATTGCGCCTTCGGTGATGAAGCACAGGCCCAGCACCAGCGCCGCTTTACCGCCTTCCTGCTGCGCTTTATCGAACTTACGGCGGGCAATAATCGTCGCCAGACCGAGCGCCAGCGGAGGCACCATACCGGCCGCCATGATCGCCGCCATCGGCGCGTAGGTCTGGGTACTCAGCAGGCCAACGCCAAAAGCATATGCCGCTTTGTTCACCGGCCCCCCCATGTCGGTACACATCATACCGCCGAGGATTGCGCCCAGCAGCACCGCGTTCGCCGTCCCCATGGTTTGCAGCCAGTGGGTCAGACCTTCCAGAATGCCCGCGACCGGCTTACCAATCAGGTAAATCATCGCCAGACCGACCACCAGGCTGGAAATCAGCGGGATGATCAGGATAGGTTTCAGCGCCTCCATACTCTGCGGTAGCTTCAGCTTCGAGCTGATCAGCTTCGCCACATAACCGGCGAGGAAACCGGCAATGATACCGCCGATAAAGCCAGAACCGGTGCTCACGGCGAGCATACCGCCGATAAGACCCGGCGTCAGACCCGGACGGTCAGCAATGGAGAAGGCGATAAAGCCCGCCAGCACCGGCACCATCAACGCAAACGCGGAGCCGCCGCCAATCTGCATCAACGCGGCCGCCAGTGTGCCCGGCTCTTTAAACGCCTCGATACCAAAGGCGAAGGAGAGCGCAATACACAGGCCGCCCGCCACCACCATCGGCAGCATGTAGGACACGCCGGTCAGCAGGTGACGATACGCGCCCGCAGACTCTTTTTTCCCTTCGGTCGCAGTTTTAGCCGCACCGGTTGCCTGATACGGTTTGGCTTCTGCCAGCGCCTTATCAAACTCCTGCGCGGTCTTCTTCAGCGCCAGGCCGGTAGAGGTACGGTACATCGGCTTGCCGGCAAACTTCGCCAGATCCACTTCGATATCCGCCGCCACAATCACCAGATCGGCTTCCGCCACCTCTTCAGGCGTGATGGCATTGCCCGCACCAACAGAGCCGCGGGTTTCAACCTTCACCCACCAGCCACGTTTTTTCGCTTCGGTTTCAATGGCTTCAGCCGCCATAAAGGTGTGCGCCACACCTGTCGGGCAGGCCGTTACCGCAACAATGCGTTTCGGCCCAGCGGCGGCAACCGGCGCCGCCTCAACAGGTGCGCTGTAAACCGTCGCATGACCTTTTGCTTCGCTCAGAAACAGTTCAGGGTGTGCCACCGCGCGATTAATATCACCCAGCCACACTTTTTTGCCGTTCAGGGCGCTGTCAGCGGGGATTTTGTCGCCCAGAACAATCGCCATTTCAGCATCACCCGGGTTATCAATGATATCCAGATGCGCTTTTTGTGCCGCCGCGCCCAGCAGGGTCTTCGCCATATAGGCACGAGCCTGTCCGAGACCGGAGTCAATGATCAGCAGCGTTTTCATTATTCCTCTCCTGCTGTTAGTTAAAAGGTTTTAAGTCAACGCGCGCCATCATCGCGGCTAACTGGGTACGATCGGTAATACCGACATTGCTCTGGCTCACGGCCAGGGCCGCAACGGCGGTAGCAAGACGTAAGGTATGTTCACTGGATTCGCGCATCAGCAGACCGTAGATCAGGCCGCCAACCATCGAATCCCCGGCACCCACGGTGCTGACCACCTCCATTGAAGGCGGTTTGGCAATCCATTCCCCGGAGGCGTTAACCCACAGGGCACCTTCTGCACCCAGAGAAATCACCACGTGAGCGATACCCTGCTCGCGCAGCGCATGGGCAGCGTCAATCACATCCTTTAATTCTGGCAGCTTACGGCCCGCCCAGATCTCCAGTTCGCGGCGGTTAGGCTTAACCAGCCATGGCGAGGCTTTCAGACCGGCGACCAGCGCGTCGCGGCTGCTGTCGAAAATAATGCACGGGCACTGGCTGCGCAGGCGCGTCATCCAGTCGGTGAACGCTTCCGGGCTGACGCCGGACGGCAGACTGCCGCTGACGCACACCATGTCAAACTGGCCCAGCCAGCTCAGGGAATCGGCAACAAAGCGCTCCCAGTCAGCCGGGGTCACTTCGAAGCCGGAGAAGTTCAGATCGGTCACTTCACCGTCTTTCTCGGTCAGCTTAACGTTGATGCGGGTACGGCCCTGCACAACCTGAAAACGGTTAGCGATGCCCAGTTCACTGAACAACTGCTGAAAACCATCCTGGTTGTCTTTACCGAGGAAGCCGCCAACGGTGACGTCGATGCCGAGATCTTTCAGCACCTTCGCCACGTTAATCCCTTTTCCTGCGGCATGCAGGCCGGTCGTCCGCACCAGGTTGACTTCGCCACGCTCAATTTCCGGACAGAAACCCACCAGATCGTAAGCCGGGTTCAGCGTAATGGTCGCAACACGTCTGCTCATTATGCGCCCTCCCCCAGACCGGCCGCGATGGCGTCGCCAATCGCTTTCAGCGCCTGTTCAGCATCCGCACCCTGCGCGGTAAAGCGCAGACGATGACCTTTCTTCACGCCCAGCGCGACAACTTTCATCAGGCTGCGCCCGTTGGCTGGTTTACCCGAACCGTCCAGATTGGTCACGGTGATCTCACTTTCAAATTGTTTAATGGTATTCACCAGCATGGTGCCCGGACGGGCATGCAGGCCATGCTCGTTACGCACCACGTACTCTGCGCTCAACAGGTCATCCTTCAGCGCATCGTCGCTGGTCAGCAGGGCCAGCACCGTCGCCGCGTCTGCGTTCAGCAGTTTTTCAGCTTTATTGTTCAGCAGCAGATCGCCCAGACGCTTCAGCACGGATACCGGCTGATCGTCCGCCATGGCGACCGTTACCAGCATCGCGGCGCGTTCGCCGTCTGTCTCAAAGGCAACCGCAGCACGGCTGACCGCGATAGCGCTACGCAGGTTGCCTTCAGCACTGTCGTTCAGCCAGATGCCCTGACCCAGGTTTAATGGCTTATCATTGATGGCGCACGTCACAAAAGTGGTATCTGCCGCTCCCACTTCTTTCAGGCGGGCCGCGTTCAGCGCCTGGAGCGTCAGCAAATCGGACGCAACGACGTCCAGCGTCAGGGTTTCATTATCCAGCTTCAGCGCTTCGCTCTGTTTTTCGCCCATCAGCAGGGCACGCAGCTCTTCAGCAGTGGTGGCGGATTTAAGCTGTTCCGCGACGGCATCATCACTCAGCACGTGCGTCAGCTGACGCAGCAGGCCCAGGTGTTCGTCACCGCTGGCCGCGATGCCGATCGCCACATAAGCCACCTGACCCTCGCCCCACAGCACGCCCTGCGGGAACTGGAAGACCTGCACGCCGGTTTTCAGCACCTGATCGCGGGTGTCCGTGGTGCCGTGCGGAATTGCAATACCGTTACCGAGGAAGGTGGAGGTCTGCTGTTCACGCGCCAGCATGCCGTTGACGTAGCCGTCAGCCACGTTGCCAGCCTGCACGAGCGCAGCGGCGACCTGGCGAATAGCCTCTTCTTTATTCCCGGCCTGTTCGCCCGGGTGAATATCCTGAACAGATAACTGGAACATGATTCTCCTCTCCTGCTGAAATTGAATCGTTTCAGCTTAACTGAGAAACCAGGCGCTAACCTGCTTCGTCAGGACAGGCAAGATAGCGCTGAAACGTTTCAAGAAGTCTTATCTTTTCTACAAAAGGTTGCAAGAAAAGTTACATTTCTTGCTGCAGAATTTAGAAGTGCAGCACATTTCTTCTTCAGTCGGGAGGTTTTTGCTGATGTTCAGCAAACAGGTTCAGCACGCTTCAGCGAAACGGCGATAAACTGAAATGCTATTTTGATTTATTGTGGCAATCTTGATTTTGCCCTCTGTTTATTTAATGACAGGCGGCGTAAACTCCGCCTCTCTCTGTTACTCGCAAAGACTGAACATGCATAACACCCCCGCTGCCGCCTCACCAAAGCCTTTTGATTTGACGTCAACGGCGTTTTTGATCGTTGCTTTTCTCACCGGTATTGCCGGTGCGTTACAAACGCCTACGCTGAGCCTGTTTCTGACCAACGAAGTTCACGCCCGCCCGGCGATGGTTGGCTTCTTCTTCACCGGGAGCGCCATCATCGGCATTTTCGTCAGCCAGTTTCTAGCCGGGCGTTCAGACCGCAAAGGCGATCGCAAAAGCCTGATCGTTTTTTGCTGCCTGCTCGGGGTGTTTGCCTGCCTGCTGTTTGCCTGGAACCGTAACTACTTCATTCTGCTGTTCGTGGGCGTCTTCCTGAGCAGTTTCGGCTCGACCGCCAACCCGCAGATGTTCGCCCTTGCCCGCGAGCATGCCGACCGCACCGGGCGAGAAGCGGTGATGTTCAGCTCGATACTGCGCGCGCAGGTGTCGCTGGCCTGGGTGATTGGCCCCCCGCTCGCCTACGCGCTGGCGATGGGTTTTGGCTTTACGGTGATGTACCTCAGCGCAGCCGTGGCCTTCGTGGTATGCGGCGCAATGGTCTGGTTCTTTCTGCCCTCCATGCGCAAAGAGCCGAAAGTGGCGACCGGTACGCTGGAAGCTCCGCGACGTAACCGGCGCGACGCGCTGCTGTTATTCATTATCTGTACGCTAATGTGGGGAACCAACAGCCTCTATATCATTAATATGCCGCTGTTTATTATTGATGAGTTGCATCTGCCGGAGAAGCTGGCCGGGATCATGATGGGAACCGCCGCGGGGCTTGAGATCCCCACCATGCTGATTGCGGGCTATTACGCGAAGCGCTTCGGCAAGCGCTTTTTGATGCGCGTCGCCGCCGTAGCCGGGCTGCTGTTTTATGTCGGTATGCTGACGGTTCATACGCCAGCCCTGCTTCTTGCTTTACAGCTGCTGAACGCCATTTACATCGGTATCCTGGCCGGTATCGGCATGCTCTACTTCCAGGATCTGATGCCGGGTCAGGCAGGCTCTGCCACCACCCTTTATACTAATACCACCCGCGTGGGCTGGATTATTGCAGGCTCACTGGCGGGCGTTGTGGCTGAAATCTGGAACTATCATACGGTGTTCTGGATTGCGCTGGTGATGTGCGTCCTGACGCTGAGCTGCCTGACGCGAATCAAAGACGTTTAAGGCGCGGTGAGCGCTTCCAGCTCAAGCAGATAAGTGATGGCCTGCTGGCGCGTACTGCCGCACATTTCGGCGGTTGGCTGGAGCCCGGAGCACACCTTCGGGCGCAGGGGCGAGCCAAAGATCATGCACAGGTTAGTGTCAGAGAGCTGAACGCAGCGTGTATTGGCAGGCTTGCCCTCCGGCATGCCTGGAATGGGGCTTGAGATGGACGGTGCGGTACAGCACGCGCCACAGTCGGAACGACAATCCATACATGCTCTCTGTTGGTGGCAGATGCCCGCGCAGTCGGGCATTGCGCGCACAGTAACACCTTTTATGTATTGATAGCAAAACCCACGAATTCCGCTTGCCTGAAAGGCCGCGCGCGAGTAATTTGGCGCGATATTTTTTACCTCCCGTAAACAGGATTACTGCAATGCCAAGAGCGAACGAAATTAAGAAAGGTATGGTACTGAATTACAACGGCAAACTGCTGATTGTGAAAGATATCGACATTCAGGCACCCAGCGCCCGCGGCGCAGCAACGCTGTACAAAATGCGTTTCTCCGATGTCCGCACCGGCCTGAAAGTGGAAGAACGTTTTAAAGGCGACGATATCGTTGATACCGTGACCCTCACCCGTCGCTACGTTGATTTCTCCTACATCGACGGCAACGAATACGTGTTCATGGATAAAGAAGATTACACCCCGTATATCTTCACTAAAGATCAGATCGAAGAAGAGCTGCTGTTTATTCCAGAAGGTGGAATGCCGGACATGCAGGTGCTGACCTGGGATGGCGTGCTGCTGGCGCTGGAGCTGCCGCAGACCGTTGATCTGGAAATTGTTGAAACGGCGCCGGGCATCAAAGGCGCGTCTGCAAGTGCGCGTAACAAACCGGCTACCCTGACTACCGGTCTGGTCGTACAGGTGCCAGAGTACCTGTCAGCGGGCGAGAAAATCCGTATCCATATCGAAGAAAAACGCTATATGGGTCGTGCTGACTGATCGTGCTTTTCGCCCGGTGGCGCTACGCTTACCGGGCCTACAAAAAACCGGCTCTGATGCCGGTTTTTGTGTTTTTGTAGGCCGGGTAAGGCGCAGCCGCCACCCGGCAACAACCTTTACAGCAGTTCAGGATACTTCGTCATTTTCAGCGCCAGCTCGATACCGCGCACTTCCGCCATCCCTTTCAGACGGCCAATCGCCGAATACCCTGGATTCGTTTTCTTGCGCAGATCGTCCAGCATCTGGTGCCCGTGATCCGGACGGAACGGGATAGGACGCACATCCCCCGCCTGCTTACGACGTACCTCTTCAGAGAGAATGGCATCCACCACCGCAACCATGTTCACGTCGCCGCCAAGATGGGCTGCTTCGTGGAAGGTTTTCGGGTTCTCTTCACGGCAGGTTGCACGCAGGTGGGTGAAATGAATGCGATCGCCAAAGGTTTCGATCATCCGCACCAGATCGTTATCCGCCCGCACGCCATACGAGCCCGTACACATGGTAAAGCCGTTGTAGATGCTGTCCACCGTCTCTTTCAGCCACTGCATATCTTCAATCGTAGACACGATACGCGGCAGGCCAAGAATAGGACGCGGTGGATCGTCCGGATGAACCGCCAGCCGCACGCCGACTTCTTCTGCCACCGGCACGATAGCGCGCAGGAAGTGCGCCATGTTTTCACGCAGCTGGTTTTTATCGATATCACCATATTCCGCCAGGCGCGCGCGGAACTGATCGAGGGTATAACCCTCTTCCGCACCGGGCAGGCCCGCGATGATATTGCGAACCAGCTTCTCAATGTCCGCTTCACTGGCGGCATTGAACCACGCCAGCGCCTGCTGCTGCTCTTCGACGGTGTAGTCTGCTTCCGCCCCCGGACGCTTCAGAATGTGCAGCTCGAAAGCCGCAAAAGCGATTTGATCGAAACGCAGCGCCTTCGAACCATCGGCCATTTCATATTCCAGGTCGGTACGCGTCCAGTCCAGGATCGGCATAAAGTTGTAGCAGACGGTATCAATACCACAGGCTGCCAGGTTACGAATGCTCTGCTGATAATTCGCAATCCAGGTATCACACTCACCGGAGTGGGTTTTGATATCTTCGTGAACCGGAATACTTTCCACAACAGACCAGGTTAATCCCTTCTCTGCCAGCTGAGCCTGACGCTTTTGGATTTCCTCCACCGGCCACACCTGACCGTTCGGAATATGATGCAGCGCCGTGACCACACCCGTTGCGCCAGCCTGACGCACATCATCAAGAGAAACCGGATCGTTCGGCCCGTACCAACGCCAGGTTTGTTCCATTGCCCCACCCTCTCAAGTTGTTATACCAATATGTGTTACTTCAATGACGACTACCATACATGTTTAATCGAAGTGGTCAATACAGCACGCGGCATTGATTGATCAAACTCACATAACAGGGATATTTACGGCTTACCAATTTAATTTGTTGTCATATAACTTTACACTGGCATTGTTAATTAATGGTTAATCAGGTGTGTATTACATGAAGACTATTGCCTCCACCGCGCTTCCTGCTCATGTCCAGCAGCCCCGCTACGATCGCGAGCAGTTACGCTCCCGCATCGTCCATTTCGGTTTTGGCGCGTTCCACCGGGCGCATCAGGCGTTGTTAACAAACCGGGTACTGAATGCCAAAGGAGGCGACTGGGGAATTTGTGAGATTAGCCTCTTTAGCGGCGATGTCCTTATGGGCCAGCTCCGGGCGCAGGATCATCTGTTTACCGTGCTGGAGAAAGGTGCCGAAGGCAATCAGCCCATTATTATCGGTGCGGTAAAAGAGTGCCTGAACGCCAAACTCGACTCGCTGGCAGCCATTATTGAGAAATTCTGCGAACCGCAGGTGGCAATTGTCTCCCTCACCATTACCGAAAAAGGCTACTGTATCGATCCGGCGACGGGAAAACTGGATATGCGGAACAGCCGCATCCTGCACGATCTTGAGCACCCGTCTGAGCCGCATTCCGCGCCGGGTATTCTGGTTGAAGCGCTTCATCACCGCCGCGAGCGGGGCCTGCCGGCGTTTACCGTGCTCTCCTGCGACAATATTCCCGACAACGGCCACGTGGTGAAAAATGCCGTTCTCGGCATGGCCGGAAAGCGTTCCGCAGAGCTGGCCGCATGGATCGAGGCGCACGTGAGCTTCCCTGGCACCATGGTCGACCGAATCGTGCCCGCCGCCACCGACGCCTCACTCGCGGAAATCACCCAGGAACTTGGCGTTGAAGATCCCTGCGCCATCAGCTGTGAACCGTTCATTCAGTGGGTAGTGGAAGATAACTTTGTCGCCGGGCGTCCGGAGTGGGAGGTGGCAGGCGTACAGATGGTTGAGGATGTCCTGCCCTGGGAGCAGATGAAGCTGCGGATGCTGAACGGCAGCCACTCCTTCCTCGCGTATCTGGGCTACCTTGCCGGCTACGCGCACATAAATGAATGTATGCAGGACGACAGTTTCCGCGAGGCGGCCCGCAGGCTGATGCTGAATGAGCAGGCCCCTACGCTGCGCATCACCAACGTTGATCTGACAGCCTATGCTGACAGCCTGCTTGACCGCTTCGCCAACCCGGCCCTACAGCATCGCACATGGCAAATCGCCATGGACGGCAGCCAGAAGCTGCCTCAGCGCATGCTGGATGGGATCCGCGTGCATCTTGAGCGTAACACCGCCTGGCCATTACTGGCGCTGGGGGTGGCGGGCTGGATGCGCTACGTCAGCGGTACGGACGAACAGGGCAACGCCATTGACGTACGCGATCCGCTGAGCGACAAGTTTCAGGCCATTGTCGCTACCAGCAGCGACGCAGAACGCGTTAGCGCCCTGCTGACGCTAAATGAAATCTTTGGCGACGACCTGCCGCAAAACCCTGTCTTTGTCGAGGCAATCACCAGCGCGTACCAGCGCCTCGTCCGGCTCGGCGCGCGCCAGGCCGTTATCGAAACGTTAAAAATTTAGCGATTATTGCGTTTAAGGCGAACGGTTTTATGCTCCGTTCGCCCTCCCTCTTCTCAATGCCCGATTTTTTCGTCAGGATGATAGATAGTTGTTACTACATCACAATTATTTATCGGAGCGCACGTGACCAAAACCAACCTGATCACCGGTTTTCTAGGCAGCGGTAAAACTACGTCCATTCTGCATTTGCTGGCCAATAAAGACCCGGCGGAAAAGTGGGCCGTGCTGGTCAACGAATTTGGCGAAGTGGGGATCGACGGCGCGTTGCTCGCCGACAGCGGCGCGATGGTGAAAGAGATCCCGGGCGGGTGTATGTGCTGCGTGAATGGTCTGCCGATGCAGGTCGGGCTGAATACGCTGCTGCGTCAGGGCAAGCCGGACCGTCTGCTGATTGAGCCCACCGGGCTGGGTCATCCTAAGCAAATCCTTGATTTACTTACCGCCCCGGTATACGAGCCGTGGCTTGAGCTGCGTGCGACGCTTTGCCTGCTCGACCCCCGCCAGCTGCTGGATGAAAAAGCGATCAATAATGACAATTTCCGCGACCAGCTCGCCTCGGCAGATATTATCGTGGCGAATAAATCCGATCGCGCGACGGCTGAGAGTCAGGCCGCGTTCCAGTCCTGGTGGCAGCAGGCTGGCGGTGGACGTCAGTATGTGCAGACGACCCAGGGCAACATTGATGGCGCCCTGCTCGACCTTCCCCGCCTCAACCAGACGCAACTGCCTGCCAGCGCTGAGCATTCGCATAGCCACGGCGCGAAGCAAGGCCTGGCTGCACTGAGCCTGCCGGAGCATCAGCGCTGGCGTCGCAACCTGAACAGCGGCCAGGGGCATCAGGCCTGCGGGTGGATCTTCGATGCCGATACGGTTTTCGACACCATTGGTATACTGGAATGGGCGAGACTCGCGCCGGTTGAGCGGGTAAAAGGGATCATGCGCACTCCGGATGGTCTGGTGCGCATTAACCGTCAGGGCGAGGATTTCTTTATTGAAACCCAGAACGTCGCGCCACCCGACAGCCGGATAGAGTTAATTAGTGCGGTTAATACCGACTGGAATGCCCTCCAGTCAAGCCTGTTGAAGCTTCGTTTAAGTTTGGGCGGCTAACGTTGCCCCTGATTTCACACATTGCTGAAGACTATGACGACTCGACTTCCTGCTATTTTATTGCTCAACGCTGCCGGCCTGGCGATCTTTTTCTCCTGGTATATCCCGGCGGATCACGGTTTCTGGTTCCCGCTGGATTCCGGGCTGTTCCACTTCTTTAACCAGGCGCTGGCGAAGAGTGAAGCCTTCCTGTGGCTGGTGGCGATCACCAACAACCGCGCGTTTGACGGCTGTTCGCTGCTGGCAATGGGCTGTCTGATGCTCTCCTTCTGGCTGAAGGAAGACAAAACGGGTCGTCGCCGTATTCTGATTATCGGCCTGGTGATGCTGCTGACGGCCGTGATTATCAACCAGCTGGCGCAGCATCTGATGCCGGTTAAACGCGCCAGTCCTTCGCTCTTTTTCCCGAATATTAACCGCGTCAGCGAGCTGCTTCATATTCCAACCAAAGATGCCTCGAAGGACAGTTTTCCGGGCGACCACGGTATGATGCTGCTGATTTTTGCAGGCTTCATGCTGCGCTATTTTGGTAAAAAAGCCTTCGCCATCGCCCTGGTTATTGTGGTGGTATTTGCATTCCCGCGGGTGATGATTGGCGCTCACTGGCTGACAGATATCGCCGTAGGCTCCCTCACGGCGGTGTTAATTGGTTTACCGTGGGTGCTGATGACCCCACTGAGCGATCGCATAATAGGCATTTTTGATCGCTATCTTCCTGGCAAATTTAAACAAGCTGGAAACAAATAAATAACGAAAATTAACACCATTCATCAGGGATCGTTTTCGATCCCTGCGTCACTTCTTTTCGGCGTCATTCAACGCTGTCATCATCCCGTCATACAATTCGTGATAAAAATGAAGCAATTGCAGGGATTACCGATATGAATGGCGGCATTTTGAGCAATTCCGCGCTGTAACTTTGTGTATCACATTTTCTTATAAAAAAACGGACTTTTTTGCTCGCAATACCCCGTGCAATCGGTTAACCTCGAACTCGTTTTGCCCCACTGAGATAATTATTATCATGGTGAATAATTTTGTGCGTTGAGCCACAGTTTTCACCATAAAGAATTGTCTCATTGTGAACAGATTATTAGTCTCGTCACGGTTGGCATTTTTATAACGATATTTTCGTTAAGGACTTCAAGGGAAAACAAACAAAATGGTCAAATCTCAACCAATCTTGAGATATATCTTGCGGGGGATCCCGGCGATTGCAGTGGCGGTTCTGCTTTCGGCATGTAGTACGACGAATACCGCGAAGAATATGCATCCTGAGACGCGTGTTGTGGGAATGGAAGATTCCTCTTCACTGCAAGCCTCTCAGGATGAATTTGAAAATATGGTACGTAATCTCGATGTTAAGTCGCGTATTATGGATCAGTATGCTGACTGGAAAGGCGTGCGTTACCGTCTGGGCGGCAGCACCAAGAAAGGCATCGATTGTTCCGCGTTCGTACAGCGTACGTTCCGTGAGCAGTTTGGGTTAGACCTTCCGCGTTCTACTTATGAACAGCAGGAAATGGGTAAATCCATTTCGCGCACTAAACTGCGCACGGGCGATTTAGTCCTGTTCAGCGCGGGTTCAACCGGTCGACACGTTGGCATCTATATCGGTAACGATCAGTTTGTCCATGCTTCCACCAGCAGTGGTGTGACGATTTCCAGCATGAACGAACCTTACTGGAAGAAGCGCTACAACGAAGCTCGCCGCGTTCTGAGCCGTAGTTAATATTGCTGTCGTATCGTTGGTTATCCCTTGGCTGGCGATACGATAAAAAAAGCACTGCTCCGGCAGTGTTTTTTTTTGCCCGTTACACTGATAACTATCCAGCGGCATTTCAGGAATCACGACATCTATGTTTACCCGCTACTTCTCCAGCAACCGCAAGATTCTGTTTCTCAGTTTCCTTACGGGGTTATTCACTGCCCTGCTCCTGGGAGCATTACAGTTTTACTGGAGTTACCACAAGCGAGACGTCAGATTCGATACCCTTATTACCGATTTAAGCGTCTACATGGAGAGCTATTTCGATGAGCTCAAAATGTCGATTGATACACTCCAGCCACTCACGCTAAACAGCTGCGAGGAAGTGAGTGCCGCCCTGACCTCCCGGGCGGCCTTTAGCATCAACGTGCGCGCCTTTTTGCTGGTCAGGGATAAAAACGCCTACTGCTCTTCCGCCACCGGCCCGATGAATGTCCCTCTGGAAGCGCTTATTCCTGAACTGCACATCAATAAACAGGTTGATATGGCGCTCCTGCCGGGCACCCCCATGATGCCGGACAAGCCCGCGATTGCCATCTGGTATCGCAACCCACTGGTGAAGGACGGCGGTGTATTTACCTCCGTTAATCTTAACCTGACTCCTTATCTCCTCTACACCTCAAGACAGGATGAGTTTGCCGGTATTTCCATCATTATTGGCGATTATGCGTTATCAACCCATTCCGGAACGCTGGTCTCTGCGCGTGATTTGCCTGATATCCCGGTCCGTACCGCCACGCTGAAAAATGTGCCTCTGACCATCCATGTTTATGCGGAAGCCTGGACGACCGATGAAGTGCTGTACGCCCTGTTTTTCGGCCTGGTCTGCGGTATCGCGGCGGGCCTGTTGAATTTCTATATTCTTACTATCCGTCTTAATCCGGGGAAAGAGATCCTAACGGCCATCAAACGCGACCAGTTTTACGTGGTCTATCAACCCGTCGTGGATGCGCAGTCGCTCAAAATGACCGGGCTGGAAGTCCTGATGCGCTGGAAGCATCCGGTGATGGGAGAAATTCCACCGGATGCCTTTATTAATTTCGCTGAAGCGCAGAAGCTGATTGTCCCGCTGACGCTGCATCTTTTTGACCTGATTATCCGCGATGCCCCTGTCCTGCAAACGGTGCTCCCGCCTGGGGCCAAGTTTGGGATCAACATCGCGCCCGGTCATCTGCATGCGGAAAGCTTTAAAGAGGATATGCGCGCGTTTGCCGCCGCCCTTCCACCCGATCACTTCCAGATTGTGCTGGAAATAACCGAGCGCGATATGATCAACCACCGCGAGGCTAATCAGCTGTTCGAATGGCTGCACGAAGAAGGTTTTGAAATTGCCATCGATGATTTTGGCACCGGCCACAGCGCGCTGATCTATCTGGAACGCTTCACGATGGATTACCTGAAAATTGACCGTGGCTTCGTGAATGCCATCGGGACTGAAACCGTCACCTCGCCAGTGCTTGACGCGGTGCTGACGCTGGCAGAACGCCTGAATATGTTAACCGTTGCCGAGGGTGTTGAAACGCCGGAGCAGGCGGCGTGGCTGCGCGAGCATGGCGTGAACTATCTTCAGGGCTACTGGATCGGCCGCCCGATGCCGCTGGAGCAGTTCAGGACGTGGCAACCCGACATCACGCTCGGGGAATAATTTCACAATCACGGCGCTGTCCCTTATTATTCTGTTCAACCGAGCCTGCCTGTGAACAAAGGGATCCGCCGCACTATGATTATGCGCGTTGTGTTGACGCTATTGGCGCTGGTGAGCCTGTCGAGCCAGGCGCAGACCATCAAAGAGAGCACGGCCTTTGCCGTCATTGGCGAGCCGAAGTACGCGGTTAACTTTAACCACTACGATTACGTTAACCCCGCCGCCCCGAAAGGCGGAAACGTGACGCTTTCCGCCACGGGAACGTTTGACAACTTTAACCGCTTTGCCCTGCGCGGCGTGGCGGCAGCGCGTACCGAATCCCTCTATGACACGCTGTTCGTCACCTCCGACGACGAACCCGGCAGCTATTATCCCCTGGTCGCCGAGAACGTGCGTTACGCCGATGATTTCAGCTGGGCAGAAATCGCGATTAATCCGCGGGCGCGTTTTCACGACGGTACGCCGGTTAGCGCCCGTGACGTGGCATTCACCTTTCATAAATTTATGACCGAAGGCGTGCCGCAGTTTCGTCTGGTGTACAAGGGCACCACGGTGAAAGCCATCGCCCCGCTGACCGTGCGAATCGAACTCCCTGAGCCGAACAAAGAGAATATGCTGAGCCTGTTCTCCCTGCCCGTCATGCCCGAATCCTTCTGGAAAAATCATAAGCTGAGCGATCCCCTCTCTACCCCGCCGCTGGCCGGAGGGCCGTATCGCATTACCGACTGGCGAATGGGCCAGTACGTGATCTATTCCCGGGTGAAAGATTACTGGGCAGCCACGCTGCCGGTAAACCGGGGCCGCTGGAACTTCGATACAATCCGCTACGACTACTACCTGGATGATAACGTGGCCTTCGAGGCATTTAAGGCGGGCACGTTTGATTTACGTGTCGAGAACAGCGCCAAAAATTGGGCGACCCGTTATATCGGAAAAAATTTCGCGAAAGGCTATATCGTTAAAGACGAACACAAAAACGAATCCGCGCAGGACACGCGCTGGCTGGCGTTTAATATTCAGCGCCCGGTTTTTTCCGATCGTCGGGTGCGTGAAGCCATTACCCTGGCGTTTGATTTCGAATGGATGAACAAAGCGCTGTTTTACGGAGCCTACAGCCGGGCGAACAGCTATTTCCAGAATACTGAATATGCCGCCCGTGATTATCCCCACGCGGACGAGCTGGTTTTGCTGGCGCCAATGAAAGCGGAGCTCCCGCCGGAGGTGTTCACCCGCGTATTTGAACCGCCCAAATCCGACGGAAACGGGTTCGACCGGGACAACCTGCTGAAAGCCAGCAACCTGCTGGATGATGCTGGCTGGGTGCTGAAAAATCGGCAACGGGTTAATGCGCAAACCAGTAAACCGCTCAGCTTCGAACTGCTGATTGCCTCCGGCGCAAACGATCAGTGGGTGCTGCCATTTAAGAAGAACCTTGCCCGGCTTGGCGTCACCATGAATATCCGCCAGGTCGATATGGCCCAGTTAACCAACCGCAAGCGCAGTCGCGATTACGACATGATGCAGACCCTGTGGGCCGCGCAGCCGTGGCCAAGTTCAGATCTGCAAATCTCCTGGGCATCGGGTTATATCGACTCCTCCTACAACGCCCCGGGCGTAAAGAGCCCGGTGATAGATGCGCTGATTGCAAAAATTGTCGCCGCTCAGGGCGATAAGAACAAGCTTCTGCCGCTTGGCCGCGCGCTCGATCGGGTCTTAACCTGGAACTATTACATGCTGCCGATGTGGTATATGGGCGAAGATCGCGTGGCCCGCTGGGATAAATTCTCCCTGCCTGCCGTTCGCCCGGTCTACACCCTCGGCTTTGACACCTGGTGGTATGACGTGAATAAAGCCGCAAAACTGCCCGCAGAGCGGCGTTAAGGAGTGACGATGGGCGCTTATCTTATCCGCCGGCTGCTGTTAGTGATCCCGACGCTGTGGGCCATCATTACCATTAACTTTTTTATCGTCCAGATCGCCCCCGGCGGTCCGGTGGACCAGGCAATTGCGGCGATAGAATTTGGTCACGCTGGCGGCATGCCGGGCGGCGGCGGTGAAGGAATGGGGGCCAGCCATGCCCGGACGGGCGTGGGCAACATCAGCGAAAGCCACTACCGGGGCGGTCGCGGACTGGATCCGGAGGTGATCGCCGAGATCACCCATCGCTATGGTTTTGACAAGCCGCTGCACGAGCGTTATTTCAGGATGCTCTGGGATTATGTCCGTTTCGATTTTGGCGACAGCCTGTTTCGCAGCGCCTCGGTGTTAACCCTGATCAAACAAAGCCTGCCGGTTTCCATCACGCTCGGACTGTGGGGGACGCTGATTATTTATCTGGTCTCCATTCCGCTGGGGATCCGAAAAGCGGTCTACAACGGTAGCCGTTTTGATATCTGGAGCAGCACATTCATTATCATCGGCTACGCTATCCCGGCGTTTCTGTTTGCCGTGCTGCTGATTGTCTTTTTCGCCGGCGGCAGTTATTTCGACCTCTTCCCGCTGCGCGGGCTGGTCTCTGCGGATTTCAGCACCCTGCCGTGGTATCAGAAAATCACCGATTACTTCTGGCACATCACGCTTCCGGTGCTGGCGACGGTCATCGGCGGTTTTGCGGCGCTTACGATGCTGACCAAAAACGCCTTTCTTGATGAGATCCGCAAACAGTACGTCGTCACCGCGCGCGCCAAAGGCGTCGGTGAAAAGCAGATCATGTGGAAGCACGTTTTTCGTAACGCCATGCTGCTGGTGATTGCCGGTTTCCCCGCCACGTTCATCAGTATGTTTTTTACCGGCTCGCTGCTGATAGAGGTGATGTTCTCGCTCAACGGATTAGGGCTGCTGGGCTATGAGGCCACCGTCTCCCGTGATTATCCGGTGATGTTTGGCACACTCTACATTTTCACCCTGATCGGCCTGCTGCTGAACATCATCAGCGATATCAGCTATACGCTGGTCGATCCCCGTATCGATTTTGAGGGTCGCTGATGTCGCGTTTAAGCCCCGTCAATCAGGCCCGCTGGGCGCGCTTTCGCCACAACCGTCGCGGCTACTGGTCGCTGTGGATCTTCGCCGTCCTGTTCGCCTTAAGTATGTGTTCGGAACTGATTGCCAACGATAAACCCCTGCTGGTGCATTTCAAAGACCGCTGGTATGTGCCGGTGCTGGCCACCTACAGCGAAAGCGATTTTGGCGGCCCGTTTGCGACGCCAGCCGAGTACCAGGATCCCTGGTTACGTGAACAGATAGCGCAGCACGGCTGGGCTATCTGGGCGCCGATTCGTTTTGGCGCAAACAGTATTAACTTCGCCACGTCCACCCCCTTCCCTTCGCCGCCTTCCGCGCAAAACTGGCTGGGAACGGACGCCAACGGCGGCGATGTGCTGGCGCGCATTCTCTATGGCACCCGCATCTCGCTCCTGTTTGGGCTGCTGCTGACGCTCTTTAGCAGCGTAATGGGCGTTGTGGCGGGCGCCGTGCAGGGCTATTACGGGGGTAAAATAGATTTATGGGGACAGCGCGTGATTGAAGTCTGGTCCGGTATGCCGACGCTGTTTCTGATTATCCTGCTGTCCAGCGTGGTACAGCCTGGCTTCTGGTGGCTGCTCGGGATCACCGTCCTGTTCGGCTGGATGGCGCTGGTCGGCGTGGTGCGCGCGGAGTTTCTGCGTACGCGGAATTACGACTATATTCGCGCTGCGCAGGCGTTAGGCGTGAGCGATGGCGCAATCATCTTCCGTCACATGCTTCCCAATGCGGTGGTGGCGACCCTCACCTTCCTGCCGTTTATTTTGTGCAGCTCCATTACCACCCTGACGTCGCTTGATTTTCTTGGTTTCGGTTTGCCGCTGGGCTCACCGTCCCTTGGCGAACTGCTGTTGCAGGGCAAAAACAATCTCCAGGCCCCCTGGCTGGGCATCGCCGCATTCCTCTCCGTGGCGGTGCTCCTTTCCCTGCTGATTTTTATTGGCGAAGCCGTGCGCGATGCCTTCGATCCCAACAAGGCGGTATGACATGACCCGGCCTCTTCTGAGCATAGAGAACCTGTCGATTGCGTTTTCAAAACAGGGCGAATCACGCACGGTGGTGACGGATTTATCGTTGCAGATCCAGCGCGGAGAGACGCTGGCGCTGGTCGGGGAATCCGGCTCCGGTAAGAGCGTTTCGGCGCTGTCGGTGCTGCGCCTGCTCCCTTCCCCGCCGGTCAGCTATCCGCAGGGGGATATTCTGTTCCATGGACAATCGCTGCTGAACGCTGACGAGCAAACCCTGCGCGGCATTCGTGGCAACACCATCGCCATGATTTTTCAGGAGCCGATGGTGTCGCTCAACCCACTGCATACCCTGGAAAAACAGCTCTATGAAGTGCTGTCACTTCATCGGGGAATGCGTAAAGAGGCAGCGCGGGGTGAAATTCTGGACTGCCTTGAACGCACCGGTATCCGTAATGCGGCGAAACGGCTGAACGATTTCCCGCACCAGCTTTCCGGCGGCGAGCGCCAGCGCGTGATGATTGCAATGGCCCTGCTCACGCGCCCCGAACTGCTGATTGCCGATGAACCTACTACCGCGCTGGACGTCACGGTACAGGCACAAATTCTGCAACTGCTGCGCGAACTGCGCGACGAGCTGAACATGAGCCTGCTGTTTATTACGCACAACCTGAGCATCGTGAAAAAGCTCGCTGACACGGTGGCCGTGATGCAAAACGGCCGCTGCGTGGAACAGAACCGGGCATCCGCCCTGCTGAGCGCGCCTCAGCACCCGTATACACAGCGCCTGCTCGATAGCGAACCCGCTGGCGACCCGGTTCCGCTTAACGCTGACAGCGCGCCGTTGCTGAGGGTTGAGGGGCTGTCGGTGTCATTCCCGATCCGCAAAGGCATTTTGCGTCGCGTGGTCGATCACAATCATGTTCTGAAAGACATGAGCTTCGCTCTGCGTCCAGGCGAATCGCTTGGGCTTGTGGGCGAGTCCGGTTCAGGCAAAAGCACCACCGGCCTGGCGCTGCTGCGCCTGATCGCCTCTCAGGGAAGCATTGTTTTTGACGGCATGCCGCTGCAAAACCTGAATCGCCGGATGATGCTTCCCGTGCGTCCGCGGATGCAGGTGGTATTTCAGGATCCAAACTCTTCGCTTAACCCGCGCCTGAGCGTATTACAGATTATTGAAGAGGGCCTGCGCGTCCACCAGCCGACAATGACGGCGCAACAGCGTGAAATCGACGTGATGCGGGTGATGGCGGAAGTGGGTTTAGATCCCGAGACCCGGCACCGGTATCCGGCTGAGTTTTCCGGCGGACAGCGCCAGCGTATAGCGATTGCCCGCGCGCTGATCCTGAAACCGGAGCTGATCGTGCTGGACGAGCCAACCTCTTCCCTGGACCGCACCGTGCAGGCGCAAATTCTGGCGCTGCTGAAGGGGCTACAGGAAAAGCATCGGCTGGCCTATATCTTTATCAGCCACGATTTACAGGTGGTGCGTGCGCTTTGCCATCAGGTGGTGGTATTGCGGCAGGGAGAAGTCGTTGAGCAGGGAGAGTGCCAGCGCGTATTCACCGCGCCGACGCAGGATTACACACGCCAGCTATTGTCCGCTGACTAGCACTCAGAAAGGATATTGACCGGAGAACGGCTCGGCAATGGCCACGCCGAAGTTTTTCAGACGACAGGTGGCGGCAAACTCATCCTGGCTGTTAACAAACAGGCACGGCTCACCTTCGCATTCCAGCACGGAGCTGTCCACTTCGATGTCCGTCAGCGCCTGGCTGAGACGTTCCATGACCGGCCACGCATTTTCATCGCTCGGGCTGAGCAGTTTGAGGGCCACCAGACAATTATCCTCCCCGGCAACGCTTTGCGGAATCGGTTCAACTTTCGAACCTGCAAAACCCGTCGACCAGCGATAGCTCTGGGGCAAGCGATGGACAATGGAGAGTTGTAATGTATTCACGTTCAGATCCCCGGAAGCAAATTTACTTCACAATTTATTTACATTTATAGTAACACATCATCGCCAACCTGCACTGTTTAGCGGATTTTATAGGCGTTGCAGGCTCGCGTCGGCGCTATATGTACCCGTTTCTGCGATCTAACTCAACCTTTTTAAATACAATGATGTGACTTTTTACATAAATAGATTTTACATAAAAGAAACAAACACAGGGTAAACGAACGGAGGGTTGGTTGATATGGGTCAACAAAAAGGCCCGTCACGGGCCTTAAGTGGTCATTTATGCGCCGTCTTTCGCGGCCGGCTGGCGTAAAGATAGAAGAGTATGGAGCAGGTCGCGCAGAGGGCAATCGCCCACAGCATCGGCCAGGCGGTATTAAACGTCGCCGTCGAGAGCAGCGCCCCGACTATCGCGCCAATTCCGAAACGGAACGTTCCTGCCAGCGACGAGGCGGTGCCCGCCATATGCGGAAATTCGTCGAGGATCACCGCCATCGCGTTGGATGAAACCATCGACACGCAGCCGACAAACGCCGCCACGCCCACCACCAGCGCCCAGAAACCGACGCCCAGCAACGCGCTCAATACCAGCCAGATAGCCATCACGAACTGGATCCACAGCCCGGCGCGGAACATATTCAGCGCCCCAACCCGCCGGACAAAGCGGCTGTTGATAATGGTCATCACAAACAGGAACACAATATTCAGCGCGAAGTAGTAACCAAAATGCTGGGGTGACACATGGTTCAGTTCGATGTACACAAACGGCCCCGCGCTCAGGAACGAGAACATTCCGGCAAAGCTGAAGCCGCTGGCCAGCATATAGCTGAGCACACGCTTATGGCGAAACAGCGAGGCAAAGTTGCCAAGCGTGGTGCGAATGTGGAACTTCTGACGTCGCTCGACCGGCAGCGTTTCATCGATAAAGACGAAGATCATCACCGAGGCCAGCAGCGCGGCAATCGCCAGGATCCAGAAAATCGCATGCCAGCTGAACCACACCAGGACCGCCCCGCCCACCATGGGGGCGACCAGCGGCGCAATTGTCGTGACCAGCATGACGAACGACATCATGCGTGAGAACTCTTCCTTCGGGTAGACGTCGCGCATCAGCGCGTTAATCACCACGCTTGCCGCAGCAGCCGCCAGGCCATGGAAGAAGCGCATCACAATCAGCTGATCGATACTCTGCGCCAGCGCGCAGGCCACCGCCGCCGCGGCAAATATCAATGTCCCGCCCAGGATAACCGGTTTACGCCCCAGGCTGTCGGCCATTGGTCCATAAAAGAGCTGACCGAGGGCAAAACCAAGAATGTAGGTGCTGAGCGTCATCTGCGCGCTGCCGGCCGGTACGCCAAACTGAGCGGAAATCACCGGCAGCGCGGGCAGATACATATCGATGGACAGCGGCATCAGCATGGCCAGCAGGCCAAGGATAAATACAATTTTAAACGACGAGTGTGGCCTGGTGGTCACAGGGTTCTCCTGAATTTAGCGTGAAGGCAGCCCGACGCTGGCAATCTCTTCTTCCGTCAGCGGGCGATATTCCCCTGGGGCCAGGTCTGGATCGAGTTCAATCGCGCCGATACGTTCACGATGCAGCCCCACAACGTGATTGCCCACGGCGGCAAACATCCGTTTCACCTGGTGGTAGCGGCCTTCACTGATGGTCAGACGGACGTCCGTGGGGGTGAGGATTTCCAGCACCGCCGGTTTGGTCAGATCCTTCTCATTATGCAGCTGAACGCCTTTCGCGAATTGCTCTGCCGTGTCATCCGAGACCGGAGACTCAAGCATCACCCGATAGGTTTTCTCACAGTGATGGCGCGGGGAGGTGATGCGGTGCGACCACTGGCCGTCATCGGTCATCAGCACCAGGCCGGTGGTATCGATATCCAGTCGCCCTGCCGCATGCAGCTTGTGCGCCACAGGTTCGTCGAGGAAGTAGAGCACCGTCGGGTGATCCGGATCGTCCGTTGAACAGACGTAACCTTCCGGTTTGTTGAGCATGAAGTAGCGCGGGCCATTCTGCTGGGTCAGCGGGTTGCCGTCATACTCCACCTGGTGCTCAGGCTGGAGTTTAAAAGCGCTGTCTTTCACAATGTCGCCGTCCACGGTTACGCGGCTGGCGCGAATTTCACGCCCGGCAATAGCGCGGCTTACGCCGAGTTGCTGAGCGATAAACTTATCAAGTCGCATGAAATCTTTTTAGCCTTAATGGTGCTGGAAGTCGGACTACGCGTCCGAAAAAGAAGCAGTCAGAAACAGTTCAGTATAATGGTCTGGTTGCGCCACTCAAGGGAAAAAGTTTCGTGGCATACTATATGCGAGTTAACTGAATAGAGAAGCCATGACGTTCACATTACGCCCCTATCAGCAGGAAGCCGTTGATGCCACCCTCGCCTGGTTTCGCAAGCATCGGGAGCCCGCCGCCATCGTTCTCCCGACCGGAGCCGGTAAAAGCCTGGTGATTGCCGAACTGGCGCGCCTGGCCCGCGGACGCGTGCTGGTGCTGGCGCACGTCAAAGAGCTGGTGGCGCAAAACCACGCCAAATATTGCGCGCTCGGCCTGGAGGCCGACATTTTTGCCGCCGGACTGAAGCGCAAAGAGAGCCACGGAAAAGTGGTGTTTGGCAGCGTACAATCCGTTGCGCGCAACCTGGAACTGTTTCGCAGCGAGTTTTCCCTGCTGATTGTCGATGAGTGTCACCGCATCAGCGATGACGACGACAGCCAGTATCAGCAAATCCTCACTCATCTGAAAAAGGTGAATCCTCACCTCCGTCTGCTTGGCCTCACCGCCACGCCGTTTCGTCTGGGCAAGGGCTGGATTTATCAGTTTCATTATCACGGCATGGTGCGTGGCGATGAAAAGGCCCTGTTCCGCGACTGTATCTATGAGCTTCCGCTGCGCTACATGATCAAGCACGGCTACCTGACGCCGCCGGAGCGGCTGGATATGCCCGTCGTGCAGTACGATTTCAGCCGCTTACAGGTGCAGAGCAACGGGCTGTTCAGCGAGGCTGATCTTAACCATGAGCTGAAAAAACAGAAGCGGATCACGCCGCATATCATCAGCCAGATTGAAGAGTTCGCACAAACGCGCAAAGGGGTGATGATTTTTGCTGCCACTGTCGAACACGCGCGCGAAATTACGGGGCTGCTGCCCGCCGACGACGCGGCGTTAATTACCGGTGAAACCCCCGGCCCGGAGCGCGACAGCCTGATTGAGGACTTCAAAGCTCAGCGGTTCCGCTATCTGGTGAATGTCTCCGTACTAACCACCGGCTTTGACGCCCCGCACGTCGACCTGATTGCGATTCTTCGCCCGACGGAATCCGTCAGCCTGTATCAGCAGATTGTTGGCCGCGGGCTGCGTCTGGCGCCGGGCAAAACCGACTGTCTGATCCTTGATTACGCCGGTAACCCGCACGATCTCTATTCGCCGGAAGTCGGCACGCCAAAAGGCAAGAGCGACAACGTGCCCGTTCAGGTTTTTTGCCCTGCCTGCGGGTTTGCCAACACCTTCTGGGGGAAAACCACCGCCGACGGCACGCTGATCGAACATTTTGGCCGCCGCTGTCAGGGCTGGTTTGAAGACGATGAAGGCCATCGCGAACAGTGTGACTTCCGCTTCCGCTTCAAAAACTGCCCGCAGTGCAATGCCGAAAACGACATTGCCGCCCGCCGCTGTCGGGAGTGCGACACGGTCCTGGTCGACCCGGACGACATGCTGAAAGCGGCGCTGAAGCTGAAAGATGCGCTGGTGCTGCGCTGTTCCGGCATGGCCTTACAGCCCGGCGCGGATGAAAAAGGCGAGTGGCTAAAAATTACCTACTACGACGAGGATGGCGCAGACGTCAGCGAGCGGTTCCGGGTCCAGACGCCCGCCCAGCGCACCGCGTTTGAGCAGCTCTTTATCCGCCCGCATACCCGCACGCCTGGCGTGCCGCTGCGCTGGATAACCGTGGCCGATATCGTGCGCCAGCAGGCGTTACTGCGCCATCCTGATTTTGTTGTCGCCCGTAAAAAAGGGCAGTTCTGGCAGGTGCGTGAGAAGGTCTTTGACTATGAAGGACGCTTTCGCCGGGCAAACGAATTGCGCGGTTAACGGGACTTTTCGTTGATGCGCGAGCCATTTGAGTATAAAATGCCGCCCGCTTCACATCCGTGAGGCAGAACACTCACCTGCTGCTGGGTCGCCTGTAGTAGGGTTTTAAATACAGAGAGAAATCAATGTTCACTATCGAAGCAGAAGTACGTAACGTGCAGGGTAAGGGTGCGAGCCGCCGCCTGCGTACCGCAAACAAGTTCCCGGCTATCGTTTACGGTGGCGAAGCTGCTCCAGTTGCTATTGAACTGGATCACGACAAAGTATGGAACATGCAGAACAAAGCTGAATTCTACAGCGAAGTTCTGACCATCGTTGTTGACGGTAAAGAAGAAAAAGTGAAAGTTCAGGCTGTTCAGCGTCACGCG
Organism: Enterobacter cloacae complex sp. IR5441; assembly: GCF_049238215.1. Lineage (NCBI taxonomy): Bacteria > Pseudomonadati > Pseudomonadota > Gammaproteobacteria > Enterobacterales > Enterobacteriaceae > Enterobacter > Enterobacter cloacae complex sp. IR5441. Next base: position 86,224 of record NZ_JBMKIA010000002.1, read on the forward strand.
TTCAAGCCAAAACTGACTCACATCGACTTCGTTCGCGCGTAATCGCAAACCTGTCGAGAAAAACCCCGCGTTTGCGGGGTTTTTTTATGGCTGTTACTTACCGCCTGAAGTGCGACGCTGAAGCTGGTCGCGCAGATTCGGCGGTGTGCCTTTAATGGTCAGCGTGTCGGTGGCCGGGTCCCAGAAGATACGTTCCCCGAGCAGCATGGCATCAAAGTTAATGGTTAACCCACCGCCGCTACCGGCAAATTTCGTCAGCTGACGCAGCGTACTGCGATCCGCCGGGAAGCTCTCTTCCAGCTCATAGCCTTTTTCCGCAGTAAATTCCTGGAAGCTGACTTCGCTGACGCCTGCCAGCTCTTTGGACAGCGACTCCAGCTCAATCTCTTCCCCGGCCTGTAACTGCTCGTTGCAGTAGCTGTAAACCTGCTGACGCACGGTCTGACGCTCAGATTTATCAAGCTGCGCCTCAGCCGTAAAGTCATCCACCGCCTGGAGTAGACCTTTGTTCTGCGCTTTGGCATTCAGCCCTTCGCTGGCGCCGAGGAAGTCCATAAAGAAATCCGCCACTTTGCGGCCCACGCGGCCTTTAAGGAAGGTCAGATAGCGCGTTGATTCCGGGTTGGTTTCCCATTCGGTTAAATCGATACGCGCCACAATATCCGCATGGTTGATATCCAGGTAGTGCGTTGAGCTGATATCCAGCTGCTCGTTCACGCGCATACTGCTTAAGTTATTCAGCACGGTGACCAGCAGATACTCTACCGCCAGATAGCGGTAGTGGCAGAACAGGACGATACCGCCATCGGCGAAGGGATATTTCGCCAGCTCGTCACGCAGACGGCCAGTAGCAGCGCGGCTGAATGCCAGGAAATCCTCTTCGCCCTGACGTTGCAGGCGCAGGCTATCCGCCAGTTCGCTCTCTTCGCTGAACAAGCCATAGGCTTTATTTTTCGCGCTGTAGACGCGATGCAACTCCGCCATCATCTCGACAACGGTAGGCGTTGGTTCCAGTAACGAATCGCGCAGCACCACTTCAAGGGTTTGCTCATCACGCTTGATAAGCTGGTGCAAGGCAATCTGGTTGATTTCCAGACTCATGATAAACTCTCCTTTTAGACCGGGCGGTATTCAACCACCACCAACGCATGTGTGCAACAGAAGATAAAAAAGGGGAAAAAAAGCTGTTGCTACGGTAATATGTCGCCCTTCTCTCAACAAACTGATTTTGATTTATGCCACAACATTCCCGCTACAGTGACGAACACGTTGAACAATTGCTCAGTGAGCTGGTCAACGTACTGGAAAAACATAAAACGCCAACCGATCTCTCCCTGATGGTTTTGGGAAATATGGTTACCAACCTGATCAATACCAGCGTTGCTCCGGCTCAGCGTCAGGCGATCGCCAAATCTTTCGCCCAGGCTTTGCAGTCCTCCGTTAGCGACGACCAGGCACACTAAGGGAAACGAACAACAGTTTATGGTGACGAATCGTCAGCGCTACCGTGAAAAAGTCTCCCAGATGGTCAGCTGGGGGCACTGGTTTGCCCTGTTCAATATTCTGTTGGCGATGGTGCTCGGCTGCCGTTATCTGTTTGTGGCGGACTGGCCAACCACGTTAACCGGGCGCATCTACTCGTGGATGAGTCTTGTTGGTCACTTTAGCTTTCTGGTCTTCGCCACCTATCTGCTGATCCTGTTCCCACTGACGTTTATCGTCATGTCGCAGCGGCTGATGCGCTTCCTGTCCGCCATTCTTGCGACGGCGGGCATGACGCTGTTGCTGATCGACAGCGAAGTCTTTACCCGTTTCCACCTGCACCTGAATCCTGTCGTCTGGGAGCTGGTGATTAACCCGGATCAGAACGAGACCGCGCGCGACTGGCAGCTGATGTTTATCAGCGTGCCGATTATCCTGCTGATCGAAATGCTGTTCGCCACGTGGAGCTGGCAAAAACTCCGCAGTCTGACCCGACGCCGCCATTATGCGAAGCCCGTCGCGGCGCTCTTTTTCGCCTCATTTATCGGTTCGCACCTGATGTATATCTGGGCAGATGCGAACTTCTACCGCCCGATTACCATGCAGCGCGCGAACCTGCCGCTCTCCTATCCGATGACGGCACGTCGTTTCCTCGAAAAACACGGCCTGCTGGACGCGCAGGAGTATCAGCGTCGTCTGGTCGAACAGGGTAATCCGGAAGCGGTCAGCGTGCAGTATCCCCTGAGCGATCTGAAATATCGCGACATGGGCCGCGGTCAGAACGTGCTGCTGATTACCGTCGATGGCCTGAACTATTCCCGCTATGAGAAGCAGATGCCAGCGCTGGCTGAATTCGCTGAGAACAACATCGTATTCACTCAGCATATGAGCTCCGGTAATTCGACCGACGCGGGTATTTTCGGCCTGTTCTATGGCATTTCACCGAGCTATATGGACGGCGTGCTGTCGGCCCGTATTCCGGCGGCATTGATTACCGGGCTTAATCAGCAGGGCTACCAGCTGGGGCTGTTCGCCTCTGATGGTTTCAACAGCTCGCTGTACCGCCAGGCGCTGCTGTCTGATTTCTCACTGCCCGCCGCGCAGAGCCAGTCTGACGATCGGACCGCTGACCAGTGGATAGACTGGCTGAAGCGCTATGCGCAGGAAGATAACCGCTGGTTCTCCTGGGTTGCGTTTAACGGCACAACGCTTGATGACAGCAATCAGAAAGGCTTCGCGCGCCGCTATAGCCGTGCGGCGGGCGATGTCGATGCGCAGATCGGCCGCGTGCTGACCGCCCTGCGCGACGCGGGCAAGCTGGACAATACGGTCGTGATTATCACGGCGGGGCATGGCGTGCCGCTCGGCGACGAGGCGAAGGGCATGGAGTGGTCGCGTCCGAACCTGCATGTTCCCCTGGTGATCCACTGGCCGGGCACTCCCGCGCAGCGCATCAACATGCTCACCGACCATAAAGACGTCATGACCACGTTAATGCAACGGCTGCTGCACGTCAGCACACCGGCAATTGAGTACTCGCAGGGACAAGACCTCTTTAGCGCCACGCGGCGTCATAACTGGGTCACGGCTGCTGGCGGAAACACGCTGGTGGTGACCACGCCGACGTTGTCCCTGGTGCTGAACAGCAATGGCAATTACCAGACGTATAACCTCGAAGGTGAGAAGCTGAAAGACCAGAAGCCGCAGCTCAGTTTGCTGTTGCAGGTGCTGACAGACGAGAAGCGCTTTATCGCTAACTGATTATTTATGAATCAGTTAGCGTTGCTTGCCCCTTGCATTCAAAAAGGAATCGAGTAGTATTCCTTTTATGCGTCGGCACGTAGCGCAGCCTGGTAGCGCACCGTCATGGGGTGTCGGGGGTCGGAGGTTCAAATCCTCTCGTGCCGACCAAAACTACACAAAAAAACCAGCCGCTTATGGCTGGTTTTTTATTGCCTGTCTCCGCATGCGCAATGCTTAGTGTTTTTCACGCCCACCGAGAAAGAAAATCCCCAGCGGAATCGCCAGCAGGACGGTGAACACCAGGCTGTAAACAAAGATCATCGCCGATTGCAGGACAAACATGCTGGTTGTCCAGGCAGAGAGCGGGATGTTGTACTGCTCAATCACACCGACAATGGTTGCTCGCCCCACGCATGCAGCAGCAATCATAAACACAACCAGTAACGCCAGCAGGAACTTGCGGCCTTCAGGTGTCTTCAGTTTTTCACGTACCATCTCCCCTCCCTTTACAGATGAATAACAATAATTAACGCGTAAAATAACACGATTGCCGCATCGACTCCAACACAGCATTAAACACCAATAAATGAACATAAAAGCAGTGTATTACTCCATTTAAAATGAAAATATGAGTAAATTGCGCCAACTATTCACGTGCTATATGTTAGTCTTTCCAGGATCGTTTTAACAAAAAGGAATGACAGTGAAAAACGCACCTAAATTTGCCATCGCCCTCATCGCCGCTGCGTGCGCCAGCACCAGTGCTTTCGCCAGCGAAACCCGGAAAGAGCAGCCGCTGGAAAAAGTTGCTCCGTATCCGCAAGCGGACAAAGGGATGAAGCGCCAGGTTATTCAGCTCCCGGCTCAGCAGGATGAAGCAAATTTCAAAGTTGAGCTGTTAATCGGCCAGACGCTGGAAGTGGACTGCAATCAGCATCGTCTGGGCGGCCAGCTGGAAAGCAAAACGCTGGAAGGCTGGGGCTATGACTACTATGTCTTCGACAAAGTAACCTCGCCAGTCTCCACCGTGATGGCGTGTCCGGACGGCAAGAAAGAGAAGAAATTTATTACCGCGTATCTGGGTGATAACAGTCTGCTGCGCTATAACAGCAAGCTGCCGATCGTCGTATACACGCCGGAAAACGTGGATGTGAAATATCGCGTATGGAAGGCTGATGAGACGGTAGGACAAGCGGTAGTTCGTTAAAAATAAGTCGGGTGGCGCTCTCGCTTACCCGACCTGGAAAGGGTGCGGTCTGGTGCCCTCACCCCAACCCTCTCCCACCGGGGAGAGGGAGAAAACACTAAAAACGGTAACGGATGTTACCGTTTTGCGTTTACCTTACAGCGCGATATCCGCTACCGGCTTGCTTTCCGCCTGAGGCTTCAGCTCTGCCTTTGGCGCAGCATCAGCAGCCTGCGGTTTGACGTATTGCAGTTGCAGAACGCGGCTGGTGTATTCCAGCTCTTGTTCCGTGGCTTCAACGTTACCGTTCAGCTTCGTACCGTAGGATGGAATAATGGTTTTCAGCTTCGCCTGCCATTCCGGGCTGGATACTTTGTCCTTAAACACTTTTTCCATCAGGTGCAGCATGATTGGCGCAGCGGTAGACGCCCCCGGAGATGCCCCCAGCAGCGCGGCAATGGTGCCATCCTTATCGCTTACCACTTCGGTGCCCAGACGCAGCACGCCGCCCTCTTTCGGATCGCGTTTGATAATCTGCACGCGCTGACCCGCCTGCCACAGACGCCAGTCTTCTTTCTTCGCCTGCGGATAGTACTCTTTCAGCGCCTCGAAGCGCTCTTCATCAGAGAGCATCACCTGGCTAATCAGGTATTTCACCAGATCGAAGTTATCCAGCCCCACGTCCATCATTGGCTTGACGTTTGACGTCGTGGTCGCGCTCAGCAGATCCCACAGGGAACCGTTTTTCAGGAATTTGGTGGAGAATGTGGCAAACGGCCCGAACAGCACTACGCGCTTACCGTCCAGCATGCGGGTGTCGATATGCGGAACGGACATCGGTGGTGCGCCCACAGAGGCCTGACCGTACACTTTAGCCAGATGACGGTTAACCACTTCCGGGTTTTCCGACACCAGGAACTGGCCGCCGACCGGGAAGCCCGCGTAGTCGTCCGCTTCCGGAATACCGGACTCCTGCAACAGTTTCAGCGCCGCGCCGCCCGCACCGATAAACACGAACTTCGCCTTAATCACATGCTCGGCTTCGTTGTTTTTCAGATCGGCAACGGTCACGCTCCAGCTGTTATCCGCGTTGCGCTTGAAACCACGCACTTCGGAGCTGAGTTGCAGGTTAAAGTTCTCTTTTTTCTTCAGAGAGGACACCAGCTGACGGGTGATTTCACCGTAGTTAACGTCAGTACCAATTTCAGTGCGGGTCGCCGCTACTTTCTGGTTCGGATCGCGGCCTTCCATGACCAGCGGCGCCCACTCTTTGATTTGAGCGTGATCTTCAGAGTATTTCATCCCGCGGAAAAGCGTGCTCTGTTGCAGGGCAGCGTAGCGCGCGCGCAGGAAGTTGACGTTTTGATCGCCCCACACAAAGCTCATGTGCGGTACGGTGTTGATGAAGGAGTGCGGATTGTGCAACACACCGCTGTTCACCTGGTGAGACCAGAACTGACGTGAGATCTGGAACGCTTCGTTGATCTCTACCGCCTTCTCGATACTAATGGAACCGTCCTTTTTCTGCGGCGTATAGTTCAGTTCCATGAGTGCCGAGTGCCCCGTCCCGGCGTTGTTCCAGCCGTTAGAGCTTTCCTGTGCCACGCCATCGAGGCGCTCGACCATGGTCATGGACCAGTTCGGCTCTAATTCCTGAAGATACGTTCCCAGCGTGGCGCTCATGATGCCGCCACCAATTAAAAGGACATCCGTTTCCTGCTCTTTTGGTGCGTCAGCCTTCGCCGCCATCGAGACGACGTTCAGCCCCACGGCCAGAGAAAAGAGCACGGCAGTCATTTTTTTCATCATTTATGCCTTAGTTGAATAGTGCTTGATGCGTGGAAATTACAGGTGAAACACGCTGCGGTGGCACGGTAGCAACTTTTAAATATTGTTTAAAGGTTACGAAATTATTGTAATTGTGAAATTTAATGATGGATTGTTTGTAGGGATTTGGCAAACAGGCTGGCACCAGACGATTTTCCTGGCTATCATGCTGCACTTTGTGATCGCGCGCACGGAAGCCTGCCCCTACCAGCGAATTGTTATGTCATTACCCCACTCGTCTGTACCTCAAGAAGGCCATGTCGCCACTGTTTTACGTTCGCCTCACCGTCTGATGCGCGAAACCCTGGCCGGTGTGATTACCGCGCTGGCGCTGATCCCGGAAGTGATTTCGTTTTCCGTGGTCGCGGGCGTGGATCCGAAAGTGAGCCTTATCGCCTCCGTGGTGCTCTGTTTCGCCCTTTCCCTGCTCGGCGGGCGTCCGGCCATGGTGACGGCGGCGGCAGGTTCCGTCGCGCTGGTGATTGGGCCGATGGTCCATCAACACGGCGTACAGTACATTCTGCCCGCGGTGGTAATGGCAGGCGTGATTCAGATCCTGTTCGGCGCGCTGGGTATGGCGCGGCTGATGCGCTTTATTCCCCAGTCGGTGATGACCGGGTTTGTTAACGCCCTTGGCATTTTGATTTTCTTTGCCCAGGTGCCCCATTTCTGGAGCCGAAGCCCGCTGATTGTGGGCCTGTTCGTGCTGACGCTGCTGATTGTGCTCTGGGTGCCACGCTATATCAAAAGCGTGCCCTCCCCGCTGATTGCCATTGTGCTGCTGACTTTGTTCACCGTCACCAGCGGGCAAATCCTGCCGACGGTAGGGGATGAAGGTTCCATGGGCGGCGGTTTGCCGGGCTTTACGCAACTGCTGGTGCCGCTCAATCTGGAAACCCTGAGCATCATCTGGCCGTGCGCGCTAAGTATCGCTTTCGTTGGCCTGCTGGAATCCTTGTTGACGGCAAAACTGGTGGACGAGCTGACCGCTACCCCCTCCAGTAAGCGCCGCGAGAGCATCGGACTGGGCGTGGGCAATATTATGGCCGGGTTCTACGGCGGCATTGCGGGCTGCGCGATGATTGGGCAGACCATCGTTAACGTGGAGATGGGGAAAGGCAGAAGCCGTATCTCCACCCTTGCGGCGGGCATCGTACTGCTGGTGCTGGTTACGGCGCTCAGCGAGGTGATGGCCAAAATTCCGATGGCGGTACTGGCGGGAATTATGGCCATTGTGGCCGTCAAGACCTTTAGCTGGCATAGCGTTCAGCCCGGAACGCTGAAAAACGCGCCGGTGGCTGAAACCGTCGTGATGCTGGTGACGGTTGTGGCAACGGTTTTCACCGGCAACCTGGCAATTGGCGTGCTGGGCGGGATTATGATGATGTTCATCCTCCCTGCCCGACTTAAGCAAAAAGCGCTGGCTACAGAAGAAAAATCGTCGCCAGTCCAAGAAAAATAAAGAAACCGCCGGTATCGGTAATGGCGGTGATCATCACGCTCGACCCCACCGCGGGGTCGCGCCCCAGCCGGGTCATGGTCAACGGGATAATCACGCCCATCATCGCCGCCACCAGCAGGTTCAGCACCATCGCCAGCATCATGACCCCGCCCAGCGCCATATCATCATACAGCCACCAGGTAATGCCGCCCATGATGCCGCCCCAGACCAGGCCATTAATCAGCGCGACGCCCATCTCCCTGAAAATCAGCCACGAGAAATTACCCGGCTGTATGTTTTCCAGCGCCAGGGCGCGAACGATCATGGTGATAGTCTGGTTACCGGTGTTCCCGCCGATCCCCGCCACAATCGGCATCAGCGACGCCAGGGCCACCAGCTGGGAAATGGTATGTTCGAAGCCGTCAATAACGCGGGACGCCACGAACGCGGTGCATAAATTGATGGCGAGCCACGCCCAGCGCGTTTTGACGGCCTTGCCGACGGAGGCATGAACGTCATCTTCGGCACTGATCCCGCCAAGGGCACGCAGGTCGTTATCGGTCTCTTCATAGACCACGTCAACGATCTCATCGATGGTCAGACGCCCCATCAGCTTGCCCACCGAATCCACCACCGCCGCGCTCACCAGGTCATCACGTTCGAAGGTACGCGCCGCTTTTTCGGCATCGTCTTCCGGCGAGAAGACCATCGGCTCGGTTTCCATGACCTCACTCACCCGCTGCTGAGTGCTGTTAAGCAGGATCGTTTTCAGCTCCAGCTCCCCGAGCAGGGTTTTATCCCGCGAGGTGACGAACAGTTTATCGGTGTTATCCGGCATACTGCCCAGGCGACGAAGATAGCGCTGCACCGTACCCAGGGTAACGTCCGGACGCACGGTGATGACGCCAAACTCCATGATCGCGCCGACGCTGTTTTTCTCGTAGTGCATCACCTGACGCACGCGCGCCCGCTCTTCGGCAGGCAGGGAAGCCAGCAGGCGTCCGGTCAGGTTGCGCGGAAGATGCTGAACGAGGTAAATCTGCTCATCGATATCCAGCGTTTGCAGGGCGTCAAGGATGTCCCGGTCGCTCATCTCATCGATAAGGTCATCCCAGACGTTTTCCGAGGCTTCAAGCAGTACCTGACCGCGCTCGTGATCCTGCACCAGCCGCCACAGGGCGTGGCGCTCTTCGGAAGGTAATGCCTCCAGGGTGTCCGCCAGGTCCGGGGGCGGTAAATGTGCAACCAGCGCACCTACCTCAGCAATATCGTCGGCCAGCGTGCCGACATCATATTGCTCAGCCAGGGTTAGCTTACCCAATAACGTTGACGTGACCGCTTTATCGGTCGTCAGGAGCCAGATGAGCCGCGCACGCTCCTGGTCACGCTGCCTGGCGCTGTTTTTCTTTAATACCGACATCAATCATAAATCCATTAAATGAGTTGGCGTTAAGCATAGCGCGGGGATATGTAAATAAGAATAAACGGCGGGTCGGGATGGAGAAAAAAACGGCATATATGAAAAATTAGTGTGCCGGGCGCCACCCGGCACAATTGCAATCAGGCCGTACGCGCCACCGCGTCCCGTGACGCCGCATCGCGCTCATCGCCGGTCAGCTCACTCAGCTTGCCGTCGCGCATCTCCAGCAGACGGTCGGCGTGAATGAAGTAGTGATCGTCATGGCTGATGGCAAAAATGGTTTTTCCCATCGCCTGCATCAGCGGCAGCAGGACCTGATAAAACTCGCGACGGAAGTGCGGGTCCTGATCGGCGGCCCACTCATCCAGCAGGATGATGTCGCGCTCTTCGGCCAGCGCCAGCAGCAGCGCCACGCGCTTCTTCTGCCCTTTCGACAGCTTGAGATTCAGGATTTTGCCATCCTGTAGCTCCAGCTTGTGCGACATTTGCAGGTGCGCAAGCCATTTCTCCACCAGCGCCGGATCCGCCTGCTGCCCTTCCGGGCCCAGCAGCCGGTCGAACAGCCAGACGTCGGTAAATACCGCCGAGAAGAGCTTGCGGTAGTCCTCCGGTTTCTCCGCGCTCAGCGCTTTACCATCCAGCAAAATTTCACCCGCCTGCGGCTGGTAGAGGCCCGTCAGCAGCATCGCCAGCGTAGATTTGCCACTGCCGTTGCCGCCGATAAGGAACAGCAGTTCGCCGCGATGAATGGTCAGGTTTATCGGCCCTACGGAGAAGGCGTTATCCTGATAGCGGAAGGTAACGTTACGCAGTTCCAGCGTTTGCCAGTTCGGGAAGGCCTGCGGGCGCGGGAACTCAGCCTTAAACGGCGCAAGGTCGAATTTCTTCAGCTTGTTGAAGGCCACCTGAGCACTCAGCAGCGTTGGCAGTGCGCCAACGGCCGAGAGCAGCGGCGTGCGTAAAAACAGCAGCGTCAGGGAGTACGTTGCCGCCACGTTGGTATCCGCCCACCCCAGGCTGTTCGCCATCCAGAATACCAGGCCAATCGCGCCCAGCATCATGATGTTGGACCAGTTCACGGCGCTCAGGTGGAACGTATCGGCTCGAATAATGTGATGACGATATTCGTGCGCATCCGGGATATAGAGGTGGTTGAAGATATGCTCGGCGCGCTCGCGGTTCAGCGTCAGCTCTTTGCGCCCTTCCAGCACCGTCTGGTAATCGTTATAGAGCTTGTCTTCCGTTTCGCGCAGCACCGCCATGTGCTTATAAACGCGTGATACCAGCAGGAACCCGCCCCAGATGGTAATAACAATCCACAGCGCAGTCACCGCCAGCATCTTGCTGGAGAGCCAGGCGAGATAGGCTGCCGAGCCAAAGGTCAGGATGATCCCCTGCACCAGCTCCGGCAGGCGCACAAAGGCGATGGTAATGGCGCGCACATCGCTGGTCAGCCCCGCCAGCAGAGAGGCACTTCCCAGCTGTTCGATGCGTTCCACCTGAGTATCAAGGATCCGTTTGATGAACTCGCTGCGCAGACGGAAAACGAAATGGTGGCCGAGGGCGGTCAGCGCCAGCTGTGACCCGAGCGTGACTGCCATCAGCAGCAGCAGTAAACCCAGAAATTCCGGCAGGACGGAGAGTGACGTGTCGACCATTTCGATCAAACGCACGTTAATGAAGGCAATCAGGCCGATCCCCAGCGCCGCGCTGGCAAGGCTTAACGCCATCACCGCGATAAAAGGCCAGCGATACTGCCGCCAGACAAGAAGAAGTAGTTGCATGCAGAGCAATCCGGACAAGAAAAATCAGCCAGCAGTGTAAACTGCCTTTCACACACATCAAGAATAATTCTTATTTTTATTCTCTGTATGCCGCCTGACGGAACGTGAGGTTGTAGCGAAACGCCCCCGCCACCGGGTGATCGCCAGGTTTAAGCGGCTGAATACCGTGGTAAAAAAGCCGTGATTCACCGCCCCATACCACCACATCGCCATGCTCCAGCATCAGCCGTTTGAGCGGGTCGTTGCGCCGCAGGCCGCCAAACTGAAAGACAGCGGGCAGCCCAAGGGATACCGAGACAATCGGCGCGCGCAGGTCCGGCTCGTCCTTATCCTGATGCAAGGAGAGCTTTGCCCCAACGGCATAGCGGTTAATAAGACAGGCATCGGGTCGAAAATCAGGATAGCCGGCCGCCACGGCGGCAGCATGACACAGCGCCTGAAACGCCTCCGGCATCGGCGGCCACGGCTGATCCGTCAGCGGATCGTTCGCGGCATATACATAGCCCCGCTCATTCGTTGCCCATCCCAGTTCGCCGCAGTTGGTCATCGCCACGGACATGGTATACCCGCCCGGCGTAACCATATGGCGAAACGGCGAAAGGGCGTTGACGGCATCAATACCGTCGAACAGCGCCGCCGCGCGGGAAAGCGCGAATCGTCTCAGGATCGTCGCCCCCGGCGCGAGCGGCTCGTGCCAGGGTTCAGCATCAGCAAAAAGATCGAGCATTATCCCTCCGGGTTGTTCGCCTCACGTTTCAACAATAGCACCTTACGCGCTGCACCCCAGCGATAACCCGACAGCGCACCGTCGTTACGCACCACGCGGTGACAGGGGATGACTATCGCCAGTTTGTTGGCACCGCAGGCCCCCGCCACGGCACGTACGGCATTGGGTTTACCAATGGCCTTCGCCACCTGCTGATAACTTGCCGTTTCACCGCAGGGGATAGTCCGCAGCGCCTGCCAGACCTGCTGCTGGAAGGCGGTACCACGAATATCCAGCGGCAGCGTCAGCGGCGTCGCGCGGCTGTCGACAGAGGCAATAACCTGCCGAACACGCCCGGCAAACGCGCCTTCCATCGGTTCACGGACGGCAAGCGGAAACAGTGACAGCAGCTCAGCCGTCAGCCCGGCGTCGTCATCACCCAGCAGTATTGCGCAGATCCCGCGCTCGCTTTCGGCCACCAGACAGCGGCCCAGCGAGCAGTCACTGATGTCATAGCGGACCGCAGCCTCTCTGTTGCGGTACTGTTTTGCCGTCATGCCCAGCGCGCCGTTGGCTTTACGGTAGTAACTGCTGCCGTCCGGGAAGCCAGCGGCCAGTACGGCGTCGGTGATTTTACCGCCCTGTGCAAGCAGGCTGCGCAGGCGTTGTTCACGCGCGGCCTGCTGCCATGCTTTCGGCGTCATGCCGGTGACGGATTTAAACAAGCGGTGGAAATGGTACGGACTCATGCCAACCTGCTGCGCCAGTGCCTCCAGGTTCAGCGCGGCATCCTGTTCAAGCAGTCGACAGGCCAGCGCAATGCTGGCCTTTTTCTGCGCCATAGGGTCGACCTGGTCCGGCCTACAGCGCTTACAGGGGCGGAAACCCGCCTGCGCGGCCTGGTGAGCATCAGGATAAAAGCAGACATTTTTACGCAGCGCGTGGCGGGCGCGGCAGGACGGACGACAATAAATGCCGGTCGTCTGCACGGCAAAGACAAACTGGTTATCCGCACGCGGATCGCGGGCCAGTACGGCCTGCCAGCGATCCTCATCGGTAAGATAGGTTGTGTTTTTCATTATCGGCTCCTCTTACAAGCATACGCTCAGCTTGCCTGAACGCCACCGAACAAAAACCCGCAACCTTGCTTTTTAATTTTTTTCGCTCACCAGGAAGCTATTGAACTGCGGCGAACTCCAGGTTTTAAATCCGTCAGCCTCTTTGGTGATCATATAGACGGCCAGCCCTTCCTGACGCACCACCTCTTTGGCCTTCTCCGTGCCGAGCACCATCAATCCGGTATCCCAGGCATCCGCTTCCAGCGCGGTTGGGGCTATCACCGTCACGGACACCAGGTTGTGGGTAATCGGGCGTCCGGTTTGCGGATCAATCACGTGCGAGATACGTTTGCCATCCAGCTCGTAATAGTTGCGGTAGCTTCCGGAGGTGCTTATACCGTGCCCGTTGATGTCGACAATCGCCTGCACCGCGTTCTGCTGATCGGTTGGTTTTTGGATGGCCACTCGCCACGGCCTGCCGCTGGCGTTCATGCCCCGGCTGACGAGCGCGCCCCCGACGGAAACCAGATAACGCGGAATGCCTTCCTGCGCCATCAGGGCCGCGAGATGATCCGCAGCATACCCCTCGCCTACCGTGGAGAGATCCACAAACAGGTCGGGAATATCTTTTTGCAGGTATTGCTGACCGTACTGGGAGATCACCGCCAGATGCTGTAACCCTGTACGGGCGCGGGCGTCGTCGATGGCGGCTTGATCGGGTGTAGTCACCGGCTGCTTGTTGGGGCCAAATCCCCACAGGTTCACCAGCGGCCCCACGGTCACATCCATTGCGCCGTTGGTTTTGTAGCCCACGCGCATGGATTCTGTGACGATATCGGCCATCGCTTCGCTCACCGGCCACAGCGAGGTGCTGCTGGAGCGATTGAAACGCATCAGCGCAGAGTCATTTTTATAGGTAGAGAGTAGCTGATCGTCGGCATCCAGCTGCGCCTGAATTTTACCGCGTAATTCTTCAGCGCGGGATTTATCAATATCCATCACGCTGACGCGCCAGAAGGTCCCCATGGTTTTCCCTTCCAGCACCGTCGCGGCGGGTGCGTCGATTTTTGCGGGCTGTGTGGAAGAGTCACACGCGGTCAGGAGTAAAAAAGTCGCCAGAACGCTGGCGCGTAAAAAAGTCATATCCATTGGTTATTATCCTCATGCCAGGGCGGCAAGAGTACACTAAAACAGCGTATTTGTAAGACCCTAAAAAAGCATGAAAAAAGGGGCCTGATGGCCCCTTTGTCGCTGTATGAGCAATTAGAACTGGTAAACCAGACCCAGCGCGACGATATCGTCAGTACCGATACCTGCTGCGCGAGTGAAGTCGTTCTCATCAACCAGGTTGATTTTGTAATCAACGTAGGTGGACATGTTTTTGTTGAAGTAGTAAGTCGCGCCAACATCAACATATTTCAGCAGATCCTGGTCGCCGTAGCCGTTTTCCAGGTCCTTACCTTTAGATTGCAGGTACGCCACGGATGGACGCAGACCGAAGTCGAACTGATACTGCGCAACCACTTCGAAGTTCTGCGCTTTGTTAGCCCAGCCCAGGTCGCCCGCACGGGTCGCGTTGTAAGTCTGAGTATACTGTGCAGCCAGGTAGATGTTGTTCGCGTCATATTTCAGACCACCGGTGTAGGTCTCAGCACGATCGCCGTTACCGTAGGCCATGGCGTTCTGGTCATCAGTACGTTTAGAGCTGGTGACCGCCGTACCGAGTGCGAAGCCTTCGCCCAGATCGTAGGTCAGAGAGCCACCGTAGCCATCACCGTTCTGACGCAGTGCCTCACGACCGTTGTTGGTCTGGCCTTCGCCGCTTGGGCTGCCGTTTTTACCCTGGTACTGCAACGCGAAGTTCAGACCATCAACCAGACCGAAGAAGTCCTGGTTACGGTAGGTCGCGAAGCCGTTACCACGCTGCTGCATGAAGTTGTCAGAACCGTAGGTATCGCCGCCGAATTCCGGCAGAACGTCGGTCCATGAAGTCACATCGTAAACAACGCCGTAGTTACGACCGTAGTCGAATGAACCCGCATCCGCGAATTTCAGACCTGCGAACGCCACACGCGTCCATGAGTTGTTTTCGTTCTCACCAGAGTTACCCTGGATCTGGTATTCCCACTGGCCGTAACCGGTCAGCTGGTCGTTAACCTGAGTTTCGCCTTTGAAGCCCAGACGCATGTAGGTCTGGTCGCCGTCTGCACTGTCGTCATCAGAGAAATAGTGCAGACCATCCACTTTACCGTACAGATCTAATTTGTTGCCGTCTTTGTTATAAATTTCAGCCGCATTTGCTGCGCCTGCCACCAGCAGAGCTGGTACCAGGAGGGACAGTACTTTAACTTTCATTTTATTAACCCTCTGTTATATGCCTTATTATTTACCACTGCTTACTGGTCAACCCTCTTTACCAGTCGGCAAGTTCATTCTCCTCAAAAATGCAGAATAATCCAACAGGAATATGATACGAAAACTTTGAAGATGTTTCACTTTACCATCAACATGTTTCAATTTGTAAATTTGAAGGAACTTTTACAGAGCATAAATAGTTTAAAAATATAGCACGGATAATCAAAACAAAAATATATTCTATTTAATACAAGTGATTAGCTTAAAAAACGGTACAGCACTGAATGACAAAAAAATTCCCTTCAACACCACTAAAATAACTCTCGCTATCATCATTAACTTTATTTATTACCGTCATTCAGTTCTGAATGTCTGTTTATCCCTAATTGAACCGGATGCTTCGCATTCGGTTTTTTTTTACCTTTCTTTACGTCAGCCTACATTTTATGTGCTACCCCTCAGAAATGATAACGACTATTAACTAAATCCAGCATCCGGCTTTCGCTGAATTCTTTTTTATGCTATTGAAATTAATTTCTTGTTTATTCGTGCTATTTTCCTGCCGGTGCGATCGCGTATTTATACATTTCACGGGGTTTTGTACACCTTTCATCCGGGGACGTTGAAGCCGGTTACCCGGATAAAAAGTCAAGGTCATACCGTTAACGACGCTGGAAATTCAGTTATTACCCTTTATACTGCCCTATCCCATTACCGCGCGGCCATTACGGGTTAAACACATCGATGAGTCAGACTGAAATTACCGCCCCGAGCAAATTCTCCCTTCTACCGGGCAGCATCACCCGTTTCTTTCTTCTGTTGATCGTTGTGCTGTTAGTCACAATGGGGGTGATGGTTCAGAGCGCCGTTAATACCTGGCTTAAAGATAAAAGCTATCAAATCGTCGATATCACCCATGCGGTGCATAAGCGCATTGATACGTGGCGCTATGCGACCTGGCAAATCTACGACAATATCGCTGCCGCGCCTGCCACCTCGTCAGGCGAAGGGTTGCAGGAAACGCGCCTTAAGCAGGATGTGTATTACCTTGAAAAACCGCAGCGCAAGACGGAAGCCCTGATTTTCGGCTCGCACGACAGCGCAACGCTTGAGATGACGCAGCGGATCTCCTCCTATCTGGACACCCTGTGGGGCGCCGAGACCGTACCGTGGTCAATGTATTACCTGAACGGGCAGGACAACAGCATGATCCTGATCTCGACCCTGCCGCTTAAGGATCTTTCGTCCGGCTTTAAAGAGACCACCGTTGGCAGTATTGTGGATTCCCGTCGGGCAGAAATGCTGCAACAGGCCAACGCGCTGGACGAGCGAGAAAGTTTCTCGTCACTACGCCGTCTTGCCTGGCAGAATGGCCACTACTTTACGCTGCGAACTACCTTTAACCAGCCGGGCCATCTGGCGACCGTGGTTGCCTTCGACCTGCCGATTAACGATCTCATCCCACCGGATATGCCGCTGGACAGTTTCCGTCTGGAGCCAGACAACAGCACCCAAAATATGCGCACGCCGTCGGATAAAGAAGGCGCGGACAGCGTAGCGATCTCCTTTAATGGCTCAAAGATTGAGATTGCCTCATCGCTCAACTCAACCGGTATGCGTCTGGTGTGGCAGGTGCCTTTTGGCACCCTGATGCTTGATACTCTGCAAAACATTCTGCTGCCGCTGTTGCTGAATATTGGCCTGCTGGCGCTGGCGCTGTTTGGCTACAGCACCTTCCGTTTCCAGTCGGGCCGCCAGAGCGACTCGACGTCGGTATCAGCCGGGACCAGCAACGAGTTGCGCATTCTTCGTGCCCTGAATGAAGAGATTATTTCCGTGCTGCCGCTTGGGGTGCTCGTTCACGACCAGGAGGCTAACCGCACGGTAATGAGCAATAAAATTGCCGATCACCTTCTGCCGCATCTTAACCTGCAAAATATTACGGCCATGGCGGACCAGCACCAGGGCGTTATTCAGGCCACCGTTAATAATGAACTGTATGAGATCCGTCAGTTCCGCAGTCAGGTCGCCTCGCGCACGCAAATCTTCATCATTCGCGATCAGGATCGCGAAGTGCTGGTGAATAAAAAGCTCAAGCAGGCGCAAAGGCTGTACGAGAAAAACCAACATGGCCGCGCGGCGTTTATGCAAAATATTGGCGATGCCTTTAAACAACCGTTGAAGTCACTCGCCACGCAGATTGCTGATCTGAGCACGCCGGAAAGCCGACAGCTCAGCAGCCAGGCCGACTCCCTGGTTCGTCTGGTGGACGAAATCCAGCTTGCGAACATGCTGGAAAATGACATCTGGAAGGGCACCCCTACGCTCTTCTCCATCCAGGACCTGATTGATGAGGTGGTGCCGGAAGTCCTGCCGGTGATCAAGCGCAAGGGACTCCAGCTGCTGATCAACAACCATTTACCGGCCAACGACGAACGTCACGGCGATCGCGATGCCCTGCGTCGCATCCTGATGATGTTGATACAGTATGCCGTCACCACGACGCAGATCGGCAAGATCACCCTTGAAGTCAGCACCGATGAGTCCACCGACGATCGTCTGACGTTCCGCATTCTGGATACGGGCGAAGGCGTCACAGTGAGCGAAATTGATAACCTGCACTTCCCGTTCCTGAACGATACCCAGCGCGACCACTACGGCAAGGCGAATGCCCTCACCTTCTGGCTTTGCGATCAGCTGGCGCGTAAGCTGGGCGGTCATCTGAACATTAAGGCCCGCGAATCCCTCGGCACCCGCTACTCTTTACACGTGAAAATGGCGGCGAATCCCCAGGAAGAGGATGAAGAGCGTCTGCTGGACGATGTGGTGGTGATGGTGGATGTGACCTCCAGTGAGATCCGTAATATCGTCGTTCGTCAGCTGGAAAACTGGGGGGCGTCCTGCATTACCCCGGACGAAAGGCTCGCGAGTCAAGAATTTGATCTATTTTTAACTGATAATCCGTCTAATCTTACTGCCTCAGGCTTGCTTTTAAGCGATGATGAGCCAGGCGTGCGTAAAATCGGCCCTGGGCAGCTGCGCGTCAACTTTAATATGAGCAATGCAATGCAGGAAGCTGTATTACAACTGATTGAAGAGAATCTGGCGCAGGAAGAGATCCTGGAGTCACCGTTAGGCGGCGATGAAAATGCCGAACTCCATGCCAGCGGATATTATTCGCTCTTCGTTGATACAGTACCAGATGATGTTAAGCGGTTGTATACTGAGTCCGCTGCGCAGGATTTTGCAGCGCTGGCACAGACAGCACACCGGCTTAAAGGGGTGTTTGCCATGCTTAATCTGGTTCCCGGCAAGCAGTTATGTGAAACGCTGGAACATCTAATTCGTGAGAAAGATGCCTCTGGCATTGAAAAATACATCAGCGACATTGACGCTTACGTCAAGAGCTTGCTGTAGCAAGGTAGCCTTATACATGAACAATATGAACGTAATTATTGCCGATGACCATCCGATTGTACTGTTCGGTATTCGCAAATCACTTGAACAGATCGAGTGGGTGAATGTAGTCGGTGAATTTGAAGATTCCACAGCCCTCATTAACAATCTGCCTAAACTTGATGCGCACGTGCTCATTACCGATCTCTCCATGCCTGGAGATAAGTACGGTGATGGGATCACGCTCATCAAATACATTAAACGCCACTTCCCGGACATTTCGATCATTGTTCTGACCATGAACAATAACCCGGCGATCTTGAGCGCCGTTCTGGATCTCGATATTGAAGGGATTGTGCTGAAACAAGGCGCACCTACCGATCTGCCAAAAGCGCTGGCGGCGCTACAGAAAGGGAAAAAATTCACTCCTGAGAGCGTCTCACGCCTGCTTGAAAAAATCAGTGCGGGTGGCTATGGCGACAAGCGTCTCTCGCCTAAAGAGAGTGAAGTTCTGCGTCTGTTCGCTGAAGGTTTCCTGGTCACTGAAATCGCCAAAAAGCTGAACCGCAGTATTAAAACCATCAGTAGCCAGAAAAAATCCGCGATGATGAAGCTGGGTGTGGATAACGATATCGCCCTGCTGAACTATCTCTCTTCCGTGACGCTGAGCGCAACGGACAAAGATTGATCTTCGCTGTCTACGCCGGGTGGCGCTCGCGCTTACCCGGCCTACAGCCGCCGGAGAAATAAAAAAGGCCCTTTCGGGCCTTTTTTATTGTCTCGCTTTTCGTACCCGCTCCGCATACACGGATAGCGTCTGCTTCAGTACATCCAGCGTGACCGGCTTCGACAGGCAGCTGTCCATTCCCGACTCCAGACAGCGCTGCTTCTCCTCCGCCAGCGCGTTGGCTGTCACCCCCACCACCGGCAGCGTCAGCCCCAGCTGTCGAATACGCTGCGTCAGACGGTAGCCGTCCATGTTAGGCATGTTCACATCGCTGAGCACAATATCAATATGGTTCTTACTTAAGACATTCAGGGCATCCACGCCATCATTGGCCGTTTTACACTGATAGCCCAGAGAGCCAAGCTGATCTGCGAGCAGACGACGGTTAATCGGATGATCGTCGACGACCAGAATCATCATATCGTCGTTCACCGACGCCAGCTCATCAGGGGAAGCCAGCACGGTGGCGCCGTCGCTGTCCTCAAGCTGCACGCTGTAAATACGCGCCAGCAAGCCCAGCAGCTCGTGCGGTGTCGCCACGCTGTGCACCCATACCCCAGGCGAACGCTCAAGCGGAATACCGATATGACGGCGGCAGAACATCACTACGCCCCGCCCCGCCCACGCCTGCTCCGGCTCAACGTCGGTGATCAGCATGTCATCCGCGTCCGGCGTCTGGCCTTCGTAGCGTGAAACCCGCACGCCGCTGCTGGTCAGCATCGAGGTCAGGAAATCATGTAAGGAGGCGTTGTGCACCGCCAGCCAGCAGTGCTTATCGCTCAGCCCGTCGACGGTGGTTTTCGCCGGATAGTGCGCCGAATAGAGCGGAATACGAATGGTGAACTGGCTGCCCATGCCTGGCTCTGTATCGACGGAGATATCTCCATCCATCATACTGATAAGCTTCTCGCAAATCGCCAGACCTAGCCCGGTCCCCTGGAAATTACGCTGGACGCCGGTTCCCACCTGGAAGAACGGATCGAACAGGCGAACGACCTCTTTCGCCGGAATGCCAACACCCGTGTCGCGCACGCGAATGGTCAGGTACTCCCCTGCCCGACAGACGTGCAGCACAATACAGCCGATATCGGTGAATTTGATGGCGTTGCTCAGCAGGTTTGAGATGACCTGTTGCAGACGCATCGGATCGCCATGCAGCGTCAGCGGCACATCCGGCTCGATAAAGCAGTACAGCCCAAGCTGTTTACGCACCACCAGCGGCAGGTAGTTAGCGCAGATATGGTTCATCACTTCGCGCGGGGAGAACTCGCGCGGCTCTATTTTCAACTGCTCGGATTCAATTTTAGAGAAATCGAGAATATCGCTGATGATTTTCAGCAACAGGCTGGACGAGTTGTTCATGGCCGTCACCAGCCGGTCGACCCCTTTCGGCAGCTCTTTGGTCTGGAGCAGGTCGAGGTTACCGATAATGCCGTACAGCGGCGTTCGCAGCTCATGGCTGACGGTCGCGAGGAACATCGATTTCGACTGACTGGCCTGCTCCGCCGCCTGCGCCATATCCTGCAATGACTCTTCCATTTTCACGCGCGCAGAGACGTCCACTAGCACGCAAATGGCCACGTTTTCATTGCGGTAGCGAGAATGGACGAAGCTGATTTGCAGGTTGGTATGGGTGCTGGTCAGCACATCCACAAAGTTAACCTGCTGACCGCAGATGATCTGCGTTAACCGCTGGCGGTCTTCATGCGTGAGCATGTTCAGGTAGTTATGGGCAAGCTCATTACTGAGGATATTTGTCCCGTCCTGAGTACGCAGGATGCAGATCCCCACCGGCGCCGAGGCGACAATTTTACGGTTAAACTGCTCATGCTCTTCCAGACGCTGAGCATCCGCTTCCGCCGGAATAAAGATCCGCCGCTCATACATTCTCGCCAGCATAAACAGCGCGACGCCTACCGCGATGTTCAGCAAAATGGCGTTAAGTATCAGGATGCGAATGCGCTCCAGGACCTTGTCCACCGGCAGCGAGTAGACAATGCTCAGCGACGATGGCGGTAAACTTTTCTTCAGCACCAGCTCGCGGAACCCGGAGGTATAGCCAAACCATGACCGCTCCTGCATCCAGCTGGGCTCCACCTTCAGGCGGTTTTCAGGCCCGGTAAGGGAGATGAGCGGATGGCCGTTTTCATCCAGAATAGTCACGCCCATCGGCAGACTGCCCGGCGTGAAGAAGTTTTCCATGCGGATGGTTTGTTCAATCCCCAGCAGCGCTTGCAGGCGGTTTCCGAGGTAAACCGGAGTCAGGGCATAGAAATAGCCGACGCCCATGCGCGGCCCCTGGCTTATCCAGAAGATGTTGTTCCCGCGCTCTTCCTGAGGCGCATTGCGGTATTTCACTATACGCTCATGCAGACTTTTCAGCGCGTCTTCGCGTTCGACGGGCATATCCCGCAGGCCGAAATCCGCCATGCAGAGATTTTCGTTGCCAATCAGGTAGACACGGTTCAGATCGTAGGCGGCCGAGAAATTATCGCGCCAGTAGCGCATAAACCATGACAGGGACTCCAGTGAACCACGCCAGGCTTTGCCCATGGCGGAACAATCGGAGTCCGGGAAGAGAGGTTCGAAATCAGGTACTTCGGTTTTTTCATCCCGACCGCGGATAGCAAGAATGCCGTTCTCCGCCGTGAGTCGATTCTCAGCAATATACTTAAGCTCTTTCATCACGTCAGACGTGCGCTGGATATAGCGCTGAGCCTGATCCGAGCTTAAGTTAAACTCCTGGCGGATCTCCGCTTCTTTCTGGTGTAACGCGTTAACGATGTAAAACACCGAGAGCAGTGCCACCAGCAACCATAGCAGTAGCGCAAGCGCCCGAAACAGATAGCGAGAGACTTTTAACGTGGTACGAAAGGAGACGAGGTATTTCAAAGGGGCGAGGCTCCGCCGTCGGGGTCAAAAAGAATGTGGTTAAGGTAGCGGTAAACGCGGCTTGTCGCAACGTTCACTTGTCTGCTTGCGCAAAACAAAAGGGCCGGAAACCGGCCCTTTATGCGTCAGGAGACGTTACTCGTCAGCGTCATCCGCTACTTCATCATCGGTGTCCGCTTCCGGGGCGATTTCATCATCCCCTTCCGCAGCGCTGCCGTCGATAGAGTCGAGCTCTTCGTCATCCACCGGCTCAGCAACGCGTTGCAGACCGACGACGTTTTCATCTTCCGCAGTGCGGATGAGGATAACGCCCTGGGTGTTACGACCCACCACGCTGATCTCAGACACGCGGGTACGCACCAGCGTACCGGCATCGGTGATCATCATGATCTGGTCCGCGTCGTCCACCTGCACCGCGCCAACAACGGAACCGTTGCGCTCGGTCACTTTGATGGAGATAACGCCCTGCGTGCCGCGTGACTTGGTCGGGTATTCGCTTTCCGCCGTACGTTTACCGTAGCCGTTCTGGGTGACGGTCAGGATTGCGCCTTCGCCACGCGGAACGATCAGGGAAACCACGCTGTCTTCACCCGCCAGCTTGATACCACGCACGCCGGTCGCCGTACGACCCATTGCGCGCACGGCGTTCTCTTTAAAGCGCACCACTTTACCGGCGGCAGAGAACAGCATCACTTCATCGGAACCGGAGGTCAGATCCACGCCGATCAGCTCATCGCCTTCGTTCAGGTTCACCGCGATGATCCCGGCAGAACGTGGACGGCTGAACTCGGTCAGCGCGGTTTTCTTCACGGTACCGCTCGCGGTCGCCATAAAGACGTTCACGCCCTCTTCGTACTCGCGTACCGGCAGAATAGCGGTGATACGTTCGTTCGCTTCCAGCGGCAGCAGGTTGACGATAGGACGACCCCGCGCGCCACGGCTCGCTTCCGGCAGCTGATAGACTTTCATCCAGTACAGACGGCCCCGGCTGGAGAAGCAGAGGATCGTGTCGTGGGTGTTGGCCACCAGCAGACGGTCAATGAAGTCTTCTTCTTTAATACGCGCCGCAGATTTGCCTTTACCGCCACGACGCTGTGCTTCGTAGTCGGTCAACGGCTGATACTTCACGTAGCCCTGGTGAGACAGCGTCACTACCACGTCTTCGCGGTTGATCAGATCTTCAATGTTGATATCAGAGCTGTTGGCCGTGATTTCGGTGCGACGCTCGTCGCCGAACTGATCGCGAACCAGCTCCAGCTCTTCACGGATCACTTCCATCAGGCGCTCTGCGCTACCCAGGATATGCAGCAGCTCGGCAATCTGCTCCAGCAGCTCTTTGTACTCGTCGAGCAGTTTTTCATGCTCAAGGCCGGTCAGTTTCTGCAAACGCAGATCCAGAATCGCCTGGGCCTGCTGTTCAGTCAGGTAGTACTGACCGTCACGCACGCCGAATTCCGGTTCCAGCCACTCAGGACGCGCAGCGTCATCACCGGCACGTTCCAGCATTGCCGCCACGTTGCCCAGATCCCATGGACGCGCAACCAGCGACGCCTTCGCTTCTGCCGGCGTCGGCGCACGGCGGATCAGCTCGATGATCGGGTCGATGTTCGCCAGCGCAACGGCCAGTGCTTCAAGGATATGGGCACGGTCGCGCGCTTTGCGCAGTTCGAAGATGGTACGACGGGTCACCACTTCACGGCGGTGACGCACGAACGCGCTCAGGATCTCTTTCAGGTTCATGATCTTCGGCTGGCCATGGTGCAGCGCAACCATGTTGATACCGAAGGAGACCTGAAGCTGAGTCTGGGAGTAAAGGTTGTTCAGCACAACTTCACCCACCGCGTCGCGCTTGATTTCAATCACGATGCGCATACCGTCTTTATCAGACTCGTCACGCAGCGCGCTGATGCCTTCAACGCGTTTTTCTTTTACCAGCTCGGCGATTTTTTCAATCAGTCGCGCTTTGTTCACCTGATACGGGATCTCGTGAACAATAATGGTTTCACGGCCGGTTTTAGCGTCCGCTTCCACTTCGGCGCGGGCACGGATGTAAATCTTGCCGCGACCGGTGCGGTACGCTTCTTCAATACCGCGACGGCCATTGATGATTGCCGCCGTCGGGAAGTCCGGGCCCGGGATGTGTTCCATCAGCCCTTCAATGCTGATGTCTTCATCGTCAATGTAGGCCAGGCAGCCGTTGATCACTTCCGTGATATTGTGCGGTGGAATGTTGGTTGCCATACCGACGGCGATACCGGACGAACCGTTCACCAGCAGGTTTGGGATCTTCGTTGGCATAACGTCAGGAATTTTTTCCGTGCCGTCGTAGTTATCAACGAAATCAACCGTCTCTTTTTCCAGGTCAGCCATCAGCTCATGGGCAATCTTCGCCAGACGGATTTCCGTATAACGCATTGCCGCGGCGGAGTCGCCGTCGATAGAACCAAAGTTACCCTGACCATCTACCAGCATGTAACGCAGCGAGAAGGGCTGCGCCATACGGACAATGGTGTCGTACACCGCGATATCACCATGAGGATGGTATTTACCGATTACGTCACCAACGACACGGGCAGATTTTTTGTAGGCTTTATTCCAGTCATTGCCCAATACGTTCATGGCGTATAGTACGCGACGGTGTACCGGCTTCAGGCCATCGCGGACGTCCGGCAGCGCACGGCCAACAATGACCGACATCGCATAGTCCAGATAGGAGCTTTTCAGCTCTTCCTCGATGTTAACCGGTGTAATTTCTCTCGCAAGGTCGCTCATCTAACCGCTATCCCTCTACTGTATCCCGGATTCAAAGGTCGCAAATTATAACACAGCCGCGGTGATACAGGTAAACCTATACGCTTTATTCACAGGGATTGCCTGATATACTCATTTGTCTTGCTAAATAAGGAGTAAAAGCGCCCATGAATGCCGAAAAATCCCCGGTGGCTCACAACGTTGACCACGAAGAGATTGCCAAATTTGAAGCGGTGGCGTCCCGCTGGTGGGATCTCGAAGGTGAGTTCAAACCTCTGCATCGTATTAACCCGCTGCGTCTGGGCTATATCGCGGAGCGTTCCGGCGGTCTGTTCGGTAAGAAAGTGCTCGACGTCGGCTGCGGCGGCGGCATCCTGGCGGAAAGTATGGCGCGTGAAGGGGCCACCGTCACCGGTCTGGACATGGGCTTCGAACCTCTACAGGTTGCGCGTCTTCATGCGCTGGAGTCCGGCGTACAGGTAGAATATGTCCAGGAAACCGTGGAAGAGCACGCGGCAAAACATGCGCACCAGTATGACGTGGTGACCTGCATGGAGATGCTGGAGCACGTTCCCGATCCGCAGTCTGTGGTCAGCGCCTGTGCAAAACTGGTGAAACCGGGTGGACAGGTCTTCTTCTCGACCATCAACCGCAACGGCAAAGCCTGGCTGATGGCCGTGGTAGGCGCGGAATACGTGCTGCGCATGGTGCCGAAAGGGACGCACGACGTGAAGAAGTTCATCAAGCCTGCCGAACTGCTGGGCTGGGTTGACCAGACATGGCTTAAGGAGCAGCACATGACGGGTCTGCACTACAATCCGCTGACGGATAAATTCAAACTTGCCCCAGGTGTGGATGTTAACTATATGTTGCACACAACCGCCAAAAACGACTAACGTCATCCGTTATTCTTATAATGATTGCGCGACATCATGTTGCGCAATTCTGACCTCCCGTTGAAGAAATCAGCACTCGATCAAATTTTGAATTTTTTTTCTTAATTATTGACATCTCTTCCAGGCCTTACGGCACGAGGACTTAGCCTTTTTTACCCTTTCACAACCTCAATTTAACGTCAAAATCAACCCTTGTGCTGAAAAGATTCGATACTAGAATACTCACCATATAGCGTTCTTCTTATCGCAAAACCCCTATATGTAGTATTTATCCACAGAGTTAGTCACAAGACGGTTCTGTGGATAAGCGGGGGATATTTTTTTATTTCACGGACAGGTAAAAACCCACATGAATCAGAGTCTGCTGGTGACAAAGCGCGACGGTACCACCGAGCGTATCAATCTGGACAAAATCCATCGAGTTCTCGACTGGGCAGCAGAAGGACTGAACAACGTATCTATCTCCCAGGTTGAACTGCGTTCTCACATTCAGTTCTACGACGGCATCAAAACGTCTGATATCCACGAAACCATTATCAAAGCCGCGGCAGATCTGATCTCCCGCGACGCACCGGATTATCAGTACCTCGCTGCGCGTCTGGCGATTTTCCACCTGCGTAAAAAAGCCTACGGCCAGTTCGAGCCGCCGAAGCTTTACGATCACGTAGTGAAAATGGTCGAGCTGGGCAAATACGACACGCATCTGCTGGAAGACTATACGGAAGAAGAGTTCGAGCAGATGAACGGGTTTATCGATCACTGGCGCGACATGAACTTCTCCTACGCGGCGGTGAAGCAGCTCGAAGGCAAATACCTGGTTCAGAACCGTGTGACGGGCGAAATCTACGAGAGCGCCCAGTTCCTCTATATTCTGGTGGCCGCCTGCCTGTTCTCTAATTACCCGCGTGAAACCCGTCTGGACTACGTGAAGCGTTTCTACGATGCGGTCTCTACGTTCAAGATTTCTCTGCCTACGCCAATCATGTCTGGCGTGCGTACCCCTACCCGCCAGTTCAGCTCCTGCGTACTGATCGAGTGTGGTGACAGCCTGGATTCTATCAACGCGACCTCCAGCGCCATCGTGAAATACGTCTCCCAGCGTGCCGGTATCGGCATCAACGCCGGCCGTATCCGTGCGCTGGGCAGCCCAATCCGCGGCGGTGAAGCGTTCCACACCGGCTGTATTCCGTTCTACAAGCACTTCCAGACGGCAGTAAAATCCTGCTCTCAGGGCGGCGTGCGTGGTGGTGCAGCGACCCTGTTCTACCCGATGTGGCACCTGGAAGTGGAAAGCCTGCTGGTTCTGAAAAACAACCGCGGCGTGGAAGGCAACCGCGTGCGTCACATGGACTACGGCGTGCAGATCAACAAGCTGATGTACACCCGTCTGCTGAAAGGGGAAGACATCACCCTGTTCAGCCCGTCCGACGTCCCGGGTCTGTACGACGCCTTCTTCGCCGATCAGGACGAATTCGAGCGTCTGTACACCAAATATGAAAAAGACGACAGCATCCGCAAGCAGCGCGTGAAAGCGGTCGATCTGTTCTCCCTGATGATGCAGGAACGTGCTTCTACCGGCCGTATCTACATCCAGAACGTTGACCACTGCAACACCCACAGCCCGTTCGATCCGGTGGTTGCCCCAGTGCGCCAGTCCAACCTGTGCCTGGAGATCGCCCTGCCGACCAAACCGCTGGAAGACGTGAACGACGAAAACGGTGAAATCGCGCTCTGTACGCTGTCCGCGTTCAACCTGGGTGCGATTAAGAGCCTGGACGAGCTGGAAGAGCTGGCGGTGCTGGCGGTTCGTGCGCTCGACGCCCTGCTGGATTACCAGGATTACCCAATCCCGGCGGCAAAACGCGGCGCAATGGGCCGTCGCACTTTAGGTATCGGCGTGATCAACTTCGCCTACTGGCTGGCGAAAAACGGCAAGCGTTACTCCGACGGCAGCGCCAACAATCTGACGCACCAGACGTTCGAAGCGATTCAGTACTACCTGATGAAAGCCTCTAACGAGCTGGCGAAAGAGCAAGGCGCGTGCCCGTGGTTCAACGAAACCACCTACGCGAAAGGCATTCTGCCGATCGACACCTACAAAAAAGACCTGGATGCGATCGTCAGCGAGCCGCTGCACCTCGACTGGGAAGGCCTGCGCGAGTCCATTAAAACTCACGGCCTGCGTAACTCCACGCTCTCTGCCCTGATGCCGTCCGAGACCTCTTCGCAGATCTCCAACGCCACCAACGGTATTGAGCCACCGCGTGGCCACGTCAGCATCAAAGCGTCGAAAGACGGCGTGCTGCGTCAGGTGGTGCCGGATTACGAAACGCTGGGTGACAACTACGAGCTGCTGTGGGAAATGCCAAACAACGACGGCTATCTGCAACTGGTGGGTATCATGCAGAAGTTTATCGACCAGTCGATCTCTGCCAATACCAACTACGACCCAACGCGCTTCCCGTCTGGCAAGGTTCCGATGCAGCAACTGCTGAAGGACCTGCTCACCGCCTACAAATTTGGCGTGAAAACGCTGTACTATCACAACACCCGTGATGGTGCGGAAGACGCCCAGGACGACCTGGTGCCGTCAATTCAGGACGATGGCTGCGAAAGCGGCGCATGTAAGATCTAAGCACTTCGCCGGGTGGCGCTACGCTTACCCGGCCTACGGTTTTGTAGGCCCGGCAAACGCAGTGCCGCCGGGCAATAAAATCTCAACAGGACTCACCGCAATGGCATATACCACCTTTTCACAGACGAAAAACGACCAGCTCAAAGAGCCGATGTTCTTCGGCCAGCCGGTCAACGTGGCACGCTACGATCAGCAAAAATATGACATCTTCGAAAAGCTGATTGAAAAGCAACTCTCCTTCTTCTGGCGTCCGGAAGAAGTTGACGTTTCCCGCGACCGTATCGATTTCCAGGCGCTGCCGGAACACGAAAAGCACATCTTCCTCAGCAACCTGAAGTACCAGACGCTGCTGGACTCCATTCAGGGCCGTAGTCCGAACGTGGCGCTGCTGCCGCTGATCTCGATTCCTGAGCTGGAAACCTGGGTAGAAACCTGGGCGTTCTCCGAGACGATCCACTCCCGCTCTTACACCCACATCATCCGCAACATCGTGAACGATCCGGCGGTGGTGTTTGACGATATCGTCACCAACGAGCAGATCCAGAAGCGCGCGGAAGGCATTGCGCACTACTACGACGAGCTGATCGAGATGACCAGCTACTGGCATCTGCTGGGCGAAGGCACGCATAACGTGAACGGCAAAACCATTACCGTAAACCTGCGGGCCCTGAAAAAGCAGCTGTACCTGTGCCTGATGAGCGTTAACGCGCTGGAAGCGATCCGCTTCTACGTGAGCTTCGCCTGCTCCTTCGCCTTTGCCGAGCGCAAGCTGATGGAAGGCAACGCCAAAATCATCCGCCTGATCGCCCGTGACGAAGCCCTGCATCTGACCGGGACTCAGCACATGCTGAACCTGCTGCGCAGCGGCGCGGACGACCCGGAAATGGCTGCGATTGCCGAAGAGTGCAAGCAGGAATGCTACGATCTGTTCGTGCTGGCCGCCCAGCAGGAGAAAGAGTGGGCAGACTACCTGTTCCGCGACGGCTCCATGATTGGCCTGAACAAAGACATTCTGTGCCAGTACGTGGAGTACATCACTAACATCCGCATGCAGGCTGTGGGTCTCGATCTGCCATTCCAGACGCGCTCTAACCCGATTCCGTGGATCAACACCTGGCTGGTGTCCGATAACGTGCAGGTTGCGCCGCAGGAAGTGGAAGTGAGTTCTTATCTGGTCGGTCAGATTGATTCTGAAGTCAACACCGACGACCTGAGCGATTTCCAGCTCTGATGAGCCGCGTAACGCTGAGCCTTTCTGGTACAGAGGTGTTGTGCCAGGAAGAGCACCCTTCTCTGCTGGTGGCGCTTGAAGCGCATCAGGTAGAAGTAGAGTACCAGTGTCGTGAAGGCTACTGCGGCTCCTGCCGCTGCCGTCTGGTCGCAGGCCAGGTAGACTGGCTGACCGAACCGCTGGCCTTTATCAGCGAAGGGGAAATTTTGCCCTGCTGCTGCCGGGCAAAAGGCGATATTGAGATCGAGATGTAATTATGTCGGGTGGCGCTTCGCTGACCCGACCTACAAAACCGCAGTTCGTAGGCCGGGTAAGGCGCAGCCGCCACCCGGCAATTTCAGCGTTTATCCTTCAAAAAGCTCACCGCTTTATCCGGGAAATCCGTAAACAACCCGTCCACATCCGCCTGGTTATACAGCACGTCGTAAAGCTGATTCACGTCCGTCGCATACTCCGGCAGCTGGTCTGCGCGTACGGTATACGGATGCACCTGCATCTTGCTCGCATGCGCCTCTTTCACCATCGCCGTCAGCTTCACGTGACCCGGCGTTGAGCCTTCCGCCACCAGCATGTGGTAATCCGGCCCGATGCCGTCGGCGTACTGCGCAATCTGCTTCATCGCGCCCGGCTTAAACATCCAGTCATAGCTGTAGTTCACCCACTTCCCGTCCGGCTGTTTTTCCTGGGTTTCATTCCAGTCGGTATACGCAATCAGCTGCACCAGATTGAGATCCATCCCCATTTTCGGCTCCAGCTCGGTTTTGATGCGCTTCAGTTCCGCGGCGTCGAAACATTGCAGGAAAACCTTATCCTGCTTGCTGGTGTAGCCGTACTTTTTCAGTACCTCCAGCGTCTTCGCGGCAATGTCCTTCCCTTCCTGATGGTGGAACCACGGCGCTTTGATTTCCGGGTAGATACCGATATTTTTTCCTGTCGAGTGGTTCAGCCCCTGAACAAACTCGATCTCCTCTTCGAAGGTGTGAATACGGAAGTCAGACTTGCCCATCGGGAAACGTCCCGGATAGACCTGTACCTTCTTACCGTTTTCAATCTCGAAGCCCTCGGTAAACTTCAGCGAGCGGATCTCCGCCAGCGTGAAGTCGATGGCGTAGTAGCGACCATCTTTACGGGCGCGATCCGGGAAACGCTCCGCCACGTCCGTCACGCGGTCAAGATAGTGGTCATGCAGAACGACCAGCTGGTCGTCCTTCGTCATCACCAGATCCTGCTCCAGATAATCCGCGCCCTGGGCATAGGCCATCGCTTTTGCCGGCAGCGTATGCTCCGGCAGATAACCGCTGGCGCCACGGTGGGCGATCACGATCTTATCCGCCGCCAGCGCGGAGCCTGTCATCAGGCCCGCCAGCAGCAGACCTGTCGCTAACTGAGTTAATTTCATCGCAATGCTCCTTATTGACGACGCGCCAGCACTTCGGCGTGGTGACGTTTTTCACCAATCATCACAACAACCAGCAGCAGAACAGCCAGCACGCTGCCGCCAATCATCACCATAAAGCCGCCATCCCAGCCGAAGAAGTCGACGGTGTAGCCGACGATGGCGCTCGCAGCGACCGAACCGCCGAGGTAGCCAAACAGACCGGTAAAGCCTGCCGCCGTGCCTGCCGCTTTCTTCGGCGCCAGCTCCAGGGCATGCAGACCAATCAGCATAACCGGACCATAAATCAGGAAGCCGATGACGATCATACAGGTCATATCCACACCCGGATTCCCCGGCGGGTTAAGCCAGTAAACGACCGTCGCGATGGTGACCAGCGTCATAAAGAACACGCCCGTCGCCCCACGGTTGCCCTTAAACACTTTGTCCGACATCCAGCCGCAGATCAGCGTGCCGGGAATGCCCGCGTATTCATACAGGAAATAGGCCCAGGAGGATTTATCCAGCGCGAAGTGCTTCACCTCTTTCAGGTAGGTTGGCGACCAGTCGAGGATGCCGTAGCGCAGCAGGTAGACAAATACGTTTGCCACCGCGATGTACCACAGCAGCTTGTTCGGCAGCACGTACTTCATGAAGATCTGCTTTGCCGTCAGCTCTTCTTCGTGCTTCTCGCTGTAATCATCCGGGTAGTCGTTTTTGTACTCTTCAATCGGCGGCAGGCCGCAGGACTGTGGGGTGTCGCGCATCAGAGCGAAGGCGATAATCGCCACCAGAATGGCGCCAAAGGCTGGCATATAGAGCGCGGCATGCCAGTCGTTGAACCAGGCCATCCCCAGCAGGAACAGCAGCGGCGGAAGCCCGCCCCCGACGTTATGTGCGCAGTTCCACACAGATACAATTCCACCACGCTCTTTCTGTGACCACCAGTGAACCATGGTGCGTCCGCATGGCGGCCATCCCATCCCCTGGAACCAGCCGCAGAGGAACAGCAGCACGAACATGATGGCAATGCTGGAGGTCGCCCACGGCACAAAGCCCATGAACAGCATCACCGCTGCCGCGAGGATCAGACCGGCGGGCAGGAACACGCGCGGATTCGAACGATCCGACACCGACCCCATAATGAACTTCGAAAAACCGTACGCGATGGAGATCCCCGACAGCGCAAATCCCAGATCGCCGCGAGAGAAGCCCTGCTCCACCAGGTACGGCATGGCGAGCGCAAAGTTTTTACGTACCAGATAGTACGCCGCATACCCGAAGAAGATCCCGAGGAAGATTTGCCAACGCAGACGGCGGTAGAGAGGATCAATCTCTGCCTCTGGCAGTCGCGCCCGATGTGGCGCAGGTTTAAAGATACTGAGCATAACAGCCTCCGTGGCCTTTCAAAAAATGACCGGGCATCTCGCGCCCGGCTACAGAGGCGGCGATGTTAAGAAATCACGGTGAATGTTACTGTGAATCAACGCACAGATTGTTACAGAAATATGACAGAATGCGCAAAAAAGCGCATGAAATCACGTTTCACTTTCGAATTTCGCGCGTTTATGTTCGAAATCAAACAAACCACACGATCAATGTGGCTAAATGCTAAAAAACGAACATAGAGGAAAGGCAATGACAATTCACGATCCACGCTTCAGCGATGTGATTATCATTGGCGGTGGCGCGACGGGTGCCGGCATCGCACGCGACTGCGCCCTGCGGGGATTGAGCGTCACGCTTCTGGAACGCCACGATATCGCCACCGGCGCGACGGGACGTAATCACGGTCTGTTGCACAGCGGCGCCCGCTATGCGGTCACTGACGCTGAGTCAGCACGCGAGTGTATCGCTGAAAACCAGATCCTCAGGCGCATCGCCCGCCACTGCGTTGAACCGACCAACGGTCTTTTTATCACCCTTCCAGAAGATGACCTCGGCTTTCAGCAAACCTTTATCACCGCCTGCACGGCGGCAGGCATTCAGGCCGAGGCGATCGATCCTGCGCAGGCGCGCCGTCTTGAACCCTCGGTAAACCCGGCGTTACTGGGCGCGGTAAAAGTACCGGACGGAACCGTTGATCCTTTCCGCCTGACCGCCGCCAATATGCTCGACGCGCGGGAACATGGCGCCCAGATCCTGACCGGGCATCACGTCACCGGGCTTATTCGTGAAGGTAATACCGTGCGCGGGGTGCGCGTGTTTGATGCGCAGTACAACGAACACCGCGAGCTGTATGCCGCCGTCGTGGTCAACGCGGCGGGGATCTGGGGCCAGCGCATCGCGGAATACGCGGACCTGTCGGTGCGCATGTTCCCGGCGAAAGGCTCGCTGCTGATCCTCGACCACCGCATCAATAACCATGTCATCAACCGCTGCCGTAAACCGTCTGACGCCGATATCCTCGTGCCGGGGGACACCATTTCGTTAATCGGCACGACCTCAATGCATGTGGACTACAGCGAAATTGATTACAACCGCGTCACCGCTGAAGAGGTGGATATCCTGCTGCGCGAAGGGGAAAAGCTGGCCCCGGTGATGGCGCAGACGCGTATTCTGCGTGCCTACGCGGGCGTGCGTCCCCTCGTCGCCAGCGATAACGATCCGAGCGGGCGTAACGTCAGCCGCGGCATCGTGCTGCTCGATCACGCCGAACGCGACGGCATGGACGGGTTTATCACCATTACCGGCGGCAAGCTGATGACCTACCGGCTGATGGCCCAGTGGGCCACCGATGCCGTCTGCCGTAAGCTCGGCAACACCGCACCGTGCGTGACGGCGGAACAGGCTCTGCCCGGCTCGCAGCAATCGACAGAAAAAACGCTGCACAAAATCATTTCACTCCCTGCCCCGCTTCGCGGTTCGGCGATTTACCGTCACGGCGACCGCACCCCAACCTGGCTCGGTGAAGGGCGACTCAGCCGCAGCCTGGTGTGCGAATGCGAAGCCGTAACCGCAGGCGAGGTGCAGTATGCCGTGGAAAACCTGACGGTGAACAACCTGCTCGATTTACGCCGCCGCACGCGCGTCGGGATGGGCACCTGTCAGGGGGAGCTGTGCGCCTGCCGTGCCGCCGGGCTGCTGCAACGTTTTCACGCCACCACGTCAACCCAGTCGCTTGCCCAGCTCAGCGATTTTTTAAACGAGCGCTGGAAAGGCATTCAGCCCGTCGCCTGGGGCGATGCCCTGCGCGAAAGCGAGTTTACCCGCTGGGTCTATCAGGGGCTTTGCGGTCTGGAGAAGGAGCACAACCATGAAATTTGATACCGTGATTGTGGGTGGGGGGCTGGCGGGCCTGCTGTGCGGCCTCAAACTGACGCAGCGGGGTCTGCGCTGCGCCATTGTCACTCGCGGTCAGAGTGCCCTGCACTTCTCTTCCGGCTCGCTGGATTTACTGGGCGTGCTATCGTTCGCCGATCTGCCGCCTGAACATCCCTACCGCCTGACGGGCGCAGAGAATATGGCCCGCTTTGCCTGCGAAACCGAACACCTGCTCACCACCTGCGGCGCACGCATGCAGGGTGACGCCGAGCAAAATCATCAGCGCGTCACGCCGCTCGGCACCCTGCGCGCCGCCTGGCTTAGCCCGGAAGAGGTGCCTGTCGCCCCCATCGCTGCCGAGCGCGTGCGGGTGGTGGGGATCAGCGGCTTCCTCGATTTCCAGCCGCATCTGGCCGCCGCGTCTCTCAGACAGCAGGGTGTTCAGGTGGATACGGCGGAGATTGATCTCCCCGAACTCGACGTGCTGCGCGAAAACCCCAGCGAGTTTCGTGCGGTGAACATTGCCCGCCTGCTGGATAATGAAAGTTACTGGCCGCAGCTGTACGCGGCGCTTCAACCGCTCGGCGAGACCTGCGACGCCCTGTTTATGCCCGCCTGTTTTGGCTTAACGGACAACCGGCTCTGGCGCTGGCTCTCGGCGCGCCTGCCCTGTACGCTCGGTTTACTGCCGACGCTCCCCCCTTCCGTGCCCGGCATTCGTCTGCACACCCAGCTTCAGCGTCAGTTTGTTGCCCAGGGTGGCGTCTGGATGGCAGGCGACGAGGTGAAAAAAATCATCCTGGCTGAGGGCGCGGTAAGCGAAATCTGGACCCGCAACCACGGCGACATCCCGCTTCGCGCACGCTTTACGGTGCTGGCAAGCGGCAGTTTCTTCAGTAACGGTCTGCTGAGCAGCCGGGATGGCGTGCGTGAGGCGATCCTCGGTCTGGACGTCCGGCAAAGCGCTTCCCGCGCGGACTGGTATCAAAGCGATTTCTTCACCCCGCAGCCCTGGCAGCAGTTCGGCGTGATCGTCGACAGCCAACTGCGCCCGCGGCTGGGCGGGGAACCGGTTGAAAATCTTTACGCCATCGGCTCGGTTCTGGGCGGGTACGATCCCGTGGCGCAGGGCTGCGGTGGCGGCGTCTGCGCCGTCACTGCGCTGCATGTCGCGGAGCAGATTATCCAGCGCAGGGAGGGAGCACAATGAACGACACCCAATTTGAAAGCTGTATCAAATGCACGGTCTGCACCACGGTTTGCCCGGTCAGCGGCGTCGATCCGCGCTATCCCGGCCCGAAACAGGCCGGTCCCGACGGGGAGCGTCTGCGCCTCAAGGATGGCGCGCTCTACGACGAGGCGCTGAAATACTGCATCAACTGCAAACGCTGCGAAGTTGCCTGCCCGTCGGACGTGAAAATAGGCGATATCATCCAGCGCGCCCGCGCCCGCTACAGTACGCAAAAACCGACGCTGCGTGACGCGATACTGAGCCACACCGATCTGATGGGTAGCCTCTCGACGCCTTTCGCGCCGGTCGTCAATGCTGCCACCGCCCTGAAGCCGGTGCGCAGGCTGCTGGATGCGACGCTCAAAATCGACCATCACCGCAGTCTGCCGAAATATTCTCACGGCACCTTCCGCCGCTGGTTTAAATCCGTGGCGGCAGAACAGGCGCAGTTCTCTGAGCAGGTCGCCTTCTTCCACGGCTGCTACGTGAACTACAACCATCCGCAGCTGGGGAAAGACCTGCTGAAAGTCCTGAACGCCATGGGAACGGGCGTTCAGCTGCTGAGCAAAGAAAAGTGCTGCGGCGTTCCGCTGATTGCCAACGGCTTCATCGACAAAGCGCGCAAGCAGGCGAGCAGCAACGTCACCTCTTTACGTGAGGCGATCGTCGACAAAGGGATACCGGTACTGGCGACGTCGTCAACCTGTACCTTCACGCTGCGCGATGAATATCCGCATCTGCTGGAGGTGGATAACACCGGCCTGCGCGAGCACATTGAGCTGGCGACCCGTTTTCTCTGGCGCAAACTGGACAGCGGGCAGACGTTACCGCTGGGCAAATTGCCGCTGAAGGTGGTGTATCACACGCCATGTCATATGGAGAAGATGGGCTGGTCGATCTATACGCTTGAGCTGCTGCGTCTGATCCCCGGGCTGGAGCTGACGGTGCTGGACTCACGCTGCTGCGGCATCGCAGGCACGTACGGCTTCAAGCGTGAAAACTACCCAACGTCACAGGCCATTGGCGCGCCGCTGTTCCGCCAGATTGAAGAGAGCGGCGCAGATATCGTGGTGACGGACTGCGAAACCTGCAAGTGGCAGATCGAGATGTCCACCAGCAAACGCTGTGAACATCCCATTACCTTGCTGGCAAAAGCGCTGGCGTAACCGTTGCCGGGGACGCGGCCCCGGCACACTCTCACTCCACGAACAGCGATTCGACGACGTTGATCCAGCCGTGCTCGCTGGCGACCTCTTTCCCGTTCAGCCAGCGGCGCAGCATGTTCAGCGCCATCATCGCGCACACCTCCTGACGCACGGCCAGGCTGTGGCGGGTAATGCTCATCCTGACCCGCAGGGCGTGCGTCCCTTCCGGCGTTGCCAGGGCAAAGTTGAGGTGCTCCTCATCCAGCCCGCCCACAAACAGCGCCAGCCCGGCGAAATGCTTCACTCTGCGCTCGGACGCCCAGCGCGCCGTCTGCGCCAGCGTCTCCTGCTGGAACGGCACCACTTCACTGGCCAGCAGCGGCGCACCCGCCCGGGTAAGCTGAAGCGCCAGAAGCCCACCGGTAAACTGCTCGCTTAACGTCACGCTCAACTGGCGGGACTGCAAATGCGCTGCGATCTGCGCCGGCAGCCCTTCCGTTCCTTCGAAAATCAGGCTTTCCCCGGCGACGCGCTGCACTTCCGGCCACAGCGCCAGCATGGCGGCTTTCTCTGACGCCGGTCCGGTCAGCTTCAGTTCAATAATCGGCATGGAGGAGCGATAGCCCATCGACACGCCAGGAGGCAGTTGCAGGTGATCGAGGCTCTGGGCCAGATCGCTTTCCGAGCGACCAAAGGTGGTCAGACGCAGGCACAGCGGCGGTTCAGGCAGCGTAAAGCGCGCGCGCAGGCGCGGCAGGATCTGCTGCTCGACCATCACTTTAAATTCCGACGGGACGCCCGGGGTGAAGAACATCAGGCAGCGGTTCAGCTGAACGGCAAACCCGCAGGCGGTGCCGACCGGGTTATCAATCAGTTCCGCGCTGGCGGGAATTTCAGCCTGCTTGCGGTTGCTGGGGGCCATCACGCGGCCACGCCCGGAGAAAAAGCGCTCCATCTGTGCCAGCCACGCCTCGTGCAGAACCAGGCCTTCGCCTTTGGCCGTGGCGGCGGCCAGCGCGCTGAGATCGTCGCTGGTGGGTCCCAGCCCGCCGTTCACAATCAGCACGTCGCAGCGTTCGCTGCGCTCGCGCAGAACGTTGACCAGCGACTCAAGATTGTCACCTACGGTGTTGCGGCGCGTTAACGGTAATCCTTGCTCAAAGAAGAGATCGGCGAGCCAGGCGGCATTGGTATCAATGATTTGCCCATGCAGCACTTCGTCGCCAGTGGATAACATTTCCACATTTATCATTGTGTTCTCCCATTTCAATGGTCAAAACACTATAGCGCAATCGAGGACCGGGGGAAGAGAGAAACTGGCGCGACTGAACGCCGCGCCGAGAGGATTAGAAACCGGCGCTCACGCCAATGTACGGGCCGTCTGCCAGGGCGTTGTCGCGGTTGCCGTCTTTACCGGCCAGGTTCAGATAGCGATAGCCCGCTTCGATGGTGATCGGACGCATGATGGTCCAGCGCGCGCCGGCATTAGCTTCCTGATAGCTGTCGATACCGCTGGAGAGGGAATCCGGGGAGTAGTAGTACTCACCGAACAGGCCAAAGCTGTCGCCAATTTTCCACTGCAAGCCGCCGCCCACTGCCGCCGCGTAGCCTTCGTCGCCGTCGTTCGGGTTGGTGTAAATGCCTTTACCGCCGACGGTCGCCAGGAAGGGACCCAACGGCACGTTGAAGCCGAGGCCCAGGCTTGCCGCATCCCCATCGTCGTCGTTGTGCGTCCAGCCGCCGGTCATTGCCAGGCCTGCGCTATCCGTGCCAAGACCAAAGCCCAGATGGGTATAATCTTGTCCCGCCGAGCCGTTGAAGGAAATTGCGTTTGCCGCTGCTGAAACAAACATCAGGCCGCTTAAGCCCATTAATGCCACTTTTTTCATTGTCGTGATCCCGCACAATTTATTCAGAGATGTCCAAAAACCGCGAGATTTTAACCTGACTGCCTGTGTGATCAATGGACTCCGCGTGCGGCGGGCAATTAGTTTGTAACGATTTGATAATATCGGCATTTATACCTGCATCAGAAAGCGCATTTTCACGCTCAGCCCACCCAGATTTTCACTGGGCATCAGCTGAAGATGGCTGCGGTGCAGGCGGGCAATATCGTTAGCCAGCGCCAGGCCAATGCCGGACCCGGCGGCATCGCCCACGTTATCCAACCGATGAAACGGCAGCATGGCCTGGGAGATCTGGTCTTCAGCAATGCCCGGTCCGCTGTCCTCCACGCTCAGCTCAACGGCATCGTTAGCCGTGCGCAGGTACACCGTCACGACGCCCTGCTCCGGTGTGTATTTGATCGCGTTCTCCAGCAGGTTGGCGCAAAGTTCGCCCAGCAACACGTCATCCCCCTCAATCATTACCGGCTGCTGTACGCCGTCATAACCGAGATCGATACCCTTGCTGCGCGCCTGCGCCAGCCGGGAAAAGCAGCAGTTTTGCACCACCTGTACCAGATCGACAGGCGCAAACTGTCGCTCCCCCTGCTCTTTTCGCTTCACCGCCGAAAGCTGCAACAGCCTTTCCGTCAGCACGATGGTGTTATCCAGCGTGACGTTCATCGCCCGTAAGCTCTCCTGCCACAGCGCCGGATCGTTACGCGTCAGGGCAACCGATACCTGGGTTTTCAGCACCGCCAGCGGCGTTTTGAGCTGGTGTGAGGCGTCGGCGTTAAAGCGCGCCTGCCGCGAAAGTACGCCGCGCAACCTGTCGATATAGCGGTTAAATGCCACAATCAGCAGCCGCGTTTCCGACCAGGGCAGCAGCTCCGGCAGCGGAGCCAGCAGCCCCGGCTCACGGCGCACCATCAGGGACGAGAGCTGCCGCATCGGGCGCAGCACGCGACGCAGCAGCCACGCGGTCAGGACCAGCGTCAGCAGCACCAGCAGCCCCTGCGACACGAGCGAGGAAAACAGCAGCTGAGTGGCCAGATAGCGCCGCGACTGCAACGTTTCGGCGACGTAGATCTCCGCCATCCCGAACACACTGTCCTCGTTAACCGGCTGGAGC
This sequence comes from Enterobacter cloacae complex sp. IR5441, assembly GCF_049238215.1. NCBI lineage: Bacteria > Pseudomonadati > Pseudomonadota > Gammaproteobacteria > Enterobacterales > Enterobacteriaceae > Enterobacter > Enterobacter cloacae complex sp. IR5441. Next base: position 125,784 of record NZ_JBMKIA010000002.1, read on the forward strand.
AGCTTCGCCACGCGGATCGCCTGCCCGCGATACTCGGTATGATAAAACCACGCCAGCGCCGGATAGTGTGTAGTGCGCGACGTGGAGGGAGGCATATTCGGCAGATCGTCGTAGCCGGAGATCGTCCGCCCGTCAGGGTCCACGACCTTGTAATAGAGGCGATCGTTCATGTTCAGCTCGAAGCTGTCGAGCACGACCCAGGGCACGTTCACCTGGAGTTTACCGTTGTGCACCACCAGCCGCTCTGACACCGTGCGCGCCGAGGATAACAGCGTGCGGTCATAGGCCTGCGTCGCCGCCTGTAACGCGCTAACGTAGCTGTTAAAGGCTGACAGCCCCCATAACAGCAGCAGCGGCAAACCCAGAAAAAGCAAAAGTTGCAGGTAAAGCGACTGCGGCTTAACCCACCTCATCGCCGCACTCCAGCACGTAGCCCAGCCCCCGGAGGGTAATGATCCGCACCCCGCTGCCGGTCAGCTTCTTACGCAGGCGGTGAATATAGAGATCGATGCTCTCGGGGCTGACGTCGTCGTTCAGGCTGAATACCTGGTCGAAAAGCTGTTGCCGGGAGACGGGACGGGTCCGGCGGTGCATCAGCACCTTCAGCAAAGAGAGTTCGCGCGGCGTGAGGGAAAGGGGTTCATCGCGCAGCAGAAAAAAGCCTTCATCATCGTACTCCAGCTCTCCCAGCCGCTGGCGCTCCTGGGTTCGTCCTTCGCTGCGGCGCAGCAGCGCGCGCAGGCGGGCATCAAGCTCCTCCAGCTCGAACGGTTTCGGCAGGTAGTCATCCGCCCCGGCATTCAACCCCTTCACCCTGTCTGCCACGTTGCTGCGGGCGGTAAGAAACAGCACCGGCAGCGTCTGCCCGCGTTTTCTCAGGCGATGCACCACCTCCAGCCCGTCGAAGCCGGGCATGCCGATATCAAGGATCGCGACGGCATAGTTTTCTCCCTGCAAAAGATGATCGGCCGCCCGTCCATCGTTGACGCAATCCACGGCAAATCCGTTTTGTACCAGCGCTTTTTCCAGCCAGTGAGCCAGCTCACGATTATCTTCCGCCAGTAAGAGACGCATATCACATCCTGTAAAGTTGGTGTCGCAGTGAAAGGGAAATGAAAGGTTATTGTTTTAACAATCACGCAACGGAACCGCTACAAGGTGGTTCACATAATCAGAAAAAATACACCCGTACCCGTACTCCCGGTTCTCCGGCGTGAGGATAAACGATGAAAAAACAATTACTTTCTACCCTTGCTGCAAGCGTATTGCTGTTGAGTGCCTCTGTCGTCCAGGCGCAAGACGCGCCATCCCGTACCGAATGTATCGCCCCGGCCAAACCCGGCGGCGGCTTCGACCTGACCTGTAAGCTGATTCAGGTCAGCCTGCTGGAGACGAAGGCCATCGAGAAACCGATGCGCGTCACCTACATGCCCGGCGGCGTGGGCGCGGTAGCCTATAACGCCATCGTCGCGCAGCGCCCTGCCGAAGCGGGCACCGTGGTGGCCTTCTCCGGCGGTTCGCTGCTGAACCTGTCGCAGGGGAAATTTGGTCGTTATGACGTGAATGACGTGCGCTGGCTCGCCACCGTAGGCACCGATTACGGCATGATCGCCGTGCGCGCGGACTCCCCGTGGAAATCCCTGAAAGATCTGCTGACCGCCATGGAAAAAGATCCGAACAGCGTGGTCATTGGCGCGGGCGCCTCTATCGGCAGCCAGGACTGGATGAAAGCCGCGCTGCTGGCGCAGCAGGCCAAAGTGGATCCGCACAAGATGCGTTACGTGGCCTTTGAAGGCGGCGGCGAGCCGGTGACGGCGCTGATGGGCAATCACGTCCAGGCGGTATCGGGCGATCTCAGCGAAATGGTGCCCTACCTGAGCGGGGATAAGATCCGCGTGCTGGCGGTCTTCTCGGAAAACCGTCTGCCGGGCCAGCTGGCAGACGTCCCAACCGCTAAAGAGCAGGGTTATAACCTGGTCTGGCCGATCATCCGCGGCTTCTTCGTCGGGCCAAAAGTGACCGACGCCGAGTACCAGTGGTGGGTGGATACCTTCGCAAAACTTCAGCAAACCGAGGAGTTCAAAAAACAGCGCGATCTGCGCGGGCTGTTTGAGTTCAACCTGAACGGCAAGCAGCTGGACGAGTATGTCAAAAAACAGGTGAATGACTACCGCGAACAGGCGAAAGCCTTTGGTCTGGCGAAATAACCGGAGGCGCTATGAGCGATCGCATTTTTGCCGGGATATGGCTGCTGCTCTGCATTGGCGGCATGTTCGTCGCCTGGCAGATCCACAGCGAATACAGCTATGAACCCGTGGGGCCACGCCCCTTCCCCGTCGGCATAGTCGGCCTGATGCTGCTCTGCTCGGTGGCGCTGCTGCTGCGCCATCCGGATACCGTGGAGTGGCCGCCACGCCGTACGCTGCAACGTCTGCTGGTAATGGTAATTGTCCTGCTGATGTATGCGTGGGGCTTTGAGTGGCTCGGCTTCCCGATTGCCACCGCCCTGCTGACGATGGTGATTGGCATACTGTTTAACGCCTCGCTGCCTGCGGCGGGGATCTCCGGGGTCGTACTGGGCATTTTACTCTGGTACGCCTTCGACCGCCTGCTGGACGTAACCCTGCCGCTCGGCGCATGGTTTAACTAACGGAGCACGCTATGGATACCTGGATCTATCTCTCTCAGGGGTTCGCGGTAGCGATGACCCCGGAAAACCTGGTGATCGCCCTGATCGGCTGTTTCGTCGGGACCATCGTCGGCCTGCTGCCGGGCCTTGGCCCTATCAACGGCGTGGCGATTTTACTGCCGCTGGCCTTTGCGCTGCACCTGCCTGCGGAATCGGCGCTGATCCTGCTGGCGACGGTCTATATCGGCTGCGAATACGGGGGGCGTATTTCCTCGATTCTGCTTAACGTGCCCGGCGATGCCGCCGCCATTATGACCGCGCTGGATGGCTACCCGATGGCGCAGCAGGGGCGCGGCGGCGTGGCGCTCTCTATTTCTGCCGTCAGCTCGTTCTTTGGCTCCATGATCGCCATTGGCGGCATCATCCTCTTCGCCCCGGCGCTGGCCCAGTGGTCGCTGGCGTTTGGTCCGGCCGAGTATTTTGCCCTGATGGTGTTCGCCATCGCCTGTCTCGGCAGCATGATGGCGCAGAATCCGCTGAAGTCGTTTTTGTCTGCGTTGATTGGCCTCAGTCTGGCGACCGTCGGCGTGGATGCCAACACCGGGGTTTATCGTTTTACCTTCGACAGCGTTCATCTCTCCGACGGCGTGCAGTTTATCGTCGTGGTGATTGGTCTGTTCTCTGTCTCAGAAATCTTACTGATGCTGGAGCATACCAGCAGCGGGCAGACGCTGGTGCGTAAAACCGGACGTATGCTCTTTAATGCCAAAGAGGGGGCGCAGTGTATTGGCGCCACCCTGCGTTCGTCGGTGATCGGTTTCTTCGTCGGCATTCTGCCCGGCGCGGGGGCTACTATCGCCAGCGCCATCACCTACATGACCGAGAAAAAGCTGAGCGGTAACAGCGACAGCTTCGGCAAAGGCGATATCCGCGGCGTGGCGGCGCCGGAGGCGGCGAATAACGCCTCGGCCTGCGGCTCGTTTATCCCGATGCTGACCCTCGGCGTGCCGGGCTCCGGCACCACGGCGGTAATGATGGGCGCGCTGACGCTCTATAACATCACCCCGGGTCCGGCGATGTTTACCGAGCAGCCCGATATCGTCTGGGGTTTAATTGCCGCCCTGCTGATCGCCAACGTGATGTTGCTGGTAATGAACATCCCGCTGATCGGCCTGTTCACCCGCATGCTGACCATTCCCCTGTGGTTCCTGGTCCCGGCCATCGCCGCCGTCTCTGCGGTTGGGGTGTACGCGGTGCACAGCACCACCTTCGACCTGGTGTTGATGGTGCTGCTCGGCGTGCTGGGCTACATTCTGCGCAAGATGCACTTCCCGATGTCGCCGCTGATTTTAGGGTTTGTGCTGGGGGAAATGCTGGAGCAAAACCTGCGCCGCGCCCTCTCCATCAGCAATGGCAACATGGGGATCCTGTGGGAGAGCAGCGTGACGAAGATCCTGCTGGCAATGGCGATTATGGTGATTGTCGTGCCGCCGGTGCTGCGCTGGGTCCGCCGACGCCAGCACAAACCGCAGCCGGATATCGGCTGATTAGCCCCTCAACAGGGCATTGACCCACTGCTTTAACGCCTGGCGGGAGATTTTAATCCCGCCATTTTTCAGTTCTGACGGCAGCGCCAGCCAGTGTACCGGCTGCTCAAAGCGCGCCAGCCTGCCCTGAACCCACTCCGGCAGCAGCGTGATATCCGTGCCCGGCTCGCATTCCACTACCGCCACCGGACGTTGCCCATACTCGGCATCATCCAGCGGAACGACAAACGCCTGGCTTACCTGCGGATGCGTGGCGATAACGCGCTCCAGCGCTTCGGGCTGGATCCCTTCTCCGCCGCTGAAAAAGAGATTGTCCATTCGGCCCAGAATGGTCAGGCGTCCGTCATGCCACTCGCCGCGATCGCGGGTGGCGAACCAGCCCTGCTCATTGACCAGCGGCAATAATGCGCCGTCTCGCCAGTAGCCCGCCGCCATGCTTTCCGCCCGGATCCAGACTTCACCGTTCACCACCTGAACGTCTCTGCCCGGCAGCGCGCTGCCCACGTCCGGCGCGCCGTCGGCCTCTTTGGCGCAGACGGTGGAGGCGAACTCGGTCAGACCGTAGCCGCAGAACGTACGGATCCCCTGCTCGCGCGCCTGTTCGGTCAGCGCAACGGGGATTTCCGCCCCGCCGAGCAGCACGGCTTTCAGCGCGACGGGATGGTGTGAATTAAGCAGCCGCCACAGCTGCGTTGGCACCAGCGAGGCGTGGGTACAGCCCTGTAGCGCCTGTTCCAGCGGCTGTTTTTCACGCACGGTGAGACGGCCTCCGCCCTGCAACCAGCGCCACAAAATCCCCTGACCGGAGACGTGAAACAGCGGCAGAGAGAGCAGCCAGTCGTCGCTATCGCCGTAAGGCATCAGCGCCAGCACCCCTTTTGCGCTGGCAAGGTGGGCGGCACAGGTGTGCACCGCCGCTTTCGGCAAGCCGGTGGAGCCAGAGGTGAGCGTCATTGAGGCCAGGCGTTCTACCCGCCACGTGACGCCGCCCTGCCCCTCGCCCTCTCTTAATACCAGACCGGGCAGACCGTCATACTCACCGTTAAGCACCAGCGCAAAGCGCAGGGTCATCTGCGGCAGGAGGACGTCCAGCAGCGGACGGGGAAGCTGAGGGTTCACCGGCAAAATGCGGGCGCCGCACTGAAGCAGCGCCAGCCAGGCCAGCAGGGTCTGCGGGTGGTTGTGGGCGAGCAGCATGACGCCATCACCGTCCGTAACGCCCTGAGACTGAAAACCGGCTGCGAGACGATCGATACGCTCGCCCAGCTGAGACCAGCTGAGCGTTATATCGTCTAAACGCAGCGCGGGTTTATTGGCACTCCGGGTGCGCCAGTGCCGCCACGGCCAGTCGGTAAAACTCATCGCAATGGCTCCAGCGCCCCGACGTCGAGGCACGGCAAGGTGCTGCCAGGCCACTGACGAATCAGCTGGGCCTGCATCAGGTTTAGCGTATCGAGACCGGGAACGGTGTCCGGCGTTAACCATGCAGCGATGCGCGCCAGCTGCGTCAGGCCGAGGCTGGATTCGATGGATGAACTGATCACCGCCGTCAGCCCTGCGGCATGGGCCGCCGCAACCTGCTCGCGCACCTTGTCGAGGCTGCCGGTCAGCGTTGGCTTAATCACCACGGCCCTGACGCCCGGCTCGGCGGCAAACGCGAAATCGGCTTCGCGCAGGCTCTCATCCCAGGCAATGGCAATGCCGGTTTCCCGGGCAAAGGCGCGCGAGTCGTCGCGCGTTTTGCACGGCTCTTCGAGAAACGCGATGCGGCTGCGGTACGCCGGGTTGACGTACTTCGCAAACTGTTGCGCCCTGAGCGGCGTCCAGGCGCGGTTGGCGTCCAGGCGCAGGTGTAGATCGGGAATGGCTTCCAGTAACAGGTTAACCACCATTCCGTCGCGCACTGCTTCGTACAGGCCAACCTTTATTTTCGCCACCTTCTCGCCAGGCATCGCGGAAAGGAGCGCGAAAAGTTCATCCGGATCGCCGGTACAGAGCGGCGCGGCGCAATAGTTCGCCGCGTCCGGTAAACTGCCGTCCAGCTCTGCCAGCGCACAGCTGATGCCGAACGCGGCGGAAGGTACGTCCGGCAGCGCCGGAACTGCTCCCTCACGCCATTCGTACGTCCAGGCCATCAGCGCAGCCTGCGCCTCGTCCGGCGTTTCCAGGCTAAAGCCCGGAAGCGGGGCGATTTCGCCCCACCCTTCCCGCTCGCCCTGCCGGAGATGCACGAAAAAGCCGTCACGGGTTTTTAACCGCCGTTCACGCAGCACCACGCCCGCGTCCATCGGTATCTGCCAGCGGTAAACCTGCGCGCAACGCATTACGGGTTCCGTTTGTATTTGCTGAAGTCCGGCTGGCGTTTTTCGTTGAACGCGTTGCGCCCTTCCTGACCCTCTTCGGTCATATAGAACAGCATGGTGGCGTTACCTGCCAGCTCCTGAAGGCCCGCCTGACCGTCACAGTCGGCGTTGAGGGCCGCTTTCAGGCAGCGCAGCGCCATTGGGCTGTTTTGCAGCATTTCGCGACACCAGCGCACGGTCTCTTTTTCCAGATCGGCGATCGGCACCACGGTGTTAACCAGCCCCATATCCAGCGCTTCCTGGGCGTTGTACTGACGGCACAGGAACCAGATTTCGCGGGCTTTTTTCTGACCGACAATGCGCGCCATATAGGACGCGCCCCAGCCGCCGTCGAAAGAGCCGACTTTCGGGCCAGTCTGACCGAAAATGGCATTTTCCGCCGCGATCGTCAGGTCACACATCATGTGCAGCACGTGACCGCCGCCGATGGAATACCCTGCCACCATCGCGACCACCGGTTTTGGACAGGTGCGGATCTGGCGCTGGAAATCCAGCACGTTCAGGTGGTGCGTGCCCGCATCATCCTGGTATCCGCCGTAGTCACCGCGGACTTTCTGATCGCCGCCGGAGCAGAAGGCTTTCTCCCCTTCCCCGGTGAGGATGATGACGCCGATAGTGTCGTCGTAGCGGGCATCCGCCAGCGCCTGGATCATCTCTTTTACGGTCAGCGGACGAAATGCGTTGCGCACCTGTGGACGGTTGATAGTAATTTTGGCGATACCATCGGCGGATTTGTGGTAACGAATGTCGGTGTAGCCTTCGGAGCAGTCCTGCCATTCAACCGGCGCGTAAAGCATGTGTTCATCAGGATAGATCATAGCGTGTCCTTTGTTCGATAACGCAGTATCTGAGCCAGACTCGCGGCAACCGCGTCCGGGTTGTCCCGGTGGGCGTTGTGTCCGGCGTGAGGGATAGCATGACGCGTGGCGTTAAGTTCAGCGGCGATAGCTGCAAACTTCCCGTCACGTTCGCCATAGAGATAGTCAAAAGAAAAATCACGCGCGATGAGCGCGGGACGTAAATCAGGCTGAACGGCAAGCGAGGTGGCCTCCAGCATCTCTGCCAGCCTCGGGCCGTTGTTCCGGCTGCGCAGCGCGATCAGCGCCCTGCGCTGATCATCCGTAAGTGAGGCAAAGACCGGCTGTTGATACCAGTCGGCAAAGACGGCCTCCAGCGGCTCACTGCGAAACCGTGACGCCCAGCGGCGGTCAGAGATCAGCCGGGCCTGGCGCGCATCGGCGTCTTGCAGGCCCGGGTGTCCACCTTCCACAATCACCCCGTCTAACCCCGCAGGATGCTGGCAGGCATGGAACATCGCAATGCGGCCGCCGAGGGAGTACCCCACGAGCCAGTATCTTAGTATGTTGTAACTAACAAGGGTATGCGAGAGCAATTCACTTACCTCTGCAAACCCCGTCACGCCCGTATCCGCTGAACCACCGTGCCCGGGCAGGTCAAGGTAGAGCCGGGGGTAGTCATGCAGCGACGCCCCGACAGCCTGCCACTCGCGACAGTCGCCGGAAAAACCGTGCAGGAAAACCAGCCAGGGGTAGCCTGGTTTTCCTGGCTGGGAGAAGCCTGCGAGGATCACAGGTGACTCACCTGCGCAAGCAGATGTTGCAGCTTCTGCGCGCCGTCAGCATCGTTTACCACCAGCTCAATCAGCGTCGCGCCAGGCTGCCGCCAGGCGGTGTTCAGCGCCGTCTCCAGCGCGTCCCAGTTTTCCGGGCGATGGTACTTCAGGCTGAACATGGCGGCGGCGTGTTCGAACTGCACGTTTTGCGGCATCAGATAGAAGCGCTCACGCTCGCTTTGCGGCGTCGGCAGCAACGAGAAAATCTGCCCGCCGTTATTGTTCACAACAATCAGCACGAACGGGGCCGACGCCTGACGCAGGAGCGCCAGCGCGTTGAGATCGTAGAGGGCTGAGAGATCCCCCACAATCGCCAGCGTGGATTTCGCGCTGGCCCGCTGTACGCCAGCGGCTGTGGAGATCAGGCCGTCAATGCCGCTCGCGCCCCGGTTGCTGTACACCGGATAACCCGCCGGCAGCTGCGAAAAGGCGTCAATCAGGCGCACCACCAGGCTGTTACCGACAAAAAGTTGTCCCTGCTCGGGAAGATATTTGCGGATACGGTGCGCAAGCCCGGCTTCACTGAACGCCTCGCACTGCGTTTTGGTGAGTTCCCACGCCTGACGTGACAGCGCCGGGATCTCCACCGCCCAGGGTTTGCGTTTTTCCGCCGGATGCAATTCCAGCCAGCTGTCAATATCGCTCACCAGGCGGCGGCCACGATGGTGCGCCGGGTCAAGGCGTCCTTCGAGCGGGTCCACCAGCCAGTACTCTTCTGGGGTACAGGTGGCCTGCCACTGGAGCAGACGCTTCCCCGTCAGGCTCGATCCCAGCTGGACGACAATCTGCGCCTGCGCCAGCTCGGTAACCGCTTTCGCGTTACCCAGCCAGAGGTCGGCGCAGGGCAGCGGCTGGCCCGTCTGGGAAAGCACGTCACCAATCAGCGGCCAGCCAAGCGTTTGTGCCCACTCCGCCGCCAGCTTGCCTTCCGCCGCACTCATCCGCCCGGCAATCACCACGCCGCGCTTCTGGCGCCAGAAGAACCAGTCGCGCTGTTTTGCGCTTTCCAGATGCGTCTGCTCGCGCAGCCAGGGTTTTTCACTCTCCCACCAGTCTCCCAGCTGCTGTTGCCAGACGAGGCCAGTATCGTTCATTTCACCGTACAGCGGCTCGGCAAACGGGCAGTTAATGTGCAGCCCGCCGCTGCGCAGTGCGTTCATGGCGTGGTCGAGGGTTGAGACCAGCCAGCTGGCGGGAATATCCTGGGTGGGGCGCGGCAACGAGACCGTCTGTGAAGGATGCGAGGCAAAAATGCCAGGCTGACGAATCGCCTGATTAGCACCGCAGTCAATAAGTTCCGGGGGACGGTCGGCAGTGAGTAAAATCAGCTTTTCGCCGGTTAATCCCGCTTCTATCAGCGCCGGATAGAGGTTCGCCACCGCCGTGCCGGAGGTGACTATCACCGCCACGGGCGCTTTGCTGACTTTCGCCAGCCCGAGCGCCAGATGGCCCAGACCCCGCTCATCAAAATGGGTGTGGTGAATAAAAGCCCGGTTTTCCGCGGCAGCAAGGGTGAGCGGCGTGGAGCGAGAGCCCGGGGCAATACACACATGCCTGACACCATGACGGGTCAGGGCTTCAAGGATCACCGCCGCCCAGCGTCGGTTAAAAGAACTTACTGACATGAGATTGTCCAGTATCAAGAATGCGACACAGTATAAATAATAGAAAAAGTCAGAATTTTGATATGAATCGGGATTGCACGAATCAGTATTAATCCCTTAGGAGAAGGGAACGCAGCCCGGCGGCCTTGTTTTCGATCTCCTGCCACTCCTGCTCCGGATCGGAGCCGCTGACGATGCCCGCCCCCGCATAAAGACGCAGCGCAGCGTCGTGAACGCGGGCGGAGCGTAATGCCACACAGAATTCGCTTTGATCGCGCGATAAATAGCCCGCCGACCCGGCGTACCACTCCCGGTCAAACGGCTCCACTTTCGCAATAAATTCTCGCGCCGCCTGTCGCGGCAGCCCGGCCACCGCCGCCGTCGGTTGCAGAATATGCAGGCACTGCTCGTCGTCAGGCTGTTTAAGTTCGGTCCAGATACAGCGACGTAAATGCTGCACCTTGCGCAGACGCAGCACCTGCGCAGGCAGGATCTCCAGCGTCCGGGTATGGTGCTGAAGACGCTGGCAGATATCTTCCACCACCAGCATATTTTCCCGCTGATTTTTGTCGTCGTTCATCAGCCAGTCGCCCAGACGCTGAGCCTGCTTATCGTCAGAATGGCTGGCGACGGTGCCTGCCAGCGCTTCAGTGCGCAGCAGCGTGCCGCGTCGCCGCCACAGGCGTTCAGGCGTTGAGCCGAGGAACGCGTTGCTGGCGTCAAAGACCATACAAAAATGATAGCAGTTGAGGTTTAGCGCGCGGCTGGCAGCCATCAGCGCGATGGCGTTCACGGGCTGCTGGCACTGCACATCGGTGGCACGTGCGAGCACCACTTTCTCAAAATCGCCGCGAGCAAGGGTATCCGTCGCCTGACGAATCAACGCCAGCCATTCCGGTTTTTCCGGATGATGGGTTTCCTGCACAATCTGCACGGACAACGGGCGGATCGGCGCGGCGTCGCGCAGGTTATCGACAAAATACAGCGCTTCACGGGCATCTTCCCGCAGCGACGTTTCGCTCCACAGTTGCAGACGCAGCGTGGCGACCCCGCCAGACCGTCGCCAGAGAAGGCGCGGTAAAAACAACTTGCCCTGCGCCGGGTTGAATGCGTTCAGGCCGCAGATACGGGTGTCATTGGCTACGTCGTGGGTGTGCAAAAACCGCGAGGCCGAGGCCAGAGAATCGAAATGGGCGAGGCTTCCGAGCGCGGCAAGTTCTTCATCACCGCTGCGCTGTTGCCAGTAAAACTGAGGATAGCATCGCTGCACACCGAGCCAGGCCAGCGGATCGAAGGCGTCGTTTAACGGGAAAGAGACATCGAAATGGCGTAAACCGGGTGTAGCTGGCAATGCTTGCGCAAGCTGAGTACGCAGGCTTTGCAGCGCGAGGAAAATCGAGTGCACGCGAACCTCTCCCTGTTAAAGCCTTATATTATACGGGGTACTGACGATAAATAGCAGTACCCACGTGTAGGGAGTGGTTTACCGGCTTAACGACGGGCTAACAGCAGACCCAGCACCAGCCCTACGGCCGCACCGACCCCAATGCCCTGCCACGGTTTTTCATGCACATAATCGTCGGCACGATAAACCGCCTGCTTGGCGCGGTAGTAGTAATTGTCGGATGCGTTACTGACGCGGTTTTTCACGTCATGCAGCGCCTGCTCGGCGCGGGCTTTGAGCTCAATGTACTTCTGATCGGCAGGATCGCCTGAAGAGCGCAGCACTTCTTCCAGCGTTTCGCTTAGCAGCGTCAGGTCGTCGTCGACTCGGGTATCCCAGGATTGAAATGACATATTTTTCTCCATGTTAGTACACCAGTCCGGTAACTATAGACAACGTATTGCTATTGCGCCTGTTTCGCTTCGCGTGCCATGCCGATGTGTGGGATGCCGTCTTCGTCGTAAATGTCCGTGACCGGGGTAAAACCAAAATGGCCATAGAATAATTGCAAATGCGCCTGCGCGCCCAGGTATAACGCCTTATCCGGCCACTGTTTCTGGCATGCGTCCAGCGTTTTTTCCATCAGCTGATAGCCCAGCTTTTCACCGCGCGCGCGGCCGCTGATAATGACGCGGCCAATGACGACAGGGTCAAAATCCTCTTCGCTTTTCAGAATCCTCGCATACGCCACCAGCTCGTTATCGCGCCAGCCGAGGATGTGCCGGTTCTCGCCGATCAGGTCATCGCCGTCGATATCCTGATACGGGCAGGTTTGTTCAACCACAAAGACTTCGCAGCGCAGCTTGAGCAGGGCGTAGAGTGAATGCACGGTCAGTTCGCTGTGGTGTAGATCTTGCCACTGGATCATGTGTTTCTCCTTCCTGGTGTTCATCACGTTATACTAAACCCCTTCCCATTCGGCAAAGGGCTGATTGCGTTATGGAACTGATTTTTCTGGGTACGTCCGCCGGGGTGCCAACCCGCTCACGAAACGTGACGGCGATTCTGCTGGATCTTAAGCATCCTACCCGCGGTGGGCTGTGGCTGTTTGACTGCGGCGAGGGTACGCAACATCAGCTGCTGCATACCTCATACCACCCGGGGAAAGTGGATAAAATATTTATCACCCATCTGCACGGCGACCATCTGTTTGGCCTGCCGGGCCTGCTGTGCAGCCGTTCGATGGCCGGTAACGCTAACCCGCTGACCATTTATGGCCCCGCGGGTATTCAGGAATTCGTTGAAACCACGCTGCGCCTGAGCGGCTCGTGGACCGATTATCCGCTGGAGGTGTTAGAGATCGGCGAGGGTCTGGTGTTCGATGACGGAGATTACCTGGTGCGCGCTTACCCGCTTAACCATCCGGTGGAATGCTACGGCTATCGCGTTGAGGAGCATGACAAGCCCGGGGCGCTGAACGCAGCCGCGTTGCAGGCCGATGGGGTGAAACCAGGCCCGCTGTTCCAGCGTCTGAAGCACGGCGAGACCGTCACGCTGGAAGACGGGCGCGTCATCAACGGTCAGGATTACCTCGCCCCACCGCAGCCGGGCAAAAAACTGGCTATTTTTGGGGATACCGCCCCCTGCCCTTCGGCGCTCAGGCTTGCCAGAGGTGTAGATGTGATGGTGCATGAGGCGACGCTGGAAGCGGCGATGGAAGAAAAAGCCAACAGCCGGGGGCACAGCTCTACGCGTCAGGCGGCGCAGCTGGCACGTGAGGCTGGCGTCCGGAAACTGATTGTTACTCACGTCAGCTCACGCTATGACGTCCGCGGCGCTGAAAGCCTGCTGGCAGAGTGCCGGGAAGTATTTCCGGCATGCGAGCTGGCGGAAGATTTTGCTCAGGTCAGCGTTTAGTCCTTCATTTTTCCCTCAGCGTGCCGATAACGATTAAAAGGCCAGCATTTCTCTTGAGGGTAGAATGGATAATTTCCAGAAAGATATTGATGACAGGGCAAACCTGACCCTGTCCAACCGTTTTGAACTGTTGCTGTTCCGTCTTGGCACCTCTCTGAACGAAAATAAATCCGAGCTGTTCGGCATCAACGTATTCAAATTGCGCGAAATTGTGCCGATGCCGACCTTCACCAAACCGGCGGGAATGAAGTCTCCGCTGATGGGGATGGTGAACATTCGCGACCAGGTGATCCCAGTGATCGATCTGGCCGCCGTCGCCGGCTGCAAACCAGCCACCGGGCTGAACATCCTGCTGATCACCGAATATGCCCGCAGCGTGCAGGCGTTTGCCGTAGAATCGGTGGAAAACATCATGCGTCTGGACTGGAAGCAGGTGCACGCCGCGGAAACCGCCGTCAGCGGTCGCTACATCACCAGCATTGCCTGTCTGGACGAGAAAACCGATACCAACGATCTGGCGATGGTGCTGGACGTGGAGCAGATCCTGTACGACATCACCCCGGCGAACCACGATCTGCACGCCACCCATCTGGAAACCACCAAATTCAACATCAAGCCTGGCTCTGTCGCGATTGTTGCAGAAGATTCAAAAGTAGCGCGCTCAATGCTGGAGAAGGGATTGCAGGCGATGGAGATCCCGGCCCAGCTGCATATCACCGGCAAAGACGCGTGGGAGAAAATCACTCAGCTGGCCGCGCAGGCACAGGCCGAGGGCGTTCCCGTTACCGATAAGATTGCCCTGGTATTAACCGACCTCGAAATGCCGGAGATGGACGGATTTACGCTGACGCGCAAAATCAAATCCGACCCGGTACTGAAAGATATTCCGGTGGTGATCCACTCGTCTCTTTCCGGCAACGCGAACGAAGATCATATTCGCAAAGTGAAGGCGGACGGCTATGTGGCGAAGTTTGAGCTGAACGAGCTGTCGTCGGTGATTGAAGAGGTGCTGGACCGCTCGATGAAGAAGATTGAAGGTCCGTTGATTAGCCGCAAGCAGCTGGCTTAGTCGGGTGGCGCTTCGCTTACCCGACCTACAAAACCCGTAGGCCCTGCAAGCGTAGCGCCGCTGGGCATGTTTTACTCTGTGCGGGCTGGTGCCCTCACCCCGGCCCTCTCCCACGGGGAGAGGGAGAAAACAATAAAAAACCCGCCGAGGCGGGTTTTTTGTTTTTACATCAGCGGCATCGCGCGCTGCACGATATCAATCAGCGGCTGCGGATAGATACCGAAGATCAGCACCAGCAGCGCGGAGATGAGCACCACAATGCCCCCCGCGCTGTACTGCCAGTTAGACGGCGCATCGCGGTTGAGCTGCTGAGGCGCGCTCAGGTACAGGCTCACCGCTACGCGCAGGTAGTAGTAGAGACCAATCGCGGAGCCGATAACGACACCCGCCGTCAGCCACCACAGACCCGCCTGCACACCGACGGCCAGCACGTAGAACTTACCGATAAAGCCCAGCGTCATCGGGATACCCGCCAGAGAGAGCATCATCACGGTCATTACCGCAGACAGAATCGGACGGTGCCAGAACAGACCACGGTAGGAGAACAGGGAATCCGCATCCGGGCCACGGTACGGGCTGGACATCAGGCTCACCACGCCGAACGCGCCGAGGCTGCTAAACAGGTAACCGGCCAGATAGACGCCCACAGTTTCCATCGACATCTCACCGCTTTGCAGCGCAATCAGCGCCACCAGCAGGTAACCCAGATGGGAGATAGAGGAGTAGCCCAGCAGACGCTTGATGTTGGTCTGGCTCAGCGCCATCAGGTTACCGAAGATGATGGACACGAACGCGATAATGCCCAGCACCACGCGGACCGCTTCGCTGTCGCCCACCGGGGCGTACAGGAACAGACGCATGACCACACCGAAGATAGCGATTTTGCTCGCCGTCGCCAGGAAGGTCGAGACCGGTGCAGGGGCACCCTGGTATACGTCTGGCGTCCACAGGTGGAACGGAACCAGTGAGAGTTTAAAGCCAAGGCCAACAATCATCATGCCCAGACCCGCCAGCAGCAGCGGCTCATGCATCATGCCGTCGCCAAGGCTCTTACCGAGCGCCATGAAGGAGAGATTACCCGTCTGTGCGTACAGCAGCGCGATACCAAACAGCAGGAACGACGACGCGGCAGCAGACAGGATCGTGTACTTGATTGCCGCTTCCAGAGAGCGCTTCTGGCGGAAAGCGTAACCAATCAGGCCGAACAGCGGGAGTGAGATCAGCTCAATACCGAGGAACAGCGCGGCCAGGTGGTTCGCGTTCGCCAGCAGAATACCGCCCAGTGCGGCAATCAGTACCAGCAGGTAAAACTCTTCTTTGTTGTCGTTGTACCCTTCGAGCCACGGGTACGCAAAGGTACAGGTTGCCAGGCTCGCCAGCAGCACCAGACCGGTGTAGAGCATGGCGTAACCGTCAACGCGCATCAGCGGCGTGACGTCCATCGCTCCCGCCTGGCCAACAAACCAGAGGGAAACTAACGCAGCGTTCAGACCCAGAACGGACAGGGTCGCATTCAGGAAGTGATTGCGTCGCCACGCAATGGAGAGCATCACAACCACCACCGTCAATCCGACGATCAGCAGCGGTAGCAGCGCGATCAGTTGTTGTGGAGTTATTGTCATGGCGAATTACGGCCTTGTAGTAGAAGCAGAATTAACAAACCACTGCTGGATGTTACCCATCGCGGAGTGCGAGGTATCCAGAATCGGCTGCGGATAGAAGCCCAACAGCACCAGCAGTACGACCAGCAGCAGGATGATGAACAGCTCACGCAGCGACATCCCCGGCAGTTCTTGTGCAGCAATTTCACTCTTCGCTTTACCGAAGTAAGCGCGGTGCAGCATCGCCAGCGAGTACACGGAGGCAAATACCAGACCAAAGGTGGAGATGATGGTGATCGTCGGTACCACGTTGAAGCTGCCGAACAGGATCATAAACTCGCCGACGAAGTTACCGGTACCCGGCATACCCAGAGTCGCCACCGCGAAGAACATGGAGAGCGCCGGCAGCCATTTCATTTTGCCCCACAGGCCGCCCATCATACGCATGTCGCGGGTATGCAGACGTTCGTACAGCTGACCACACAGGATGAAGAGACCGGCAGCAGACAGGCCGTGCGCAATCATCTGGATCACCGCCCCCTGGTACGCCAGCTGGCTGCCGGTGTAGATGGCAATCAGCACGAAGCCCATGTGGGAAACGGAGGTGTAAGCAATCAGACGTTTGATGTCGTACTGCGTGAAGGCCATCCACGCACCGTAGAAGATACCGATCACGCCAAGCCACATGGCAATCGGCGCGAACTCTGCGGAGGCGTTCGGGAACAGCGGCAGGGAGAAACGCAGCAGACCGTAGGCCGCCGTTTTCAGCAAGATACCCGCCAGGTCAACGGAACCCGCCGTTGGCGCCTGAGAGTGCGCGTCCGGCAGCCAGCCGTGCAGCGGTACGACCGGCATTTTCACCGCGAAGGCGATGAAGAAGCCGAGCATCAGCAGGTATTCCACGCCGTGGGACATCGGGGTCTTCAGCAGATCTTCATAGTTGAAGGTCCAGACGCCGGTCGCATTGTAATGCACGAATACCAGCGCCAGGATGGCAATCAGCATCACCAGACCACTCGCCTGGGTGTAGATGAAGAACTTGGTGGCCGCCGTGATACGCGTTTTACCGTCGGATGCCTTGTGGCCCCACAGCGCGATCAGGAAGTACATCGGCACCAGCATCATCTCCCAGAAGAAGAAGAACAGGAACATGTCGATGGCCAGGAACACGCCGATCACGCCGCCCAGGATCCACATCAGGTTCAGGTGGAAGAAGCCCTGGTATTTTTCGATTTCTCGCCAGGAGCAGAGTACCGCCAGAACGCCGAGCAGACCGGTCAGCACCACCATCAGCAGCGACAGACCGTCAATCGCGAGGTGGATCGTAATACCGAAACGTGGGATCCACGGCAGAATGAACTCAGACTGCCACTGCGGAAGGCCCGCGGACTGGGTCAGTGAGTAGCCACCCTGCAACCAGAGTTGCAGACCAAGCGCGAGCGTCAATCCCATGGTGATCAGCGCGATCCAGCGCGGCATCTTCACGCCAAAGCGTTCAGTCTGCCAGCACAGGAAGCCGCCGATGAAGGGAATTAATATTAGCCAGGGTAGTAACATGGCGATTTTTATTCCTTGTTAAAGTCCCTCAGGGACCGATTTTCAACGAATTCGACAAAATTCACGTTTGAGTGCGGGGCCTTTTGCCCGGTGGCGCTTCGCTTACCGGGCCTACGGTCCGTAGACAATCCCCGCTAACTCAAAATCAACGCAACACCATCAGCAGCGCCAGTATGACAACCGCACCGATGCTCATGGACGCCACATACCAGCGCAGATAACCGTTCTCGCTGAACAGCAGGCCTTTACCTGCAAAGCGAGAGAGGATCGCCGGGATATTCATCAGGCTGTTCAGTGGATCGCGCTTCAGCAGCCACGCAATGCCCAGGAACGGCTTCACGAAGATCATGTCGTACAGCCAGTCGAAGCCCCATGCGTTGTACCACCAGGTGCCCAGCAGACGGCCCGGCGCGCTGTTGGCAACGGCAGTCACCAGCGTGCGTTTGCCCAGCCACAGCCATGCGGCAATCAGGATGCCCGCGATAGCCACTACGCCGGAGGTGATTTCAAGCGTCAGAACGCGACCGTGCTCAAGCTCGGTTGTTGCCGGCAGTACACCCTGCAACGGTGGCACAATCATCGCGCCAACGAAGGTGGACAGGACCAGCAGCACAATCAGCGGCAGGTGGTGGGTAATCCCCTTCCCTGCGTGAGCGTGAATTTGTTCTTTACCGTGGAAGACGATGAAAATCATACGGAAGGTGTACAGGGAGGTCATAAACGCACCGACCAGACCCGCAACCATCAGATTGATATGACCATTCGCCATGGCGCCCGCCAGGATTTCGTCCTTACTGAAGAAGCCCGCGGTGATCAGCGGCAGTGCCGCCAGCGCCGCGCCGCCTACCAGGAAGCAGACATAAACCAGCGGGATGGACTTACGCAGTCCGCCCATTTTGAAGATGTTCTGCTCGTGGTGGCAGGCCAGGATCACCGAACCGGATGAGAGGAACAGCAGCGCTTTAAAGAACGCGTGCGTCATCAGGTGGAAAATGGCCGCGTCCCACGCCTGAACGCCCAGCGCCAGGAACATGTAACCAATCTGGCTCATGGTGGAGTACGCGAGAACGCGTTTGATGTCGGTCTGCACCAGCGCGGCAAAGCCAGCCAGCACCAGCGTAACCGCACCGACAATACCCACCAGATGCAGAATTTCCGGGGTCATCAGGAACAGGCCATGGGTACGCGCAATCAGGTAGACACCGGCGGTAACCATGGTCGCGGCGTGGATCAACGCGGAGACAGGGGTTGGACCCGCCATTGCGTCGGCCAGCCATGTCTGCAACGGCAGCTGCGCGGATTTACCCACAGCGCCACCCAGCAGCATCAGCGTTGCCCACCACAGCATGTTGTTGCCTGCTTCGAAGTGCGCCGGCGCCAGTTCCACCATTTCGCGGAAGTTCAGCGTGCCCAGTTCGTTGTAGAGAATGAACAGCGCGAAAGCGAGGAACACGTCACCCACACGGGTCACGACGAACGCTTTCATGGCCGCTGCGCCATTCTTCGGATCGGTGTAGTAGAAACCGATCAGCAGGTAAGAACACAGACCCACGCCTTCCCAGCCCAGATACATCAGCAGCAGGTTATCGGCCAGCACCAGAACCACCATGCTGGCGATAAACAGGTTGGTGTAGGCGAAGAAGCGGGAGTATCCCTCTTCACCGCGCATGTACCAGGAGGCGAACATGTGGATCAGGAAGCCGACGCCGGTAACTACGGAGAGCATGGTCAGAGACAGACCATCCAGCACCAGGTTGAAACCGATGTTGAAGTTACCGACCGACATCCAGTTCCACAGCGGTACGCTGTAGGCCTGACGTCCATTGTTAAAGAAGTCGATACCCGCATACGCTGTGACCAGCGCAGCCAGGCCGATAGAGCCAATGCCCACGGTGGCAGACAGATTCTCAGACCAGCGGCCGCGAGAAAACGCCAGCAGCACGAAGCCAATCAGCGGAAAAATAATGGTTAAGGCAAGCATGTTCATCCACGCAACTCACTTACTGAATCGATGTTCAGGTTCTGGCGGCGACGATGGAGCTGTAGCAACAGCGCCAGGCCAATACTCGCTTCAGCAGCCGCGAGGCTGATGGCGAGAATGTACATCACCTGACCATCGGTCTGGCCCCAGTAGCTGCCGGCGACCACAAAGGCCAGCGCGGAAGCGTTGATCATGATTTCCAGACCGATCAGCATAAACAGCAGATTGCGGCGGATAACCAGACCGGTTAAGCCCAGAACGAATAAAATCGCAGCGAGGATCAGTCCATGTGTTAAGGGGATCATGCGCGTTCCTCCGTTTTTCTTTTCGCGCGGTCGTCAGTGCGGTTGCTCAGCACCTCGCCGACACGCTCTTCGCGGCCAACGTGGAAGGCCACAACCAGACCCGCCAGCAGCAGCATTGAGGCCAGCTCAACCGCCAGAACGTACGGACCAAACAGGGTGATACCCACGGCTTTCGCGCTGATTGGCGTCCCGTCGATACCCTGGTCGTTGACGCCCAGAATGGCGTAAACAATCACCGCCAGCATGATGGCCGACAGAATCGCCGGGCCAATCCACACCTGCGGTTTTAACCACTGACGTTCCTGCTCAATTTCAGAGCCGCCCAGGTTCAGCATCATCACCACGAACACAAACAGCACCATGATGGCCCCGGCGTAGACGATGATTTCCAGCGCACCAGCGAAGTGCGCGCCAAGCGCAAAGAACACCCCGGAAATAGCCAGCAGCGAGATGATTAAATACAGCAGCGCATGCACCGGATTGGTGTGCGTGATCACTCGCAGCGTAGCCAGGATGGCGATAAGGCCACAGATATAAAAAGCGAATTCCATTGCCCTCTCCTTACGGTAACAGGCTCTTGACGTCGATAGGCTTAGCTTCGTTCTCTGCTTCGCCTTTATCTTTGCCGTCGATTGCCATACCCGCCATCCGGTAGAAATTATATTCCGGGTATTTGCCCGGACCGGAAATCAGCAGATCCTCTTTCTCGTACACCAGATCCTGACGCTTGTACTCACCCAGCTCGAAGTCTGGAGTCAGCTGAATCGCCGTGGTTGGGCACGCTTCTTCACACAGACCGCAGAAAATGCAGCGTGAGAAGTTGATGCGGAAGAACTCAGGGTACCAGCGGCCGTCTACCGTCTCTGCTTTTTGCAGAGAGATACAGCCCACCGGACACGCTACCGCACACAGGTTACAGGCAACGCAACGCTCGGAACCGTCCGGATCGCGCGTCAGCACGATACGTCCACGGTAGCGCGGCGGCAGATATACCGGCTCTTCCGGGTACATCCGGGTTTCGCGTTTGGCAAACGCATGCAGGCCGATCATCCAGATACTGCGTACCTGAGTGCCGAAACCTACCAATAATTCTTTTAAGGTCATGATCTCAAAGCCCCTTATGGCTGCTGCCAGAGAATGACAGCCGCCGTTACCAACAAGTTGACGAGCGTCAGCGGCAGGCACACTTTCCAGCCGAAGGACATTACCTGGTCATAACGCGGACGCGGTAACGCTGCGCGAATCAAAATGAACATCATCATGAAGAACGCGGTTTTCAGCGCGAACCAGATGAACGGCGGTAAGAACGGGCCATGCCAGCCACCAAAGAACAGCGTTACCATCAACGCGGAAATGGTGACGATACCGATGTACTCGCCCACAAAGAACAGACCGAACTTCATACCGGAATATTCAATGTGGTAACCGTCGGCCAGTTCCTGTTCGGCTTCTGGCTGGTCAAACGGGTGACGGTGACACACCGCCACGCCCGCGATGGCAAAGGTAATAAACCCAAAGAACTGCGGGATAACGTTCCAGATGTCGGCCTGGTTGTTGACGATGTCGGTCATGTTAAATGAACCGGCCTGCGCCACCACGCCCATCAGAGAGAGACCCAGGAACACTTCGTAGCTCAGCGTCTGCGCGGAAGCACGCATCGCACCCAGCAGCGAGTATTTGTTGTTACTGGACCAGCCTGCGAACAGCACCGCGTAAACCGCGAGGCCTGCCATCATCAGGAAGAACAGAATGCCGATGTTCAGGTCAGCCACCACCCAGGTCGGGCTGACCGGAACGATAGCAAACGCCAGCAGCAGCGAGGTGAAGGCGATCATCGGCGCCAGCGTAAAGATCACGCGGTCCGAGAAGCGCGGAACCCAGTCCTCTTTAAAGAACATCTTGATCATGTCGGCGACCAGCTGGAGTGAACCACCCCAGCCCACGCGGTTCGGTCCGTAACGGTTCTGGAACAGACCGAGCAAACGACGTTCACCAAAGCTCATGAACGCGCCGCAGGTGACGACCACCAGCAGAATCACAACCGCTTTCAGAATGCTCAGCAGGATGTCGATAAGATCCGGCGTTAACCAACTCATGCTTTTGCCTCCTGAAGGTTATCAAGATGCGCACCCGCCAGGACCGGCGCGATGCCAGGCATACCCATCGGCAGACCCACCTGCCCTGCTGACAGGCGTTCAGAAATAATCAGCGGCAGGCTGATTGTCTGGCCGTCGTAGCTAAAGGCAATGTTCGCACCCGCGTTAACGCCAAGCTTCGCGGCATCCGCCGGGTTGAGCTTGATGTACGGCTGCGGCATACGCTGCTGGAATACCGGAGAACGCTGGGACATTTCGTCGCTACCGAACAGATGGTAGTACGGTGCAATACGCCAGTGACCTTCCTGCGCCTGGAAGCTCGCCGGAACGGTGGTGAAGAAGTCCAGACCGGTTTCGGAGGCTTCAATCAGACGCACGCCCGGATCGCCGTGGCGCAGGTGACCACCCACTTCAGCCTGGAACTTGTTCCATGCCTGCGGGGAGTTCCAGCCCGGTGCCCATGCAAACGGGATTTGCGAACGCGGCGCAGACGGCTGGTTGTTCCCTTCCATCGAGAAGGCAAACATGGTGTCTTTATCCTGCGGCTGACGCGGTTCGTGCACGCTGATGTTGGCGCGCATCGCGGTACGACCGCTGTAGCGGTGCGGCTCACGCGCCAGTTTCTGGCCGCGAATGCGGAAGCTTGCGTCAGGCGCGGCGTCTTTAATACCCGCCAGCTGAGGCAGTTTTTCAACAACCGCGTCGATAACGTGGTCGAGCTGCGTCCAGTCCACTTCACGGCTCTGCACGGTGCTGTGCAGAGAGTGCAGCCAGCGCCAGCTTTCCAGCATCACGGTGTTGCTGTCGTAGTAGGCCGGGTCATAAACCTGGAAGAAACGCTGGGCGCGGCCTTCGTTGTTGATCACCGTCCCGTCGCTTTCTGCGAAGCTTGCCGCAGAGAGCACGAGGTGCGCTTTGTCCATGATCGCGGTGCGCTGATGGTCGATAACCATCACCAGCGGCGCTCTGGAGAGCGCGGCGTCAACGCGAGCGGCAGAAGCATGGCGATGCAGGTCGTTTTCCAGCACCACAACGGCGTCAGCGGCACCGGATTCCAGTTCGCTTAACGCGTCTTCCAGCGAGCCGCCGCCAATCATACCCAGACCGATGCTGTTCACCGCACGGGCAATCATGGTCACACCGACGTCAGCGCCGCGGCCCTTCAGGGCTTTGGCAACGTTTGCTGCGGCCTGAATGATTTCAGCGCTACCGGCGTTGGTACCGGAAATAATCAGAGGTTTCTTCGCCCCCGCCAGTGCCTGAACAATCACGTCGACCTTGTTTTGCAGGTCGCGATCCAGTTCAACGGCCGGCGAGTTGCTGTCCAGCGCGTGGGCAATGGCAAAGCCGAGGCGCGCCTGATCTTCAACCGGCGCGCAGTAGGTCCACGCGGCGATATCGTCCAGACGGGTGTTGTCAACGTTAGTCACAAACAGAGGATGCTTCGCGCGCTGGCCGATGTTAAGGATGGCCGCAATCTGCCAGTCAGCCACTTTCTGCGCCGCTGCCATTTCACGTGCTTTGCCTTTCACCGCCTGACGAACCGCCAGAGCCGCGCGTGCGCCAGTCTGCGTCAGGTCTTCACCGAGCACCAGAACCGCATCATAGGATTCGATTTCGCGCAGCGCAGGCGTATGAATGCCGCCTTCACGCAGCACTTTCAGCACCAGCTGGAGACGTTCCTGCTCGCCCTGGGCGATACCGGTATAGAAGTTTTCCGCCCCAACCAGCTCGCGCAGCGCGAAGTTGCTTTCGATGCTGGCGCGCGGGGAACCGATGCCGATCACTTTCTTCGACTGACGCAGAATATCCGCCGCGCCCTGCATCGCCTGCTCAGCGTTGAGGGTAATGACGTCATCGCCACGGCGCTGTACCGGCTGACGCGGACGGTCTTTCAGGTTCACATAGCCATAGCCGAAACGACCGCGGTCGCAGAGGAAGTAGTGGTTAACGGTACCGTTGTAACGGTTTTCGATACGACGCAGTTCGCCGTAACGTTCACCCGGGCTGGTGTTACAGCCAAGGGAGCACTGCTGGCAGATGCTTGGCGCAAACTGCATGTCCCATTTACGGTTGTAACGTTCAGAGTGGGTTTTATCCGTGAATACGCCGGTCGGACAGATTTCTACCAGGTTACCGGAGAATTCGCTTTCCAGCGTACCGTCTTCCGGACGACCGAAGTAGACGTTGTCATGCGCGCCATATACGCCCAGATCCTGTCCGTCTGCATAATCTTTGTAATAACGCACGCAGCGGTAGCAGGCGATGCAGCGGTTCATTTCGTGAGAGATGAACGGCCCCAGATCCTGGTTACGGTGGGTACGCTTGGTAAAGCGATAGCGACGGAAGCTGTGACCGGTCATGACGGTCATATCCTGAAGGTGGCAGTTACCGCCCTCCTCACACACCGGACAGTCGTGCGGGTGGTTGGTCATCAACCACTCCACCACGCTTTCACGGAACTGTTTGGCTTCTTCGTCATCAATCGAAATAAAGGTGCCTTCGGCGGCTGGCGTCATACAGGACATCACCAGGCGACCACGCGTGTCTTCCGCGTTTTGATATTGCTTCACCGCACACTGGCGGCAAGCACCGACGCTGCCCAGCGCCGGATGCCAGCAAAAGTACGGAATATCGAGGCCAAGAGACAGACAAGCTTCCAGCAGGTTGTCCGCCCCGTTGACTTCGTATTCTTTGCCGTCTACATGAATCGTAGCCATTAGCATGCTTCCAGTTGGCTCGGCCGAAACCGAGCGTTAATCAAAATTCTGTTTTTACCAGCGCGCTTTCAGCAGGTTCGGCTGAATACCATTGATCGAATGGGTATTGCTGAACGGCTGCTTGATGCCTGCTTCGAATTCGTCGCGGAAATATTTAATCGCGCTTTGCAGCGGCTCGACGGCGCCCGGTGCGTGGGCACAGAAGGTTTTACCCGGCCCTAAGAATCGACACAGTTGCTCAAGTGTCTCGATATCGCCAGGCTGGCCTTCGCCACGTTCGATAGCACGCAGGATCTTCACGCTCCACGGCAGACCATCACGGCACGGTGTACACCAGCCGCAGGACTCGCGGGCGAAGAACTCTTCCAGGTTACGCACCAGGGATACCATGCCGATCTCGTGGTCGACGGCCATCGCCAGCGCGGTACCCAGACGGCTGCCTGCTTTACCAATGCTTTCGAACTCCATTGGCAGGTCAAGGTGGGCTTCGGTCAGGAAGTCCGTCCCTGCCCCACCCGGCTGCCAGGCTTTGAATTTCAGGCCATCGCGCATGCCGCCGGCGTAGTCTTCAAGAATTTCGCGTGCGGTGGTGCCGAACGGCAGCTCCCAGACGCCAGGGTTCTTCACGCGACCGGAGAAGCCCATCAGCTTGGTACCGGCATCTTTGCTTGAGGAGATGCCCTGATACCACTCCACGCCGTTCGCGAGGATCGCCGGGACGTTGCACAGGGTTTCGACGTTGTTGACGCAGGTCGGTTTACCCCACACGCCGGAGCTTGCCGGGAACGGTGGCTTGGAGCGCGGGTTCGCGCGGCGGCCTTCCAGGGAGTTAATCAGCGCGGTTTCTTCACCGCAGATGTAACGTCCGGCACCGGTGTGCACGAACAGCTCGAAGTCAAACCCGGTGCCCAGGATGTTTTTACCCAGCAGACCGGCTTCAGTGGCTTCGGCAATCGCGCGACGCAGGTTTTCAGCCGCTTCGATGTATTCACCGCGCAGGAAGATATAGCCACGGTACGCTTTCAGCGCGAACGCGGAGATCAGCATGCCTTCCACCAGCAGGTGCGGCAGCTGTTCCATCAGCAGGCGGTCTTTATAGGTACCCGGCTCCATTTCATCGGCGTTACACAGCAGGTAACGGATGTTCATGGATTCATCTTTCGGCATCAGACTCCACTTCAGACCGGTGGAGAAGCCCGCGCCCCCGCGGCCTTTCAGGCCAGACTCTTTCACCGCGTTAACGATGTCGTCCGGCGCCATGCCGCCAAGGGCTTTACGCGCGCCGGCATAGCCGTTTTTGCTCTGATATTCGTCGAGCCAGACCGGCTGTTTGTCATCACGCAGACGCCAGGTCAGCGGATGCGTCTCAGCAGTACGAATCACAGTTTTCATTTGTACTGCTCCAGCAGGTCAGGAATCGCTTCCGGCGTCAGATGGCTGTGAGTGTCCTCATCAATCATCATGGTCGGCCCCTTGTCGCAGTTACCCAGGCAGCAGGTTGGCAGCAGAGTAAAGCGTCCGTCGAAGGTGGTCTGGCCCGGCTTGATATTGAGTTTCTTCTCAATCGCAGCCTGAATGCCCTGATAACCGGTGATGTGGCAGACCACGCTGTCACAGTAGCGGATCACATGGCGGCCTACCGGCTGACGGAAGATCTGGCTGTAGAACGTGGCTACGCCTTCTACGTCACTTGCCGGAATACCCAGCACTTTTGCGATCTCGTAGATCGCCCCATCCGGCACCCAACCACGCTGTTTCTGTACGATTTTCAGCGCTTCAATGGACGCCGCACGTGGGTCTTCGTAGTGGTGCATCTCGTGCTCAATGGCGGCACGCTCTGCTTCACTCAGCTCAAAAGCCTCGGTTTGTGGTTGTTGATTCTCGTGCATAATTAGCGGTCCACATCTGACATAACAAAATCGATACTACCCAGATACACAATCAGGTCGGAGACCAGACTGCCGCGAATGGCGGCCGGGATCTGCTGCAAGTGCGCGAAGCTTGGCGTACGCACGCGGGTGCGGTAGCTCATGGTGCTGCCGTCGCTGGTGAGGTAGTAGCTGTTGATACCCTTGGTCGCTTCAATCATCTGGAAGGATTCCTGTGCTGGCATGACCGGGCCCCAGGAAACTTGCAGGAAGTGGGTGATCAGGGTTTCGATATGTTGCAGCGTGCGCTCTTTCGGTGGCGGCGTCGTCAGCGGGTGATCCGCCTTGAACGGGCCTTCCGGCATGTTATTGAGGCACTGCTCAAGGATGCGCAGGCTCTGGCGCAGCTCTTCCACTTTCAGCATCACGCGGGTGTAGCAGTCGGATACGCCGCCGCCAACCGGGACTTCAAAGTCGAAGTTCTCGTAACCAGAGTAAGGACGGGCTTTACGCACGTCGAAATCAATACCCGTCGCACGCAGACCTGCACCTGTGGTTCCCCACTCCAGCGCTTCTTTCGCGCCGTAGGCAGCAACGCCCTGAGAACGGCCTTTCAGGATGGAGTTACGCAGCGCGGCTTTCTCGTAAGACGCCAGACGTTTCGGCATCCAGTCGAGGAATTCACGCAGCAGGCGGTCCCAGCCGCGCGGCAGATCGTGCGCCACACCGCCGATGCGGAACCAGGCCGGGTGCATACGGAAACCGGTAATCGCTTCCACCAGATCGTAGATTTTCTGACGGTCGGTAAAGGCGAAGAAGACCGGCGTCATCGCGCCGACGTCCTGAATGAACGTGGAGATGTACAGCAGGTGGCTGTTAATACGGAACAGTTCAGACAGCATCACGCGAATCACGTTAACGCGATCCGGGACGGTGATGCCTGCCAGCTTCTCAACGGCCAGCACGTATGGCATTTCGTTCACGCAGCCGCCGAGGTATTCGATACGGTCGGTGTACGGAATGTAGCTGTGCCAGGACTGACGCTCGCCCATCTTCTCGGCACCACGGTGGTGGTAGCCGATGTCAGGGACGCAGTCGACAATTTCTTCACCGTCAAGCTGAAGGATAATACGGAATGCACCGTGCGCAGAGGGGTGGTTTGGACCGAGGTTGAGGAACATGAAGTCCTCGTTTTCGGTGCCGCGCTTCATGCCCCAGTCTTCCGGCTTGAAGGTCAGCGCTTCCATCTCCAGATCCTGCTTGGCTTTGGTCAGCTCAAACGGGTCGAATTCGGTGGCGCGTGCCGGGTAGTCTTTACGCAGCGGGTGGCCGGTCCAGGTCTGCGGCATCATGATGCGCGTCAGATGCGGGTGACCGTCGAAGGTCATGCCGAACATTTCCCAGGTTTCACGCTCGTACCAGTTGGCGTTCGGGAAAAGTTTGGTGATCGTCGGCAGATGCATGTCGTTTTCAGACAATGCCACCTTGAGCATGATATCCGTGTTGCGGTCTATTGAGATCAGGTGGTAGAAAACGGAAAAATCCGCAGCAGGGAGACCCTGGCGGTGCGTTCTCAGACGTTCGTCCATGCCGTGTAAGTCAAACAGCATGACGTAAGGTTTTGGCAATTTCTTGAGGAAATCGACAACTTCCAGTAATTGCTCACGCTTCACCCAAACAACGGGTACCCCGGTGCGGGTGGCCTGAACAGTAAAGGCATCCGGCCCAAAACGGTTGCGCAGTTCGCCAATGACGGGGTCATCGAGATGATCCCGGGTCTGCCAGGCGGCTTCTTGCGCGGTTAAGTCGGTCATATTGTTCACCATTGCAAATGGTCCGTGGTGACTGTTAAGCCTGGCTTCGCGCTATTTGAGTAGTGATATGCGAAGGTGTTCTCCAGGCCCACAGGCGCAAATTAAATTTCGTCAGGCGTACGCAGGTTGGTGACGGCAATACGTTCACCACGTTTACGCTCGCGCTCAGACTGCATGTTCGCGCGATAGACACCCTGATCGCCAACAACCCATGAAAGCGGGCGGCGTTCTTTACCAATTGACTCCTGGAGCAGCATCAGCGCCTGCATATAGGCCTCTGGACGCGGCGGGCAGCCCGGGATGTACACATCCACCGGAATGAACTTATCAACGCCCTGCACAACGGAATAAATGTCGTACATACCGCCGGAGTTTGCACATGCGCCCATGGAGATAACCCATTTTGGCTCCAGCATCTGGTCATAAAGACGCTGAATAACCGGTGCCATCTTGGTAAAGCAGGTCCCGGCCACCACCATCAGGTCAGCCTGACGTGGAGAAGCACGCAGTACCTCGGCCCCAAAACGCGCAACGTCATGCACCGCAGTGAATGACGTCACCATTTCAACGTAGCAGCAAGAAAGGCCAAAGTTGTATGGCCAGATGGAGTTCTTACGACCCCAGTTGACCATGTCGTGCATGGCATGTTCGAGCTTGCCCATGTACACGCTTTTGTTGACTTCTTGCTCCAGGGGGTCGGTTACGATCTCCTGTTTTTGCAGGGGGTAACGGTCATTCTCACCGTTAGGATCTATGCGGGTGAGCGTATAATCCATCTTATTGCCTCGCTGTTACTGCTGACGATTAGAGATACTGTTTTCCGGGTTGATGTGTTCACGGCGTGAACGCACAGGTGTCCAGTCCAGCGCGCCAATACGCACCAGATAAACCAGACCGGCCAGTAACACTAAAATGAAAATTGCGGCCTCGACAAAGCCCACCCAACCACTTTCGCGAATGGAGGTAGACCACGCGAAGAGGTAAAGCGCTTCCACGTCAAAAATGACGAAGAACATGGCTACCAGGTAGAACTTGGCAGACAGGCGTAAGCGAGCGGTACCTACTGAATCAATACCTGATTCGAAAGGTGTGTTTTTGTGCCTTGCGCGGGCGCGACCGCCCAGGAACCAGCCGCCGACTAACATCAGGCAGCACAGGCCAATGGCTACAATAAGAAAGATTGCGAATGCCCAGTGATGAGCGATGACTTCTGTGGATGTTGACATACTCATTGCTTACTCATCAAAAGTGATACCGACGACACTGCTCTTGCTGGCAGATGGGCATCACATCGATTCATGGGGAGGAACAAAATAACCTTACACTAACTGTCAGAAATGAGACATAGACAGCAAAATGATGGGGTTTTTTACTCCTTTCTATAACCTTTTGTCAACTTTAACAAAGGTTTCTTCACATTAAATTACAACGTGCGATTCTCATTAACATTTGGTGCCCTTTAACCCTGGTGGGTACATGACTTTCCGTCAAATGCATCTTGTTGAATCGTGTCCGTTTTGGAAGTAAAAAAAATAACCCTCCTATTTTGACAGGATTTGCCAACGATTCCTCCCCCCAAATGGGAGTATTTTCTTGATCTGAGACACGCTTTTGTTAATTCAATCAAAAAAACAGCAACATATTTCCTGTTTTTTTAACATCGGCGGGGTATGAGGTAAGTTAGAACAGGTATTGTTTACATCTTAACCAAAAACATTTTCTGCATTGATAAATAAGCGGTATTTGCTTTATCCCTGCTCTGTTCACGGTTATGAATAGCAAAAAAAACCACTCGCAGGAAAAAATCATGCGAGTGGCTCTTTTTTGCACTTACATTTTGTTACGAGAATTTTGAGGGAATGATCACTCAAAATCCCCTTCCACGATCAGGGAGTCGTCCCCTCCTTCGGGAGTAACAGGCGCGTACTGCCATGGATTGTGGTAGTTTTCCATTGCCTCGAACACCACTTTTGCCAGCTCGTTGTTGCTGGCGGCGTTATGGCACAGCAGGTACTCCGTATCCGGCAACGACGGGAGTCCCTCGGATTGACCCAGCACACGCAGATCGGGGCTCATCATCTCCACCGGACGGGCCGTTACGCCAAGCCCGGCCTTCACCGCCGCTCGCACTGCGGGCAAGGTTGACGCCACGTACGCCAGGCGCCATGGAATACCGGCTTCGTTGAGCGCAGCCAGCACCATATCGCGGAACGGACTCGGATCGTCCAGCAGGACCAGGGGTATCGGCTCACCTTTCTGCAATACATACTCCGCGGCACAGTACCAGTGCGTTGGAGAAGTACGCAGCGTCAGGCTGTCAAACTGGCCAGGTCGATGCGTGGTGACCACCAGGTCAACCTCGTTTTCTTTCAGCATCTCAACCATGAAGGCATTGCGTTTAACGCTAACGTCCAGGGCAAGCTTCGGATAAACCGAGCTAATTCGGTTGAGAAGGAAGGGTAAAATGGTATCTGCTGATTCATCTGACGCCCCTAATGTTAACACTCCCTGAAGGTTGCTAAACATTAATGACATACAGGCTTCATCATTAAAGCGCAGTATCTTTCTGGCATAACCCAGAAGCTGAATACCATGTTCTGTTAAAAGCTTATTACGTCCATGACGCGCAAAAAGCTCTTTACCAACCAGTTGTTCCAGCCGCTGCATTTGCTGACTCACGGCGGACTGGGTACGGCAAACGGCGGCAGCAGCTGCTGCAAAAGTGTTGAGATCGGCGACCGCAACAAACGTTCTCAGCAGATCGAGGTCGAGATTCATTATCGGACGATTTGCATTTATCATATCTTTTCACTTTCAGGTTGCTCGTGCGGAGCTGCCCGGGTTGAAGCTGTGTGTAACAGTTAAGCAATTCCTTCTGAAGAGTTTCCCTCGCATCCCGGCCCGGCAGACTGCCTGACAGATAGTTATTGTACTGCGGTATATCACCAGTCAGAAATCACGTTTCATGACGTTATTTTTATTCTCTTGCGTCCAGGATATTTCGTTGTTTGCAGGTCGATGTTAATACCATAAAGAGTAAGACATGTTTTCTGCCATCTATATCGCAGCGTTGGCAACGTAGCAAGATGTGACTTACCCAATCAGCCAGAGATAATTTTAACAATAACAATCGATTAATACAGGAAAGCAGTATCCGATATACGTAACAGGCCTATCGCTATGCTGCATTCCCGAAACACATCTTAACCCAAATCCACTATATTTATAAGTCTTATTGCAATATTAAGGATTTACCGCCAATGATAAGCAACTACACTCTTTTTATTAAAATTAACGAAAGTTGCATTTTCGTCGTTAATAATAAATAAAGTTTAATTTAGATTCAGGCCATTCATTAATAACCCTTAACATTAATTTCACATGAGTAACTTTTAACCTGGCTTTGCTAATATGGCAATCGGTATCTCAGCATTCAGGTTTTACGAATGGTCACTCAGGGGGACTAATGCATCAGCCCGAATCGTCTTTTTATTTATCCCAGAATAATATTCATATTTATATGAAATTTTTAGCACAAACAACCCAACACTCCTCTTTATCACGATAAATTCAGGCACAAAATCACTCCGTCGTTAGAGTAAGCGATCACCGCGGCATTGCCCGGTTGGACGAAATCTTCTTCTGTGCGCCCTTCAAAACGAAGCGCGGTGGGAGTACATTGTTCCGTGCTCACTTCCACGGCAGGAAGTTGCAATAATAGCGAAAAGGTTAAAGGTTCATGTCCCCTATCGAAAAATCCAGCAAGCTCGACAACGTCTGTTACGACATCCGTGGCCCGGTACTCAAAGAGGCAAAACGCCTTGAAGAGGAAGGCAATAAGGTTCTGAAACTCAACATCGGCAACCCCGCGCCATTTGGTTTTGAAGCGCCGGATGAGATCCTGGTGGATGTGATCCGTAACCTGCCCACTGCACAAGGCTACTGCGATTCAAAAGGGCTTTATTCCGCCCGTAAAGCCATCATGCAGCACTATCAGGCTCGCGGTATGCGCGACGTCACCGTTGAAGATATCTACATTGGCAACGGTGTCTCGGAGCTGATCGTTCAGGCGATGCAGGCGCTCCTGAACAGCGGCGATGAAATGCTGGTTCCTGCCCCGGATTATCCGCTGTGGACGGCTGCGGTGTCCCTGTCCAGCGGTAAAGCGGTGCACTACCTGTGCGACGAATCCTCTGACTGGTTCCCGGATCTGGATGATATTCGCGCCAAAATTACCCCGCGCACCCGGGGTATCGTGATCATTAACCCGAATAACCCGACGGGTGCGGTCTATTCAAAAGAGCTGCTGATGGAGATCGTCGAGATCGCCCGCCAGCACAACCTAATCATCTTTGCCGACGAGATTTACGACAAGATCCTGTACGACGCGGCGCAGCACCACTCTATCGCCGCGCTGGCGCCCGATCTGCTGACGGTCACCTTTAACGGACTGTCTAAAACTTACCGCGTTGCCGGTTTCCGTCAGGGCTGGATGGTACTGAACGGTCCCAAAAAACATGCGAAAGGCTACATTGAAGGGCTGGAGATGCTGGCATCCATGCGTCTGTGCGCCAACGTACCGGCGCAACATGCGATCCAGACAGCTCTCGGCGGCTATCAAAGCATCAGCGAGTTCATCGTGCCTGGCGGCCGCCTGTATGAACAGCGCAACCGCGCATGGGAATTGATCAATGATATTCCGGGCGTCTCCTGCGTGAAGCCTAACGGCGCGCTGTATATGTTCCCGAAAATCGACGCGAAGCGCTTCAATATTCACGACGATCAGAAAATGGTGCTCGACTTCCTGCTACAAGAAAAAGTGCTGCTGGTTCAGGGGACGGCGTTTAACTGGCCGTGGCCGGACCACGTGCGTATCGTGACGCTGCCGCGCGAAGACGATCTCGAGATGGCCATCAGCCGCTTCGGGCGCTTCCTCTCCGGGTACCATCAGTAACGCTGACTTTTCGCCGGGTAGCGCTGCGCTTACCCGGCCTGCAACATCCGCAAATTTGCATCTTCCCTCCCCTCCCCGCACAATGAAGTCTGTCGCAGTGAAGACATAAGGTAACCTATGAGTCAGAGTCATTTCTTTGCCCACCTCTCCCGCCTGAAACTCATCAACCGCTGGCCGCTGATGCGCAATGTGCGTACTGAAAATGTGTCTGAGCACAGTTTGCAGGTTGCCATGGTCGCGCACGCGCTGGCCGCGATTAAAAACCGCAAATTCAACGGGCAGGTGAATGCCGAACGTATCGCCCTGCTGGCGATGTATCACGATGCATCGGAAGTGCTGACCGGGGATCTGCCTACGCCGGTGAAATATTTCAACTCGCAGATTGCCCAGGAATATAAGGCCATTGAGAAGATTGCCCAGCAGAAGCTGATCGACATGGTGCCTGAAGAGCTGCGCGATATCTTCGGGCCGCTGATCGATGAGCATCAGTATACGGAAGAGGAGAAATCCCTGGTTAAGCAGGCCGATGCGCTGTGCGCCTACCTGAAGTGTCTGGAAGAGTTATCCGCCGGGAATAACGAATTTTTACTGGCAAAAACGCGTCTGGAAAAAACGCTGGAATCCCGTCGCAGCGAAGAGATGGACTACTTTATGCGCGTGTTTGTGCCGAGCTTCCATTTGTCGCTGGATGAGATTAGCCAGGATTCGCCACTCTGATTTTCGCCCAGCGGCGCGGCGCTGCGCTTGCAGGGCCTACGGGGTTGTAGGCCGGGTAAGGCGTAGCCGCCACCCGGCAAAATGCTCAGAACGGAAACAGGACCGGTATCAATACCACGCACACCACCATCACCAGCACGGTGAACGGCACACCCAGCT
Source organism: Enterobacter cloacae complex sp. IR5441 (assembly GCF_049238215.1). Lineage (NCBI taxonomy): Bacteria > Pseudomonadati > Pseudomonadota > Gammaproteobacteria > Enterobacterales > Enterobacteriaceae > Enterobacter > Enterobacter cloacae complex sp. IR5441. The sequence continues at coordinate 159,702 of NZ_JBMKIA010000002.1, forward strand.
TCACGAAATCACTGAACCTATAATTCCCGGGCCCCAGCACCAGCGTATTGACCGGGGAAGAGACCGGCGTCATAAATGCCGCGGACGCCGCCATCGCAACCATCATCGCAAACGGATACGGCGAAACGCCCATCGATTTTGCCATCGCCAGCGCAATGGGCGCCATCAGCACCGCCGTTGCGGTATTGGAGATGAACAAACCGATGGTGGCACACATGACGAACAGGCAAACCATCATCAGGTACGGACCATATCCCCCGCCCGCGTCCATTAAGCCTTTCACGATCAAATCCACCCCGCCGGTTTTCTGTAGCGCCAGGGCGAAGGGCATCATCCCGACGATGAGAATGATGCTCGGCCAGTGAATCGCTTTGTAAGCGCTTTCGGCGTCAATACAGCGGAATTTGCCCATTAACAGACAGGCGATTATCGCCGCCACCGGGTTAGGGATCTCGTCCGTCAGCATCAGCGCGACCATCAATACCAGGCAAAAAATCGCATGGGGCGCCTGGCTGTGCGCCGGTGATGCATCGTTCTCTTCAATCGGCATATTCAGCACCACAAAATCGCGGCCTTTCTGCCCGAGCTGGCTAATCAGTTTCCAGTTGCCGACCACGAGGAAGATATCCCCCAGCAGGATCGGCTCATCCACCACCGCCCCTTCAAGGGCTACGCCATCGCGCTTCAGGCCCACCACGTTGAGGCCATAGCGGGTACGAAAGCCGATTTCACGCACGGTTTTGCCCAATAACTCCGATTCCGGGATCAGCGACGCCTCGGCCATTCCCACATCCAGCGCCTGGTCAGAGAAATACTCGCCGCGCAGGACCATCGGCTCCAGCAGCTGCTCGCTACAAAACTCCCGCAGATCCACGTCTGCGGTGGACATATCAATCAGCAGGACGTCACGCGCGCGAAACTCTGACACCCCGTTCACGTTAACGATCACCCGACGAAAACGACGCCAGCGCTCAACCCCGATGACGTTCGCGCCATAGCGTTCGCGTAGCTTAAGGTCATCCAGCCGCTGCCCCACCATAGGCGATCCCGGGCGGATAGCCAGACGTCGGGCACGCCCGGTCAGACGATACTCTTTAATCAGATCGCGGAAAGAGCGCCGCTTCCAGCCCTCTTTGGCTTTATCCTGCTTCTCCCCTTTCAGCGCGAAACGGGTCAATAGCATATAGATAATGCCCATAACCAGTACCACCAGCCCGATCGGCGTAACGCTGAAAAAGCTAAACCCCTCAAGCCCCTCACGGATCAGTTCGCTGTTCACGACGAGGTTCGGCGGCGTTGCGACCAGCGTCATCATGCCGCTGATGAGCCCGGCGAAGCTCAACGGCATCATCAGCCGCGACGGGGAGATCTGCATCCTCATGCAGACGCTCAGCACGACCGGAATAAAGATGGCCACAACGCCCGTAGAGCTCATAAACGCGCCCAGCCCGGCGACCGTCAGCATCAGGTAAATCAGCATTTTGGTTTCGCTGCTGCCCGCCACCTTAACCAACCACGACCCCATCATCGTCGCCACGCCGGTGCGTACCAGCCCGTCGCCAATAATAAACAGGGCGGCAATTAAAATAACGTTGGGATCGCTAAACCCGGAAAAGGCTTCCGGCAGGGAAAGGGTACCGCTCAGAACGAATGCGACAATCACAAACAGGGCGACGGCATCCATGCGCACCTTGCCCGTGGCAAAAAGAATGATGGCGATTAACAGCAGGCTCAGGACCCAAATCAGTTCACCGTTCACAACATGTCCTTGTCAGTGGAGGAGAAGCAATTCTGCCATAAAAAAGCCCCGGTAATGCGGGGCTATATCATGGGATTACATTTTTAGCGAGACGGTTACAACTCCGTCTGACGCCTTCGAGACGTCGATGGCGGTCAGGGTGTTAAGCACGAAATCCGCCTCTTCCAGCCGGGGGGAACCCGCCGGGACGTTAACGGCAATGACGTGGCTTCCGGCGTTCAGCCCGGCCAGCACGCCTGCCGCCGCGTCTTCCACCACCACGCACTCCGCTGGCGCAAGGCCAAGCAGTTCTGCGCCGAGCAGAAACGCATCCGGTTCAGGCTTGCCGCGCTTCACGCGCTCAGCGGTAATGAAGACGTCCGGCGTCGGTAAACCTGCCGCCTTATGACGGGCATGCGCGACGGGAACCGAGCCGGAGGTGACGATAGCCCACGGGATCTGCGCTTCATTCAGGTGCTCAAGCAGTTCACGCGCACCGGGCAGCGCGGTGATGCCTTCGGTATCGGTAGCTTCAATCTGCTCAAGATAGCGGAACTCCGCCTGAATCTCTTCCTCAGAACGTCCCGCAAGGAAGTGCCGCAATGAGGTAATGGCCTGTTTGCCATGGATGAAATTCAGTACGTCCTGATGGTCGATGCCATGCCGGTCGGCCCAGTGGCACCACGAGCGCTCCACCACCGGTAGCGAATCCACCAGCGTACCGTCCAGATCAAACAGAAAACCTTTACACTGCACACACACCTCCGTCAGGCATTAATGATTTGTTGAATTTCGTTGCTGCTTAAATGGTACTGACGCGGACAGGCGTGCCACGCGCTCAGCATACGTTGATACTTATCCCACATCGGGGTCTGGGCGTTGAAGCCGTGCGTACCCGCATCAAAATGGGTGTAACGCCCTTCGGTATTCACCATAAAGCGTACATAGCTCAGATAGCGCGCTTCCGTCGCAGCATCAAAGCCCAGGAACGTCACGCGGCGCTCGTCAATGGTCTGCTGGTCCTTCAGATTGGTCCAGGACACATGCAGCGCATGGTACATCTCCATGATGTCGATAACGATACGGCAGGTTTCCTCTTTCAGTTCGCCAAATTCGCGATCCAGTTCGCGCATCTGCAAGCCAAAACCACGTTCAACAATGGTTTGCAGGCGGCTGTAGCGCGCAGCGTTATCGGGATCAAGCATAGTCATCATCTTGTACTGGTTAGACAAAATCAGACGTTGAGCATGGGTCATTTCCATCTTTCGACTCCTGTAGCGCATTGCACTGTAAAAAAAAGACACGGTAACTGATTGTTACTGTGCCTTCTTTTGGTCGTCGTTTCGATGATCAATCACAAGTCATCGAGGAATGTTTTATCAAGCTGTTTAAACGCACGCTTGAGGGTATCCGCCAGCGCCTGATAGTCTGGCTTGCCTTCAACCGGTGCCAGCGCCTGGCCCGCCTCCTCCAGTTTTCCACGCACTTCATAAAACCAGTGTAAAACAGAAGGCGGAAGTGGCGTGACGGAACGTTTGCCTAACCACCATAGCCCCTGCATCGGCAGGCTTAACGCAAAAAGCGCCGTCGCGACGGCAGGGCCAAGCTGTCCATCTAACGCTATCTGCCAGCACAGGGTAAAAACGGCAATCGGGGGCATAAAGCGAATCGCATAGCGCGTGGCGCGAATAGTGCGATTTTCAATAAACATGGGCGCGAGGCGCTTTTCCATCGGCCATGTCTTTGCGTAATGCTGTCCCCGACGAAACAGACTAAAAAAGTTCACGGACGGGATTTCGGGTGTCGACATGGCTGTACCTCAACTTCACATATAAAAATTAAAATTTTCGTGCAAAACCACAACAGGCTATGACAACGTTCAAAATATTTTGTCATCGCTACCCCGTATCGGGTATCCTGTGCCAGCCTGATAGGGCCGTAGACGATAAGCGTTAACTCGTCAAATTATCGCATATTATGCCATTGTCTGAAAAATGTTCAAAATGGCTTAAAATCATAGGTATTTCTTCCATCCTGCCAGAATGTTTGTTTGGCATGATGTTAATCATAAATGTCTGGGTCAGCATGCGTTACGCTTTTAGACTCACTGACGTTTTTTTAGCCACGTATCAATAATAGGTACTTCCATGTCGAGTAAGTTAGTACTGGTTCTGAACTGCGGTAGCTCCTCACTGAAATTCGCCATCATCGATGCGCTCAACGGTGACGAGTACCTCTCTGGTTTGGCCGAATGTTTCCATCTGCCTGAAGCACGTATCAAGTGGAAGATGGACGGCAGCAAACAAGAAGCGGCTTTAGGTGCAGGCGCCGCTCACAGTGAAGCGCTGAACTTTATCGTTAACACTATTCTGGCACAAAAACCAGAACTGTCTGCTCAGCTGACCGCAATTGGTCACCGTATCGTCCACGGCGGCGAAAAATACACCAGTTCCGTGGTAATCGACGACTCCGTGATCCAGGGTATCAAAGACTCTGCGTCTTTCGCACCGCTGCATAACCCGGCTCACCTGATCGGTATCGCTGAAGCACTGAAATCCTTCCCGAGTCTGAAAGACAAAAACGTGGCCGTGTTTGATACCGCGTTCCATCAGACCATGCCGGAAGAGTCTTACCTCTATGCCCTGCCATACAGCCTGTACAAAGAGCACGGCGTCCGTCGTTACGGCGCCCACGGCACCAGCCACTTCTATGTGACTCAGGAAGCCGCAAAAGTGCTGAACAAGCCGGTTGAAGAAGTCAACATCATCACCTGCCACCTGGGTAACGGTGGTTCTGTTTCCGCTATCCGCAACGGTAAGTGTGTTGACACCTCTATGGGTCTGACCCCGCTGGAAGGTCTGGTGATGGGTACCCGTTCCGGTGATATCGACCCGGCGATCATCTTCCACCTGCACGACACCCTGGGCATGAGCGTTGACGATATCAACAAAATGCTGACCAAAGAGTCTGGCCTGCTGGGCCTGACCGAGGTCACCAGCGACTGCCGTTACGTTGAAGACAACTACGCAGAAAAAGCTGACGCTAAACGTGCAATGGACGTTTATTGCCACCGTCTGGCGAAGTACATCGGTTCTTACACCGCGCTGATGGAAGGCCGTCTGGATGCTGTTATCTTCACCGGCGGTATCGGTGAGAACGCGGCAATGGTACGTGAACTGTCCCTGGGCAAACTGGGCGTTCTGGGCTTCGAAGTTGATCATGAGCGTAACCTGGCTGCCCGCTTCGGCAAGTCTGGCTTCATCAACAAAGAAGGCACCCGCCCTGCTATCGTTATCCCAACTAACGAAGAGCTGGTCATCGCGCAAGACGCGCACCGCCTGACTGCCTGATTCCACACCGCCAGCAATGCTGGCGGTGCTGTTTTGTAACCCGCCCAACGCGGCGGTAACGAAAGAGGATAAACCGTGTCCCGTACTATTATGCTGATCCCTACCGGAACCAGCGTCGGCCTGACCAGCGTCAGCCTCGGCGTGATCCGCGCTATGGAACGCAAAGGCGTTCGTCTGAGCGTCTTTAAGCCTATCGCCCAGCCACGTGCCGGTGGCGATGCGCCAGACCAGACCACCACCATCGTTCGCAAGAACTCCAATCTGCCAGCGGCTGAACCGCTGAAGATGAGCCACGTTGAATCTCTGCTCTCCAGCAACCAGAAAGACGTGCTGATGGAAGAGATCATTGCCAACTACCACGCAAACGCGCAGGACGCGGAAGTGGTGCTGGTTGAAGGCCTGGTCCCGACCCGTAAACACCAGTTTGCCCAGTCTCTGAACTTTGAAATCGCGAAAACCCTGAACGCAGAGATCGTTTTCGTGATGTCTCAGGGCACGGATACCCCAGAGCAGCTGAAAGAGCGTATCGAACTGACGCGCAGCAGCTTCGGCGGTGCGAAAAACACCAGCATCACCGGCGTGATTGTTAACAAGCTGAACGCGCCAGTAGATGAGCAGGGCCGTACGCGTCCTGACCTGTCCGAAATTTTTGACGACTCTTCCAAAGCGAAAGTCATCAAAGTTGACCCGGCTAAGTTGCAGGATTCCAGCCCGCTGCCTGTTCTGGGCGCGGTGCCATGGAGCTTCGATCTGATTGCCACCCGTGCAATCGATATGGCGCGTCACCTGAACGCCACCGTGATCAACGAAGGCGATATCAACACCCGCCGCGTGAAGTCCGTAACTTTCTGCGCACGTAGCATTCCACACATGCTGGAGCACTTCCGTGCAGGTTCCCTGCTGGTAACCTCCGCAGACCGTCCGGACGTGCTGGTCGCTGCCTGCCTGGCGGCGATGAACGGCGTGGAAATCGGTGCCATTCTGCTGACCGGCGGCTACGAAATGGACGCGCGTATCAGCAAGCTGTGCGAACGTGCGTTCGCCACTGGCCTGCCAGTCTTCATGGTGAACACCAACACCTGGCAGACCTCCCTGAGCCTGCAAAGCTTCAACCTCGAAGTGCCGGTTGATGACCACGAGCGTATCGAGAAAGTTCAGGAATACGTTGCGGGCTACATCAACGCAGACTGGATCGAATCCCTGACGGCGACTTCCGAGCGCAGCCGTCGTCTGTCTCCTCCAGCCTTCCGTTACCAGCTGACCGAGCTGGCGCGTAAAGCGGGCAAACGCGTGGTTCTGCCAGAAGGCGACGAACCACGTACCGTTAAAGCGGCGGCCATCTGTGCAGAGCGCGGTATCGCGACCTGTGTGCTGCTGGGTAACCCGGATGAGATCAACCGCGTTGCGGCGTCGCAGGGCGTTGAGCTTGGCGCGGGCATCGAAATCGTTGATCCTGACGTGGTCCGCGAAAGCTACGTTGCCCGTCTGGTTGAGCTGCGTAAGAACAAAGGCATGACCGAAGCCGTTGCGCGTGAGCAGCTGGAAGACAACGTGGTGCTGGGTACGCTGATGCTGGAGCAGGACGAAGTTGACGGTCTGGTTTCCGGTGCGGTTCACACCACCGCGAACACCATCCGCCCACCGTTGCAGCTGATCAAAACCGCACCGGGCAGCTCTCTGGTCTCCTCCGTGTTCTTCATGCTGCTGCCTGAACAGGTTTACGTTTACGGCGACTGCGCGATCAACCCGGACCCAACCGCAGAGCAGCTGGCAGAAATCGCTATCCAGTCTGCGGACTCCGCAACTGCCTTCGGTATTGAACCACGCGTCGCGATGCTCTCCTACTCCACCGGTACCTCTGGTGCAGGTAGTGACGTAGAGAAAGTCCGTGAAGCAACCCGCATTGCACAGGAAAAACGTCCGGATCTGATGATCGACGGCCCGCTCCAGTACGATGCCGCGGTAATGGCTGACGTGGCGAAATCCAAAGCGCCGAACTCGCCGGTTGCAGGTCGCGCTACCGTGTTCATCTTCCCGGATCTGAACACCGGTAACACTACCTATAAAGCGGTACAGCGTTCAGCAGACCTGATCTCCATCGGGCCAATGCTGCAAGGCATGCGCAAACCTGTGAACGACCTGTCCCGTGGTGCGCTGGTTGACGATATCGTCTACACCATCGCGCTGACCGCGATCCAGTCTTCGCAGCAGCAGTAAGCTAAAAAGCCCGGTGGCGCTAGCGCTTACCGGGCCTACGGTTTTGTAGGCCGGATAAGCGAAGCGCCATCCGGCAAGAGAGGCGACCACAAATGGTCGCCTTTTTTATTACAGCAGCTCCCGCGCCGCCGACACAATGTCATGTGCCGTCAGGCCATACTCCTTTTGCAAGAAGTCCTGCGTTCCCACCTGACCATATCGTTCCTTCACCCCCACCCGCCGCATAGGCACCGGACAGGTTTCCACCAGCACTTCCGCCACCGCCGACCCCAGCCCGTTGTGAATGCTGTGATTTTCGCAGGTCACAATACGCCCGGTTTTCTCGGCATAGTTTTTCACCAGCATCCGATCGATGGGCTTCAGGGTAAACATGTCGATGACCGCTGCGCTTACCCCCTCCTGCTCCAGCTGGCGCGCCGCCTCCAGCGCTTCCGCCACCATAATGCCGTTAGCAATCAGGGTAATATCGGTTCCCTCGCGCAGCACGTTGCCCTTGCCGATGGTGAAGGTTGACCCCGGGGCATACACACTCGGCGCCTGTTTACGGATGGTCCGCACCCAGTAAAAGCCTTCCAGGTCGATAAGCTGACGCAGCACATCTTCGAACATCACCGCATCGGTCACCTCCAGCACCACTGAATGCGCCAGACCGCGCACGATGCCCATATCCTCAAACGACATATGCGTCCCGCCGTTGTGGCAGGCCGTCACGCCCGCATCCGAGGCAATCACCTTCACGTTATTGCGCTGGTAGTCCAGGGACATAAACAGCTGGTCGAAGCAGCGACGGCTGGCAAAGGCGGTAAAGGTATGGACGAACGGCTTACGTCCGGTGAGCGACAGCCCGGCGGCCGTCCCAATCACGTTGGCCTCCATAATGCCGCAGTTGATAACGTGCTGTGGATAATCACGCGCTACGCCGTCCATCGCCATCGAACTCATCAGATCCGCTTCGAGCGCAATGATCTCGCTCCCGGCCTCAATCTGTTTTGCCACAAAACCCGCGTAGACCTTACGCATCTCAACGGCATCTTTCTGTCCTGTCGGTGCAACCTTAATCATGTGAAGCCTCCAGTTGGCGAATCGTCTCGTTAAGCGCCGCTTTGCTCTCCTCGGTTAATCGCAGGTGATGCGAGTTGCTGAGCTGTTCCAGGTATGGCACCCCCTGCCCTTTGATGCTGTCGAGGATCACCACCCGCGGACGCGCATCGGCCTCAGGGATCGGCGCGGTCACCTCCAGCAGCGCCGGAATGTCATCCCCTTTCACCGTCACCACGTCAAAACCAAAGGCGCGGAATTTGCCTTCCAGGTCGAAGGCGCTGATGATTTCGTCCAGTTCACCGTCGAGCTGCTGTTTGTTCCAGTCCACGAATACCGTCAGGTTGTTAAGTCGATGGTGAGCGATAAACTGGAAGGCTTCCCAGCACTGCCCTTCATTCAGTTCTCCGTCGCCAACGATGCAAAACACCCGGTTTGGCCTTCCTGCCAGCTTGTGCGACAGCGCCATGCCGCCAGCGATGGAGATCCCCTGCCCCAGTGAACCGGTGGTGGCATCCACGCCGCGTGTTTTCAGGCGATCCGGGTGACTTGGCAGACGCGTCCCGTTCTGGTTCAGCGTGTTCAGCTCTTCAATCGGGAAGTAGCCCTTAATCGCCAGCGTGCTGTACAGCGCCGGCCCCGCATGGCCTTTCGACAGCACAAAGTAATCGCGCTCTGGCCAGTCCGGATCGGCCGGGTCAATTTTCATCACCGCGCCGTACAGAACGGCCAGCGTTTCAACGACTGACATACTGCCGCCGTAGTGACCAAAACCCAGCTGCGTAAGGGATTTCAGCGTCTCAAGGCGGATCTGACGCGCCAGGTCGGTTATTTCATTCTCATTCATGATTTGGCTCCGGGGTTTTCCTGCGCGTTACCGCTGGCAGGTTTGTTTTTAGCGAAGACGTTGTAGGCCACCAGCAGCGCGAACAACACAACAACCAGTCCGGTGATGGCAAGCGGCGACAGGAAGCGTGCCAGGTTGCCCAGCACAATCCCGACCGCACCAAAATCAGCGTCCGAGAAGGTCGTATTCGCAAAGCCAATTGCGCCCAGAACAGGCAGCAGCAGGACCGGGAGGAAGGTGATCAGCAGGCCGTTAGCAAACGCGCCAATCATCGCCCCGCGACGTCCGCCGGTGGCGTTACCAAACACGCCTGCCGTTGCGCCAGTGAAGAAGTGCGGCACCACTCCCGGCAGGATCAGCACCCAGCTAAACTGACCGCAGATGAACAAGCCCACAATCCCGCCGAGGAAGCTAAACAGGAAGCCAATCAGCACCGCGTTTGGCGCATACGGGTAAACCACCGGGCAGTCCAGCGCAGGCCGCGCATTGGGCACCAGTTTTTCCGAGAAGCCGGTAAAGGCCGGGACGATTTCCGCCAGAATCAGGCGCACGCCCTGCAAGATGATGAACACGCCTGCCGCGAAGGTGATGGCCATAATGATGGCGTACACCAGGTAGTTCTGGCCGCCGCTGAAGGTGGCCTCTACGTACTCACGTCCGGCGCTCACCGCCATGATCAGGTAGATAATCATCATGGTCAGGGAGATGGAGATTGAACTGTCACGCAGGAAGCTAAGGTTCTTCGGCAGGTTCATCTCTTCGGTGGAGCGCGAGCCTTTGCCGACCTTGCTGCCAATCCAGCCGGACAGCACGTAGCCCAGCGTGCCGAAATGACCGAAGGCGATCTCATCGTTGCCGGTAATACGCTTCATATAGCGCTGCGCAATCGCCGGGAAGAAGGCCATAATCAGGCCGAGGATCAACGAACCGGTAAAGACCAGCCCGACCCCCTCGAAGCCTGCAACCGTCAGGATCACGCCAATCATGCATGCCATGTAGAAGGTGTGATGCCCGGTGAGGAAGATGTATTTCAGGCGGGTAAAGCGCGCAACAATAATATTCGCCACCATCCCGAAGGCCATAATGAGCGCGGTGGAAGCGCCATATTTTTCCAGGGCAATCGACACAATAGCTTCATTGTTGGGAATAATGCCCTGAATATTAAAGGCGTGCTCAAACATACCGCCGAGCGGATTTAAAGAGCCCACCAGCACGGTTGCGCCGCCGCCCAGTACAATAAAGCCGAGAATGGTTTTAATTGTGCCTTTTACCACATCCGAAAAGGCTTTTTTCTGCGCCACAAGACCAATCAGGGCAATTAACCCGACCAGTACTGAAGGGACTTTTAAAATATCAACAACGAAATTCAGCGTTTCAAGGATAAACATATCCACCTCGCCTTATCAGGATTATTGTCTTTCGAACCAGGCGCGCAGCTGCGCTTCGAGTTCGTTGGTATCGATGATATTGTTGATCACCACCAGCTGGCTTTCCGGCACGCTGGCGCTGGCGGCAATGTCTTTCGCCATTACAAACAGGTCCGCCGCGCCTGGCGTGGCCGAGGAGAGATCGGAATGTTCAACCTCTGCCTCAATTTCCAGTTTTTTGAGCACCTTTTTAATATTCATTTCGACCATAAAACTGCTGCCCAGGCCGGAGCCGCAAATAGCCATGATTTTCATTGTTATCCCCTTTTTTGAGTAGAGTACGCCCCATCACGCTGACGCGTAATGTTGAGATGAATCGGATTAAATAATTAAATCAGAAGCGATCGATGATGGTTTTTATCTCCTCCAGCGTATTCGCCCGATGTAATTCAGCCATATCTTCGTCGCTGGAAAATAATTCCGCTAAGGCCGAGATCATTTCGATATGGCTATGCTTGTCCGGCGCCGCCAGCATCACAATCACATCGACGGGGTCAAACTCACCGGCACCAAAAGAGACGCCCTGTTTTAGTTTTAATAATGACAGGCCAAGTCCTTTCGCCCCTTCTTCCGGTCGCACATGTGGCATTGCCAGCCCTGGAGCCAGCACATAGTAGGGACCTAACGTGTAGTGCTGCTCGATGATAGCCGTAACATATTCCGGCGCAATGACCTGCAAATCCAGCAGCGGTTTCGCGCACAGTTCCAGCGCCTGGGGCCAGCTTTCAACGCTATCCTGTAGGATGATGGTTGTATCATATATCCACTTTTTGAGCATTTTTCACTCCCGCTAAAGACCAGACATGGGCAAACTCTATTCAACCCATCAATCAATGACTGCGATCGCGATCACAAAGATAGCGCTACCAACGACTAACATGCAGAACTGTGATAGCGCTATCAAATTGCTATCATGGTGCGAAATCACAGCAAAAAAAGGGATTTAAGGCGTATACTGCCTGTCACGTAAAATGAAGGATGAAACTGAATCGCGTCCTGTCAGCAGGAAGATGTATGTCTTTAACCCGAAAACGGCGCAGTACCGGAAAAGTAACGCTCGCGGATGTCGCACAGCTTGCCGGCGTAGGCACGATGACTGTTTCCCGTGCCCTCCGCACGCCCGAACAGGTTTCCGATAAACTGCGTGAAAAAATTGAAGCCGCGGTGCAGGAGCTGGGTTATATGCCCAATCTTGCCGCCAGCGCACTGGCATCGGCGTCGTCATGGACGATTGCGATGGTTGTTCCCAACCTTTCCGAAGCTGGCTGTTCCGAGATGTTCGCCGGACTACAGCAGGTGCTCCAGCCAGCCGGATATCAGATCATGCTGGCGGAATCTCAGCATCGTCTTGAACAGGAAGAGAAACTGCTTGAAACGCTGCTGGCCTCGAATATCGCCGCGGCGATACTGCTCAGCGTCGAGCACTCCGATACCGTACGCCACTGGCTGAAAAACGCCTCTATCCCGGTGATGGAAATGGGTGCAATGCGTGCCGATCCGATTGATATGAATATCGGGATTGATAACGTCGCCGCCATGTATGAACTTACCGAGATGGTGATTCAGCGTGGCTACCAGAATATCGGCCTGCTGTGCGCTAACCAGGAGCAGTGGATTTTTCAGCAGCATTTGCAGGGCTGGTACAAGGCGATGCTGCGCCACCACCTGTCGCCGAACAGAGTGATTAATGCCGCCATGCCGCCGAACTTCTCCACCGGCGCGGCACAACTGCCAGAGTTCCTGCTGGCGTGGCCGGAACTGGATGCGCTGGTGTGCGTATCAGATGAACTGGCCTGCGGCGCGCTGTATGAGTGCCAGCGTCGGCGCATCAAAGTGCCGGACGATTTAGCGGTCGTGGGCTTTGGCGACAGCGACGTCAGCCGCGTCTGCCAGCCGCCGCTGACAACGATGGCAGTACCGCATCGCAAGATTGGGATTGAAGCCGGGAAAGCGTTACTGGAACGTCTGAATGACGGAGACTGGCGCGATCATAAACCCATCGCGTCCAGCCTGTGTCTGCGGGAAAGCTGTTAAGGCTTACTCAGCCTCTTCCTCTTTTTCCGCCTTATTTTCCGGTTTAGCGGATTCGTTTTTGGCGTTGCGGGTCATCCACAGCGCCAGTGCTTTAAGGGAATCTGGCGTGAACTCGTCGCAACGCGCAGTGATCTCTTCCGGCGTCATCCAGCACACTTCGCTCACTTCCTCTTCCTGCAAGGCGAAAGGTCCGTGGGAAACGCAGCTGAACAGCCCGCCCCAGACGCGACAATGTTCATCTTCGAAATAAAATTGCCCGTGCTCGGCAAACGGCACGCCAGCGATACCTAACTCTTCTTCCGCTTCACGACGCGCGGAATCCAGCAATACTTCATCGGCCTGCACAACGCCACCCGCTGTGGCATCCAGCATATCAGGAAGAAAATCTTTGGTGTCGGTGCGACGCTGGACCAGAATCTTGCCCATGCCGTCATGAACAACGATGTACGTCGCGCGGTGACGCAGACGCTCCGCACGCATTTGTTCGCGGCTGGCCTGCGCGATCACTTCATTCTCTTCGCTGACAATGTCAACCCACTCAGTACTTGCCAAATGATTCTGCTCCACCATCGGGAAACCTTCTCGTCTAAGCGCTCTTTCGGCGCGTTTGCAGTTGTGGTGTAACTTACGGATTAATCGCTATCTGCGCAATAACTTGCTGATCATTAAGTGCGATAACGCTTAATGTCCCGTCTTCATACATGCCGTAGCTTGCCGGATTGCCGCCTTTAGGAATGCTGACAGACCCGGGATTAAAGTGATAAAACGCCCCGCGTTTTTCCGCCACCGGAATATGAGTATGACCATAAACCAGGACATCGCCAGCGGCGAGTGACGGCAGGTTATCCGGGCCGAACAGGTGCCCGTGGGTCAGGAACAAACGGCTGTTTTCCATCAACACCTGTTGCCAGGGAGCGGTGATGGGAAAATTCAGCAGCATCTGGTCAACTTCGCTGTCACAGTTGCCGCGAACGGCGATAATGCGCGAGGCAAAATGATTAAGTTTTTCCGCCACCTGCGCGGGAGCGTAGCCTTCCGGCAACGCATTGCGTGGGCCGTGGTTTAACACGTCGCCCAGGATCACCAGCCATTGCGCTCCGCTTTGGGCGAACAGAGAAAGCACGCGTTCGGTCGCGGGCAGCGATCCATGAATATCCGACGCAAACATCAGTTTCATCAGTTACTCCTTAGGAATTCAGACTGCCCCTATCATACCTCAAGCGCCCCGTCTTATCAGCCCGCGCGCTTAGCAGAGAGTGCCAGATAGCGCTGTACCGACGCGCGTTGCCACTGGAATGTGGCGTAATCCACCAGCAGCTGTGGGACGTCATCGCCATTGAGGATCAAGCGATTGAGCATCAGCGCCAGATCGGTGTCGGCAATACACCACTCGCCAAACAGGTTGGGGTTACCCTGCGCCAGCAGCGATGAGGCAGTTTCGATCAGCTTCCGGGCGCTGGATAAGCCTTCCTCGCTGAGGGCGGGCTTTTTGACGCCAGCGAACACCACGTCCGTAGAGCGTTCTGTGCGAATCGGCACCAGGTCGCTACGCAGCCATGCCTGGATCTGGCGAGCGCGGGCGCGCTTTTGCAGATCGTGAGGATAGATGCGTTCCCACTCTGGCGGGGCAAAGCGGTCCTCAAGATACTCGTCAATCGCCGAGGATTCACTCAACTCAAAACCGTCGATCTCCAGCACAGGGACTCGGCGAGTGAGCGCGTAGCCCTGCCACTGGGGCTTCAGATGTTCGCCGCTGTCCAGGTCGACGGTTTTCAGACTAAAAGTAAGCCCCTTTTCTGCCAGCGCCACATAAACGCTCATGACATAAGGAGAAAAAAAGTTCGCATCGGACCACAACGTTATTACAGGCTGGCTCATAACATCCTCATCGGCTGATCGGTTTTCACTCAACATATAATCTCTTTGCCTCGCTGTCACTTGATGAAAACTCACGATTTACAACAAGCACCTATACTGATTTTTTATGGCAACACTATTCGCACTGACAGGAGTTGAGAATGATAGATCTCTATTATGCCCCCACCCCTAATGGCCATAAGATCACCCTCTTTCTCGAAGAAGCCGAAGTGGACTACCGGATCATTCGCGTGGATATCAGTAAAGGCGACCAGTTCCGCCCCGTTTTTCTGGCCATATCGCCCAACAATAAAATTCCGGCCATCATTGATAACCTGCCTTCTGACGGCGGCAAACCGTTAAGCCTGTTTGAGTCTGGAGAGATTTTGCTCTATCTGGCAGAGAAAACCGGCAAGCTCCTGAGCGGTGAATTGCGCGAGCGTCATCACACGCTGCAATGGTTATTCTGGCAGTCGAGCGGCCTGGGGCCAATGCTGGGGCAGAATCACCACTTTACCGCCTATGCGCCGCAGACGATCCCTTACGCCATTGAGCGATATCAGGTCGAAACCCAGCGCCTGTACGGGGTCCTGAACCGTCGGCTGGAAAAATCACCGTGGCTGGGAGGTGAGCATTACAGCATTGCAGATATCGCCTGCTGGCCGTGGATTAACACCCATGAACGCCACCGGATCGATCTGGCCACTTATCCGGCAGTGAACAACTGGTTTGAGCGCATCCGGACGCGCCCGGCCACCGAACGCGCCATGCAAAAAATCCATCAGATTTGAGCCTGCGCCCCGTTGGGTGCAGGTGTTTTCCTCATGTATGATGAGGTGAAAATACTGACACGGAGAAGACCTGCAATGTCCCAGCATGACGCTATTATTCGTATAAAAAACTTACGCTTACGCACGTTCATTGGTATCAAAGAGGAGGAGATCGCGAATCGCCAGGATATCGTGGTGAATGTAGTGATCCACTACCCGGCAGACAAGGCGCGTGCCAGCGAGGACATCAATGACGCGCTGAACTATCGCACGATCACCAAAAGCATCATCCAGTACGTTGAGAACAACCGTTTTGCGCTACTGGAAAAATTAACTCAGGATGTGCTCGACATCGCACGCGAACACCACTGGGTCACTTATGCTGAAGTGGAGATCGATAAACTTCACGCCCTGCGCTACGCCGACTCCGTCTCCATGACGTTAAGCTGGCAGCGCCAGGCGTAAACCTGGAGGTTGTATGAAGATCCTGCTCACCGGCGGTACGGGCCTGATTGGTCGCCATCTCATTCCACGTTTGCAGGCGTTGCATCACGACATTACCGTGGTCACGCGCAGCCCGGAGAAAGCGCGCCAAGTGCTGGGCGTCGGCGTTGAGATCTGGAAAGGCCTGGCGGAAAGGCAGGATCTGAACGGCTTTGACGCCGTCATCAACCTTGCTGGCGAACCTATCGCCGATAAACGCTGGACCGAAGAGCAAAAACAGCGTTTATGCAGCAGCCGCTGGAACATGACCGAAAGGCTGGTTGAGCTGATTCGCAACAGCGAGACGCCGCCTTCGGTGCTGATTTCCGGCTCTGCTACAGGCTACTATGGCGATCTCGGTGAAGTGGTGGTGACCGAAGAGGAGCCGCCGCACAACGAGTTTACCCATAAACTCTGCGCCCAGTGGGAGCGCATCGCCTGCGCGGCGCAAAGCGATCGTACCCGCGTCTGCCTGCTGCGCACCGGCGTGGTACTTGCGCCGAAGGGCGGTATTCTCGGTAAAATGCTGCCGCCGTTTAAAATGGGGCTTGGCGGGCCCATCGGCAATGGTCGTCAGTATCTGGCGTGGATCCATATCGAGGATATGGTCAACGGCATTCTCTGGCTGCTGGATAACGATCTGCGCGGGCCATTTAACATGGTATCCCCTTACCCCGTACGTAATGAACAATTTGCTCATGCCCTGGGGCATGCCCTGCATCGCCCGGCGGTGCTGCGCGTGCCTGCAACGGCGATTCGTCTGTTGATGGGTGAGTCTTCGGTGCTGGTGCTGGGCGGGCAACGCGCGCTGCCAAAACGGCTGGAAGCGGCCGGGTTCACGTTCCGCTGGTATGACCTGGAAGAGGCGCTGGGGGATGTGGTGCAGTGAATATGTTAGAGTTATACGCCATGTCTGGATGAGATGGCGTAACTATGGCAACCATTACCACAACCCGGCTTCACCTCACCCCTTTCGAACCTTCTGACTGGGCGTTCTTCCGCTCTCTGCGTGAAGACCCCGCCATCATGCGCTATATGGCCGCTATCACGCCGGAAAAAGAGACGCGCCGCGTATTTGCCGCGCGCCTGATGGCGGAGCATGTCTTTGTGATCCGTCTGCATAACGACGTTACGCCGCTCGGGGATATCGGCCTGCAAATCAGTGCGGCGAACCGTGAAGAGGCGGATATTGGCTACACGGTTGTGCCTGCCGCGCAGGGAAAAGGCATTGCCAGCGAGGCGCTGCACGCGGTGTGCGAGTATGCATTTAACCAGACGGGCGTGAAGGCGATAAACGCGTACGTGCTGGCAGATAACGTTGGGTCGGTGCGGGTCCTTGAGAAAGCGGGTTTTGTGCGCACGCAGGTGCTGGAGAAGGCGTACGAGATTAAAGGCGTACGGTATGACGACTGGGTGTATCGGCTGGAGTGTTGAATGCCGGGCGGCACTGCGTTTGCCCGGCCTACCGGGTTTGTAGGCCCGGTAAGCGAAGCGCCACCGGGCAATTGGGCGGCTCTGCGGCCTGATGCCCTCACCCCGGCCCTCTCCCACAGGGAGAGGGAGAAAGGCCAAACCTACTTCAACGAGCCTTTCAGGAACTGCTGCAACCGCGGGCTTTGCGGGTTCGCCAGCACCTCATCCGGATGACCCTGCTCTTCAATTTTCCCCTGATGCAGGAAGATAACGTGGTTAGAAACGTTACGGGCGAAGCCCATCTCGTGCGTCACCACCACCATCGTTTTGCCCTCTTCCGCCAGCTTTTGCATGATGCGCAGCACTTCGCCAACGAGTTCAGGATCCAGCGCGGAAGTCGGTTCGTCAAACAGCAACACTTCCGGCTCCATCGCCAGCGCACGGGCGATAGAAACACGCTGCTGCTGCCCCCCTGACAGGTGCACCGGATATTTGATCTGCTGCCGCTCGTCGATACCCACTTTCGCCAGGTATTTGACCGCACGCTCGCGGGCTTCCTGCTTGCTTAAGCCGAGCACCTGAACCGGCGCTTCCATCACGTTCTCCAGCACCGTCATGTGGCTCCAGAGGTTGAAGTGCTGGAACACCATCGTCAGGCGTGTACGCAGCAGGCGCAGCTGGTTTTTATCCGCCACTTTAAGCTGGCCGTCTTTATCACGGACCATATTAATGTTCTGTCCGCTCACCACAATCGATCCTTCGCTCGGCTTTTCGAGGAAGTTGATGCAGCGCAGGAAGGTACTTTTACCCGAACCTGATGAGCCGATAATACTGATCACGTCGCCCGCGTTAGCCTCCAGCGACACCCCTTTCAGCACTTCATGTTCGCCGTAGCGCTTGTGCAAATCAATTACGTTTAATTTGTTCTCAGCCATCATAAATTCTCAGTGCGTCGACGGTTTTATATGCTGCAACCAGCGTTTTTCAGCCTTACGGAATAGGCTGATCAGGACGTAAGAAATGATCAAATAGAGCACTGCCGCAATGCCAAACGCCGTAAACGGCTGGTAGGTGGCAGAGTTAATATCGCGGGCAATCTTTAACAGATCCGGTACCGTGGCGGTAAACGCCAGTGCCGTCGAATGCAGCATTAAAATCACTTCGTTGCTGTAGGCCGGCAGCGCAATACGCAGCGCCGAAGGCAGAATTATACAGCGGTAGAGCTTCACGGACGAGAAGCCGTACGCGCGCGCCGCCTCGATCTCACCGTGCGGCACAGAACGGATGGCCCCGGCGAAGATCTCGGTGGTATAGGCGCAGGTATTGAGGGTCAGCGCCAGCACCGTACAGTTCAGACCGCTGCGGAAGAACGCGTTCAGCATCTCGGTGCCTTTCACGATCTCCAGCGTGTACATCCCGGAATAGAACACCAGCAGTTGCACGTACAGCGGAGTACCGCGAAACACGTAGGTGAATAGCCAGATAGGGAACTGGATAAATTTATTGTTCGACACGCGGCCAATGGCAAGAAACACCGCCAGAATGCCGCCCATTACCACCGAGGAGATCAGCAGCCACAGCGTGATGGCCACGCCAGTAAAGCGGTAGCCATCCGTCCACAGCAGGGATTTCCAGTACTCCTGAATAATCTCAATCACAGGTCAGCCCTCTTCACACCCACGGAGTAGCGACGTTCGAGCAGAAGCAGCACACCATTGGAGACGGTCGTAAAGACCAGATAAATTACGCCGCAGACCACCGCAAAATAGAACGGTTCCCAGGTGCTTTTACCCGCCAGCTGCGTGGCCTTCACCACATCTTCCAGACCCAGCAGGGAGACCAGCGCCGTAGCCTTGAGAATAACCTGCCAGTTGTTACCGATGCCCGGCAGCGCGTAGCGCATCATGGCCGGGAACATGATCCGGCGAAACGTTTGTGAGGAGGTAAAACCGTAGGCGGTCGCCGCTTCAATATGCCCTTTCGGCACGGCCATGTAAGCGCCGCGGAAAGTCTCAGTGAAATAGGCACCGTAGATAAAACCAAGGGTAATAATACCGGCCACCATCGGGTCGATATCGATCTGCTCCATGCCGATGGCATCCGTCACGCCGTTAAGTGCGATTTGCAGGCCGTAAAAGATCAGCAGCATCAGCACCAGGTCAGGCACGCCGCGAATCAGCGTGGTATAGCCTTCAAATATCAGCGCCAGCGGTCTGTTGGCGGATAATTTTGCCCCCGCGCCCGCCAGGCCTATCAGCACCGCCAGCACCACGGAGCTGATAGCCAGCTCAAGGGTGACAAGCGCGCCCTGTAAAATAACGCCAGAAAATCCGTACAGCATACCGCGTGCCCTGTCGTCTCGTGAGTGGTGGAACCGTGTCTTTTCCCCTCCCGCAACGGGAGGGGCCGCACGTTATCAGACGGGGCGATTAGCCGCCGTAAACGTTAAAATCGAAGTACTTTTTCGCCAGCTTGTCATAGGTGCCGTCCGCACGCATCTCGGCGAACGCTTTGTTCAGGGCTTCACGCAGTTCGTTGTCTTCTTTACGTAGGCCCATACCGGTACCGACGCCAAAGAGTTTTTCGTCCTTAATGGACGGACCGCCGAACTTGTAATCTTTACCCACAGGCTGTTTCAGGAAGCCTTCGCTTGCCGCCACTTCATCCTGGAATGCCGCGTCAATGCGGCCTGCCGTGAGGTCTGCGTAGATGTTTTCCTGGCCCTGGTAAGAGACAATTTCAATCCCCTTTGGCGCCCAGTGCTCGTTGCCGTAGGTTTCCTGCGTCGTACCCTGCAACACGCCCACGCGTTTGCCTTTCAGAGATTCAAGGGTTGGCTGAATGTCAGAGGATTTGGCCACCACCAGACGGGAATCTGCCGCATAGAGTTTGTCCGTGAAGGCAATCTCCTGCTGACGTTTTTCTGTGATGGACAGGGAGGACATGATCACGTCAATTTTCTTCGCTTTCAGGGACGGGATCAGCGCATCCAGCGGGTTTTCAACGTAGGTACATTGCGCTTTAATGCGTTTGCACAGCTCGTTAGCCAGATCAATGTCAAAACCGACTAGTTCCCCCTTCGCATTCTTCGATTCGAAAGGCGCATAGGTTGG
The DNA here is from genome assembly GCF_049238215.1 of Enterobacter cloacae complex sp. IR5441. NCBI lineage: Bacteria > Pseudomonadati > Pseudomonadota > Gammaproteobacteria > Enterobacterales > Enterobacteriaceae > Enterobacter > Enterobacter cloacae complex sp. IR5441. The sequence continues at coordinate 179,989 of NZ_JBMKIA010000002.1, forward strand.
GTCAGTTCCAATACGAATTTTCTGCGGAATTGCTGCGAATGCCGCGGTGGCGCTGGAAAAAGCCAGTACCAGAGAAAGTGACAACACCAGTTTTTTCATATCTGTCCTCAACAAACTGTCTTAATACGAGATTTTTACGACGACGGGGTGTTGTTAATGTGCCATTAATCCCCTCATTCAGGCAAAGATTAATGCCTTTGAACGGGAATTTTTGCATTATAAATGCTTAACTATGCACACAGCGATCCAGTATGGTGCAACACATGCACCATACTGGAACATAACCCTGCCGGGATGCACCACTTCAGTGCACCTCATTCAGGCATTAATCACCGTAGACGTTGAAATCGAAGTATTTCTTCGCCAGTTTGTCGTAGGTACCGTCTTTACGCAGCTCATTAAACGCTTTGTCGAAGGCGGCTTTCAGCTCGGTATCATCCTTACGCAGGCCAATACCAGTACCGTCGCCAAAGTATTTTTTGTCTTTTACCGACGGGCCGGCAAAGGCGTACTCTTTACCCGCAGGCTGTTTCAGGAAGCCTTCGCTCGCGGCGACTTCATCCTGAAACGCCGCATCCAGACGGCCTGCCGCAAGGTCAGAGTAGATCAGATCCTGGTTCTGGTAAGCCACCACATCGACGCCCTTCTCGCGCCAGTTAGCATTGGCGAAACCTTCCTGGGTCGAGCCCTGAAGCACGCCAACATGTTTGCCTTTCAGCGAGTCGATGGTCGGCTGGATTGGCGAGCCTTTCGCGGCAATCAGACGTGAGTCGGCAGCGTAGAGCTTCTCAGAGAAGGCGATCTCCTGCTGACGTTTTTCCGTGATGGAGAGAGAAGAGATAATGGCATCAATTTTCTTGGCTTTCAGCGACGGGATCAGCGCGTCAAAGTCACTGCCCACCCATGTGCATTTCACTTCCATGCGTTTGCACATCTCATTTCCCAGATCGATATCAAACCCCACGAAATCGCCTTTCGCATCCTTGGAGGAGAATGGCGCGTAGGTTGCGTCTGTACCGATACGAACTGTCTGTGGAAGCGCTGCATAGCTACTTGCTGCTGCACTCAAGCCCACGAGCAAAGACAGAGCCAGAACCGTCTTCTTCATACATTTACCCTCAAGAACCGTGATTTTATTATGGTTTATGTTGTGTGTTGTGTTGCAGGCTGTTCTTGCAGGTCTTATGCCACATTGTCGTCGGGTTAAAACTACGACGTTAAATATGTTAATAAAACGTTGCGATACTGCCTTAATGGTGAAAGATAGCAGGTCTGCCGAACGAACCGGAAAGAGAAAAAGGGAAAAAGCGAATTAAATGTCGAGGATATGATCGCGGTTGCAGTTTTGCCCTGAAACAGGGCAAATTGTCTTTTCATGCACCTTGTTTGTGCACAGCTTCACGCCCCCTGCCAGCGGGTAAAGAGATCTTCCGGCAGGTCGATATCGAACTGATCCAGTACGCGGTTAACGGTCTGGTTGATGACATCGTCCAGCGTTTGCGGACGATGATAGAACGCGGGGACCGGCGGCATAATCACGGCCCCCAGTTCGGCTGCCTGCGTCATTAAACGCAGATGTCCCAGATGCAGCGGCGTTTCCCGCACGCAGAGCACCAGAGGACGACGCTCTTTCAGCACCACATCCGCCGCACGCGTCACCAGCGTGTCGGTATAGCTGTTTACAATGCCGGAGAGGGTTTTAATCGAACAGGGCAAAATAACCATGCCGGCCGTTTTGAACGAGCCCGAAGAGATGCTGGCGGCGATATCGCGGGCATCGTGGACAACGTCAGCCAGGGCCTGAACGTCGCGCAGAGAGAGATCGGTTTCAAGAGAGAGGGTCTGACGCGCCGCCTGGCTCATCACCAGATGGGTTTCTACGCCTGCAACGTCACGCAGCACCTGTAACAGCCGGACGCCATAAATCGCGCCGCTGGCACCGCTGATCCCTACAATGAGTCGTTTCATGATTTTCGCCCTTGCTGATTTCAGGGCAGACTGTGCAGGATTTTACGGGGAGTTGCAAGTGAGGGCGAACGCCCTCACCTGCATACGCATCAACCTTCGTTGTGCATCTCTAAGCTTTCGAGATCGTTTTGCAGCTGGACGGCTTTCGCATCGTCGTTACGCAGCGAATCCAGATAGTCGAGATACTGCTGGTCAACATCTTTGGTCACGTAGATCCCATTGAATACCGAGCATTCGAACTGCTGAATATCCGGGTTCTCGGCGCGCACCGCGTCAATCAGATCGTTCAGATCCTGGAAAATCAGGCCGTCGGCACCGATGATCTGGCGGATTTCGTCTACTTCACGACCGTGAGCAATCAGCTCGTTAGCGGTTGGCATATCAATGCCATACACGTTCGGGAAGCGAATTTCCGGCGCTGCGGAGGCGAGATACACTTTCTTCGCCCCGGCCTCACGCGCCATCTCGATGATCTGCTCAGACGTCGTGCCGCGCACAATGGAGTCGTCCACCAGCAGCACGTTCTTGTCGCGGAACTCGGCACGGTTAGCGTTCAGCTTACGACGTACGGACTTACGACGCAGCTGCTGGCCCGGCATGATAAAGGTGCGGCCTACGTAGCGGTTTTTCACGAAGCCCTGACGATACGGCTTGTCCAGAATACGGGCAATTTCCAGCGCGATATCACAGGAGGTTTCAGGGATTGGGATCACGACGTCGATGTCGAGATCGTCCCACTCGCGGGCAATCTTCTCGCCCAGCTTCGTCCCCATGTTGACGCGCGCGCTGTAAACGGAAATCTTGTCGATGAACGAGTCCGGACGCGCGAAGTAAACGTATTCGAACAGGCACGGGTTGCTCACCGGGTTGTCGGCGCACTGACGGGTAAACAGCTGGCCCTTCTCAGTGATGTAGACCGCTTCGCCTGGCGCGACATCACGCAGGAATTCGAAGCCCAGAGTGTCCAGCGCCACGCTCTCAGAGGCAACCATGTACTCGGAACGGCCATCGCCGAGGTCACGTTTGCCGAGCACCAGCGGGCGAATGCCGTTTGGATCGCGGAAGGCCACCATGCCGTGACCGATGATCATCGCTACGCAAGCGTACGCGCCACGGATCAGGCGGTTAGTCGCGGCAACGGCGGCAAAAATGTTGTCTGCTTCCAGCGGATAATGGCGGAAGTTATCCAGTTCGCTGGCAAAGATATTGAGCAGGATTTCAGAATCAGAGGTGGTGTTAATGTGGCGACGTTTCTCTTCGAACAGCTTTTTACGCAGCTCGTGGGCGTTGGTCAGATTGCCATTGTGGGCAAGCGTGATGCCATACGGGGAGTTAACGTAAAAAGGCTGAGCCTCAGAGGCGCTGGAACTGCCAGCAGTAGGATAACGAACGTGACCGATCCCCATATTACCTTGCAGACGCTGCATATGGCGGGCTTCAAACACATCGTTTACCAGGCCATTCGCCTTGCGTAAACGGAAGCAGTTGTTTGCATCAATGGTGATGATACCCGCAGCATCCTGCCCACGGTGCTGAAGCACCGTTAACGCGTCATAAATCGACTGGTTTACCGGCATGAAACCGGCGATACCGACAATACCGCACATTCGTCTTTTCCTCGTTAAGCCACATCTCAGGGTTTATGCCCTGGGCAAGAAACTCGACGAGCTTTGCAGATAGTCAAAGAACCATCTGATGATGAAGCTGAACTCCGGAATGAGCTGCGATTTTTGCCAGTCTTCACTTTTGGAGAACCCGGTAAAGGTATCCAGGAAGAACAGGATCGCGGCCACAATGAGCACGCCTCGCAACGCGCCGAAACAGATGCCGAGCACCCTGTCCGTTCCTGACAGACCGGTTTTCTCGACCAGCTGACCTATCACGTAATTGACGATAGCGCCGACAATCAGCGTCGCGATAAACAGCACCGCGATGGCGATTCCGTTTCGGACCAGTTCATCTTCAAAGCCCGTGAACCAGACAGACAGGTAAGTGTAGTAATGACTGGCAACAAAGAAAGCACAACCCCAGGTTACCAGCGATAACGCTTCACGAACAAAGCCACGGATCAGGCTAACCAGACAGGAAAAACCAATCACCGCAATGATGGCGTAATCAATCCAGACCATATGTGTCCCACGATTAAACGCCCTGTCATCCAGTTCGGGGCGAATTCTAACAGAAAAAGAAAACGTTTGCGTAGGGATTTCCTTCCCACGCGTAAATAAAAAAGGCGCTGAAAAAATGCTCAACGCCACCGCACCTTTGACGTTTCTGTGAACGTCTGCCTCCCCCTCACCCCGGCCCTCGCCCCTTTGGGGAGAGGGTTAGGGTGAGGGGGTAATTTCTATCAGTTTGCGCTGTAGTTCATCACCACACCGCTCAGGCCGGAGATTTGCTTCAGCTCGCCAAGCGAACCTTTGAGCTTATCTTTAGACGCATCCGGCCCCACGAGGATACGGGTAATTTTACCCTGTACCGGCGTGGTGGGTGAAGTATAAACACGGTATCCCGCGCCGCGCAGTTTACTCACGATCTCATTGACCTTATCTGCATTTTTCAACGCACCGAGCTGAACGACATAGGCTTTACCCGTAGGGGCGGCCTCCTGCTGGGTCTGTTTGGCCGGTGGCGGCGTTTCCGTTGCCGCAGCCAGCTGCTCGTCGGCTTTGTCACGCTGCGGTTTAGGCTGCGTTTTCTCTACCGGCTTCGGTTTTTCAACCGGTTTGGGTTGCTCTACCGGTACAGGATCGATTTCAACGTTGTTATTCGCGGCCAGACGCGACGGATCAAGAGACGGCGCGGCTGCATCACCTGCGCGCACCTCTTCCGCTGCACCTTCTGGCGGCTGGGCAGGCAGCGCCTGCGTTGCCGCTGGCAGCATATCGGGCTCGTCGCGATCGCCCGGTTTGGGTACCAGCGGAATGGCCGCAAATTCATCCTGGTAATGCTTTTTTTGCCCGTCGAGCAGTCCCGGGAGAATAATCACCCCGAGCGCGACCAGCACAATGGTTCCTGTTAAACGGTTCTGAAACTTACTCGCCACCGGTTCTCCCCGCGTCCATCACTTCCATGACATGTGCCACCGTGTGGAATGACCCACACACCAGCACGGTATCTTCTGGTTTAGCCTCCGCCATCGCGGCACGCCAGGCCGAAACCACACTGCTGTAGATTTCGCCTTTGCCGAGATATTCCATCAACTGCTCAGCAGTCGCGCCGCGCGGCCCTTCCAGAGGAGCACAATACCAGCTATCGACCACACTCTCCATGCAGGCCAGCGTGCCGCCGATATCTTTATCATGAAGCATACCGATAACCGCCAGCACGCGCCCGGTTTTTGGTAACGATTTGAGACGTCCTGCGAGGTACGCCGCCGCATGCGGATTATGTGCAACATCCAGAATCAGACGCGGCGACTCACTCACAATCTGAAAACGTCCCGGTAACAGTGCGTTCTGAATGCCATCGCGGATCGCCTGCTCGCTTACCGCTAATCCGCTGGCGCGCAGGGCTGCCAGCGCAGTCGCCGCGTTAGGCTGTGGCACCTGCGGCAGCGGCAGATTCTCCAGCACGCCCTGCGCATCGCTGAAGCGCCAGCCTTTGTCCTGCACCTCATACTGCCAGTCCACGCCGCGACGCAGCAGACGAGCGCCCTTCTCTTTCGCTACCTCAGCAATGGTGTGCGGCATGTCCGGTTCGCCTACCACGGCAGGCTTATTGGCCCGGAAAATACCGGCCTTCTCACGGCCAATGCTCTCGCGGTCCGGGCCCAGCCAGTCGGTGTGATCCAGCGCGATGCTGGTGACGACGGCGACATCCGCATCCACCATATTGGTGGCATCCAGACGCCCACCCAGCCCCACTTCCAGGATCACCACGTCCAGCTGCGCCTGCTTAAACAGCCACAGCGCCGACAGGGTGCCGTATTCGAAATAGGTTAATGAGGTTTCGCCGCGCGCCTCTTCGATAGCGGCAAACGACGCCGTATGGGCCGATTCCGCCAGCTCAGTATTTTGCACGCGCACGCGCTCGGTATAGCGCACCAGATGCGGCGAGCTGTAAACGCCAACCTTGTACCCCGCAACCATCAGGACAGATTCCAGCGTGCGGCAGGTGGTGCCTTTACCGTTAGTGCCGGCCACGGTAAATACGAAAGGCGCGGGTTTCAACACGTCAAGACGCGCGGCAACCTGGCTTACGCGCTCAAGGCCCATGTCGATAGTTTTACTGTGCAGGTTTTCCAGATAAGAAAGCCACGCGGCCAGGGGCGACGTGGCTTGAGGAATGCTTTTATTTTCCATGATGCCCGGTTGTCATTAACGGTTTAGAAAGCAAAAGGGCAGCGCCATTCGGCCCTGCCCTTTTCAGTTATCAGGCCTCGGGTTCCTGATCCGGTACCACCACGCCTTCGCGCGGCTCGTCCGGGTTCGGCGCCGGCAGATTCATCAGCTTCGCCAGGACGCTTGCCAGTTTCAGGCGCATTTCCGGACGGCGGACGATCATGTCGATGGCGCCCTTCTCAATGAGGAACTCACTGCGCTGGAAGCCCGGCGGCAGTTTCTCACGTACGGTCTGCTCGATAACGCGAGGACCCGCAAAGCCGATCAGCGCTTTTGGCTCAGCGATGTTCAGGTCGCCCAGCATCGCGAAGCTTGCAGAAACGCCGCCCATGGTTGGATCGGTCAGTACCGAGATGTACGGCAGACCGCGCTCCTGCATTTTCGCCAGCGCCGCAGAGGTTTTCGCCATCTGCATCAGGGACATCAGCGCTTCCTGCATACGTGCGCCACCGGAGGCGGAGAAGCAGATCAGCGGGCAGTTGTCTTCCAGCGCCTGCTCAACGGCACGCACGAAGCGCGCGCCAACCACAGAGCCCATTGAGCCGCCCATAAAGGAGAACTCAAACGCGGCGGCAACCACCGGCATCTCGTGCAGGGTGCCTTTCATAACGATCAGCGCGTCTTTCTCGCCGGTCTCTTTCTGCGCAGAGGCCAGACGATCTTTGTATTTTTTGGAGTCGCGGAACTTAAGCACATCTTTTGGCTCCAGTTCGCTGCCCAGTTCTACCAGAGAACCTTCGTCCAGCAGGCTATGCAGGCGGTTGCGCGCCGACATACGCATATGGTGGTCACACTTCGGACACACCTCAAGATTGCGTTCCAGCTCTGCGCGATACAGAACCTGGCCGCAGCTATCACACTTCGTCCATACCCCTTCAGGAATGCTCGCTTTACGCGTTGGGGTAATGTTGCTTTTAATTCGTTCAATCCAGCTCATTGATAACCTTTCTGCCTGAACCTGGTCGTATGCCAGTTTTGCTGTAAGAGGCGAATAATGCCATTTTTGCCTCCAACAGACCATGAATGTTGCACATTAAAACATAACAGCCCGAAACTTTGGATAAAAAAGTGGTCGAACCGCCAGCGTGCATTTACTTCGCTTGCTTTGCCGCCGCGCGTTTGTGACGGATAATTTCGATGACGCCAGGCAGTACGGAAAGCACAATAATCGCTACAATCAGTAACTTAAGGTTTTCCTGAACCACCGGCAGATCGCCAAACAGGTAGCCTGCATAGGTGAACAGCAGCACCCACAGCAGCGCGCCCACCACGTTGTACATGGCAAAATGACGATAGGACATGTGACCCATTCCCGCCACAAACGGTGCAAATGTACGCACAATAGGCACAAAACGGGCAAGGATAATGGTCTTACCGCCATGGCGCTCATAGAACGCATGGGTCTTATCTAAATAACTGCGGCGGAAAATCTTCGAGTCCGGATTACTGAACAACCGCTCGCCAAACACCCGCCCGATGGTGTAGTTGACCGCATCACCAACAATCGCGGCGATGATCATCAGGACCACCATCAGATGGACATTCAGGTCATTCGTTGGCAGTGCGGATAACGCGCCCGCCACGAACAGCAGTGAATCTCCCGGCAGGAACGGCGTAACCACAAGGCCGGTTTCACAGAACAGAATGAGGAACAGAATGGCGTACACCCAGACGCCGTACTGCGCGACCAGCTCCGCCAGGTGAACATCAATATGCAGGATGAAATCAATCAGAAAACGTATTACGTCCATATTGTCTAAGCCCTAATTGCACCTTTGTTTAGTCCGCTAAAAACAGCGGGCCCATTGGCGGTTTTGGCAGGTCGAACCGGTCCGGATAATCCACCGAAACCAGATACAGCCCTTCCGCTTTCGCCGTTGCTGCCGCAAGCGTTCTGTCCTTCGCTGCCAGCAGTTCTGCAATCCAGCTCTCCGGCTGGTGTCCGGCGCCCACTTCCATCAGGCTGCCTACAATATTCCGCACCATATGATGTACAAAGGCATTGGCTTTGATATCCACCACCACATACGCGCCATAACGACTGACGTTAATGTGCATGACGTTACGCCACGGCGTACGGGACTGACACTGCACCGCACGAAACGACGTAAAATCATTCTCTCCAATCAGACACTGCGCCGCACGCTGCATACATTCTGCATCCAGCGGTTCATAAAAATGCGTCACGCCCTGGCTTAACACCGCCGGGCGCAGGCGCTGGTTATAGATGACATAACGGTAGCGCCGCGCCGTCGCGCTGAAACGCGCGTGAAAATCATCCGGCACAGCTTTCACCCAACGCACGGCAATGTCACCAGGCAAATTCGCATTTACACCCAGCGTCCAGGCCGCGGCTTTGCGCACGGCGGTGGTGTCAAAATGCACCACCTGCCCCGTGCCGTGAACGCCGGCATCGGTGCGGCCCGCACAGAAGACGCTTATCGGTTCGTTCGCCACCTGAGAGAGCGCTTTCTCCAGCTTCTCCTGGACGCTGCGCACCTCATTCTGCCGCTGCCAGCCATAGTATTTACTGCCATCGTATTCAATGCCGAGGGCAATTCTGTGGACCGGCTTTTGTTCCACATCTGACATCAGTACAGATACTCCTGCACCAGTTTTTCCGCGATTTTGACCGCCATCAGCGCGCCGCCAAAACGCACGTTGTCGGCAACGGACCAGAACTGCACCTGCTCCGGCATACCGTAATCGTTACGCACGCAGCCCACAGAGAGATGCGCGCTGCCGGTGGCGTCGCCCACCTGCGTCGGGAATTCGCTCTCTTCGGACAGGACAATATCCTCACCGCGGCCAAACGCGTCGCGGGCTTCTTCAGCCGCCAGCGGACGCAGGGCTTCAAACCCGACCATCTGCGCGTGGCCGTAAAAGACCGGAGACTGCACGACATTCGCGGAGATCATTAGCCCGTCATCCTGCAAAATTTTGCGTGCTTCATCGACGATACGACGCTCTTCCCGCACCGAACCTTCACGATCCGGCAGCAGCGGCAGCATGTTGAACGCCAGCTGGCGGCCAAAGAAATCATCTTCGTCGATCGGGATACCGTTCAGCAGCTTCGCGCTCTGCCCTGCCAGTGCGTCTACGGCTTTTTTACCGTTAGCGGAGGCTGAAAGCAGGCTGGTCACGGAAATACGCGACAGGCCACCGTCGTCGATCAGCGGCTTCAGCGCGGTCAGCAACTGGCTGGTGAGACTGTTCGGTACTGCAATGATGTTGCGGTTGCGGTAGTCAGCCAGCACAAACGGGTTGACGTCCGGCACCACCAGCGGCACATCCGGCTCCAGGGAGAACAGGCCACTCAGGTCGATCACCAGACAGCCTGAATTTGTCGCTTCTTCAATGTAAGACGCCGTGGCTTCCGCACCTGCGGCAAAAAACGCCAGCTGAGCCTGCGTCCAGTCAAACGCGGCGGCGTCCTGCACCATCACGGATTTGCCGCCGAAACGCAGATGTTCTCCTGCGCTGTCGGTACGCGCCAGTGCGTAAATCTCACCCACCGGGAACTGACGCTCAGCAAGGGTTTCAAGCAGGGCTTCGCCCACGGCGCCAGTGGCACCCAAAATGGCAATGTTCCAGCCTTCAGACATGGTGGTTTACTCCAGAAATAAAAAGCGTCCCTGCCGGAGCATCCGACAGGGAGCATTAAGAAGACATTAACGTGCCGGGTGGTGAACGGCGTTAAATCCCAGTTTATGCAGCAGCCCCGCCGCTGACGCGTCATCGCACATGACATACAGGGAAGACCACTCGCGGCGCTCAAGGTAATTTTTGCGCAGCTTGTCAAACTCACCCGGAATACCCGCCACTTTACGCAGCAGCGCGTCATCGCGGCGCACATCATACACCAAATGCACCAGTCTTTTCAGCGTTGCCTGATCGAGCGGGCCGTGCAGAGTGATGCGACCAAATTCTGGCGCGGGGAGTAAGGTATCCAGCGCTACCTGCTGCGGATGACCGATAAAGGCGCTGTAGGCTTCAAACACCTGCGTCGTGCCGCGCGCTTTGCCTTCAAGCGTGTAGCCAGCGATATGCGCGGTACCCACGTCCACCTTGTTGAGTAGCTCAACGTTGAGATCCGGCTCGGGTTCCCAGACGTCCAGCACGACGCTAAGCTCTTGTCCTTCATCGAGACATGCCAGCAGCGCCGCGTTATCCACCACCGGTCCCCGGCAGGCATTTATCAGAATAGTGCCAGCCTTCAGACGGCGGATCAGCTTTTCGTCGGCCAGGTGCAGAGTCTTGTACGGCCCCTCTTTAAAGAGCGGCGTATGGAAGGTGATGACGTCGCACTCGTCGACCAGCTCATCCAGCGTGCGGAAGTCGCCTTCATCGCCGTTATCCTTACGCGGCGGATCGCACAGCAGGGTGCGGATACCCCAGGCTTCCAGACGCTTTTGCAGACGTCCGCCCACGTTGCCCACCCCCACAATCCCGACGGTGCGGTCTTTCAGCGCAAAACCATCGCGCTCGGCCAGCATCAATAGCGAGGAGAAAACATATTCCACGACGGCAATGGCGTTACAGCCTGGCGCCGCGGAAAAACCAATCCCCGCCTGCTTAAGCCACTGGTCATCCACATGATCGGTCCCGGCCGTTGCCGTCCCGACAAATTTAACCCCTTTGCCGGTGAGCAGTGCCTCATTTACTTTGGTCACCGAGCGCACCATCAGGGCGTCTGCATCGTCCAGTTCGCTGACCGGAATCGGGCGACCAGGGACAGCCTTAACCTCACCCAGGCGGCTGAACAGCTCACGGGCGTAAGGCATATTTTCATCAACGAGGATTTTCACGTCTGAGTACCTGTTTGAGAGGAAGTAAACCTGCCAAGTGTGCCATAATCTCGCCGCCGGGCATATATCTCCGCCCGGTTACGCAGAGTTTGACTTTAAGGATTTTTGACGATGCAGCCCATTTCAGGTACGCCTCCGCGCCCTCCGGGTGAAGGCCCCGTAACGCCCAACACGCCAGGCGAACAACCGCTCTCCACGCAGCAACGCACCGTACTGGAGCGTCTGATTACGCGTCTTATTGCGTTAACCTCACAGCAAAACGCAGAGGTATGGGCCGGCGTTAAGCACGATTTGGGCGTCAGAAACGATGCGCCGCTACAGTCGCGCCATTTCCCTGCCGCCGAACAAAACCTGAACCAGCGTCTTACAAGCGCACAGCAGCAACATACTACCCGCCAGATTATCTCGCAGCTGACCGAGCTATTGGGCCAGGGGAATAATCGCCAGGCGGTGAGTGATTTTATCCGTCAACAGTACGGTCATACCGCCCTGAGCCAGCTTTCGCAAGAACAGCTGAAAACCGTGTTGACCCTGCTGCAAAGCAATCAGCTTTCTATCCCGCAGCCGCAACAGCGCCCGTCTACAGAACGGCCATTGCAGCCTGCGGAGCATAATACGCTTAAGCAGATGGTCACTAAGCTGGCTGCCGCTACCGGCGAACCCACAAAGCTTATCTGGCAATCCATGCTGGAACTTTCCGGTGTGAAAGCGGGCGAGATGATCCCGGCAAAACAGTTTACCCATCTGGTCACCTGGCTCCAGGCGCGTCAGACGCTCAGCACCCAGAGCGCCCCGACCCTGCACAGCGTACAGGCGGCGCTGAAACAACCGCTGGAACCGCACGAGTTCGATATGATTCGGGATTACGCTCAGCAGAGCTGGCAGGCTACGCCGCAAACGGTGCTGACCACCGCGCAGGTGCAGGATGTGCTCAATCAGATCTTCATTCGCCGCGCCGAGCGGGAAAGCGGCGTGCCGGAGGTAAGAAACATTCAGCCGATCTACAGCCCGCTGTTTGCCCCCGTAGTTGATACGTTCAAAACGCTTTCTGCCCGTCCGGGATTGATGTTTATCGCGTTGGTGATTGCGCTGGCGATTTTCTGGCTGGTTGCTTAAAACTGCCGGGTGGCGGCTTCGCCTTACCCGGCCTACGGTTCGCGCGGTTGTAGGCCCGGTAAGCGAAGCGCCACCGGGCAAAAAACTACGACCTGCGAAACGCCACCAGCGTCACCACAATTCCCACCACCGCTGACACCGCACCGGCCAGGAAGACGGAAGGATAGCCAAACGACGTTGCAAGCAGCCCCGCGAGCGGCCCGGTGATGCCGTATGAGATATCCTGAAACGCCGCATAGCCGCCCAGCGCCGTGCCACGCACCTGCGGAGCCACGCGCTTCACCACTTCAACGCCCAGCGCCGGGAAGATCAGCGAGCAGCCGCAGCCGGTTAACGCCGCACCCAGCAGCGCAACGGATGCAGAGGGCGCCTGCCAGAGCAGTACCAGACCCACGGTCTCAATGACAAGTGACGCCACGGCCACCTTCACGCCGCCAAAGCGATCCGGCATCCAGCCAAACAGCACGCGCATCAATACAAACGCGCCGCCAAAGGCCGTCAGCGTAAAGCCCGCCATCGCCCAGCCGCGGCTCATGAAATAGAGGGAAACAAAGGTACCAATAACCGCGAAGCCCACCCCCTGAAGCGCCAGCCCAAGCCCCGGCTGCCAGATTTGCCCCACCACGCTCCACAGCGAAGGACGCTCGCCTTTATGGGCGGGCACCTTACGCACCGAACCGTTAAACGCCCACGCCAGCAGCGGCAATACCATGGTGGTGCCTGCCAGCGCCGCAAAACCAAACTGGCTGTGGATCAGCAGCCCCAGCGGTGCGCCTGCCGCCAGCGCGCCGTAAATCGCCATCCCGTTCCAGGACATCACTTTTCCGGAACGCGCAGGCCCCACCAGCCCCATTCCCCAGGTAAGGGTGCCGGTCAGCAGCTGGCTTTCGCCAAAGCCGAGGATCAGACGCCCTGCCACCAGCAGCGCGAATTTATACGCTGCATCTATTGGCAACAGCGCCGCCAGCAGCCAGGCTCCCCCCGCCAGCCCGCAGGCAAACATGCCCTGCAACGCCGAGCGTTTTGCGCCGTGCTGATCCGCCAGGCGACCGGCGTAGCCCCGGGTTAATACCGTCGCTAAAAACTGAATGCCCACCGCAATGCCGACCATGGTGTTGCCATAGCCCAGCTCCTGGTGAACGAACAAGGGGATCACCGGCAGCGGCAGGCCAACGGTCATATAGGTCAGAAACACCGCAAAGGCGATGCGGAAAAGGGAAAGATTCCCGGGAGGAGCGCTCTTCCCAGGGGTAACAGCCTTCATGCATAACTCCGTGTTCAGGCATAAAAAAAGGGAGCCGCGCGGCTCCCTTCTACTATACCTTCAAACGCTTACGCTTTCAGCTTACGCATCACCAGCGTGGCGTTGGTGCCGCCGAAACCGAAGCTGTTGGACATAACGGTCGTCAGCTCACGTTCGGTGGTTTCGGTCACGATGTTCAGGCCAGCCGCCTGCTCGTCCATCTCTTCGATGTTGATGCTTGGCGCGATAAAGCCGTTTTCCAGCATCAGCAGAGAGTAGATCGCTTCCTGCACGCCCGCCGCTCCCAGAGAGTGACCGGTCATGGCTTTGGTTGCAGAGATAGCCGGGCTATTGTCGCCGAACACTTCACGGATCGCACCCAGCTCTTTCACGTCGCCTACCGGCGTTGAGGTGCCGTGGGAGTTCAGGTAGTCGATTGGAGTATCAACACCGTGCATCGCCATCTTCATGCAGCGCACCGCGCCTTCACCGGATGGAGCAACCATGTCAGCGCCGTCAGACGTTGCGCCGTAGCCCACGATCTCAGCATAGATGTGCGCGCCACGCGCCAGCGCGTGTTCCAGCTCTTCAACCACAACCATACCGCCGCCGCCAGCGATAACAAAACCGTCGCGGTGTGCGTCATAAGTACGGGACGCTTTGTCTGGCGTTTCGTTGTATTTGGTGGACAGTGCGCCCATTGCGTCAAACTCACAGGCCATTTCCCAGCCCAGCTCTTCGCCGCCGCCAGCAAATACGATGTCCTGTTTGCCCAGCTGGATCTGCTCAACCGCATTACCGATACAGTGTGCGGAGGTCGCACATGCGGAGCTGATGGAGTAGTTCACACCGTGGATTTTGAACGGCGTTGCCAGGCACGCGGAAACCGCTGAACCCATGGCTTTGGTCACAACATATGGACCGACCGCTTTCAGGCCGCGCGGGCTGCGCATGGCGTCAGCACCGAACACCTGAGCTTTAGAGGAACCGCCGGAGCCTGCAATCAGGCCCACGCGTGGGTTGTTCTGGTAAGCGTCTTCGCTCAGACCAGAATCCTTGATCGCTTCCTGCATGGAAAGATAGGCGTAGATAGAGGCATCGTTCATGAAACGAACCACTTTACGGTCAATTAAACCGGTGGTGTCCAGTTTAACGTTACCCCATACGTGGCTACGCATTCCAGAATCTTTAAACTCTTCAGAGAAAGTGATCCCGGAGCGTCCTTCACGCAGAGATGCCAGGACTTCCTGCTGGTTATTACCGATGCTGGAAACGATGCCCAGGCCAGTAATCACTGCACGTTTCATTCAATACCTCTGTAAGTCGCACTATAAAAAGTTTCGAGTCGCACAATAGCGTACACTTGTACGCCGAACAAGTCCGATCAGCCATTTTCTGTGGAAATTTGCACCGATGGGCTCACATCGCTAAGATCGTGCCACTGCCTGTCGGACGAGTAACTTACGTGAAACAAAACGCCATACAACCTGCCAACCTCGAATTCAACGCTGAGGGTACACCTGTTTCCCGAGATTTTGATGACGTCTACTTTTCTAATGATAACGGACTGGAAGAGACGCGCTATGTCTTCCTCGAAGGAAATCATCTCAGCACCCGCTTCCCTGAGCATCCGCGCAGCCTGTTTGTCGTAGCGGAGAGCGGTTTCGGCACCGGGCTGAATTTTCTGACCCTCTGGCAGGCGTTCGACCAGTTTCGCGCTGCACACCCCGAGGCTACCTTACAAAGATTACATTTCATCAGTTTCGAAAAATTTCCGCTTACCGCGCACGATCTGCGGCTTGCCCATCAGCGCTGGCCGGAGCTTACCCACTGGGCGGAACAGCTTCAGGCCCAGTGGCCTCCGGCTATCGGTGGCTGTCATCGTCTGATTCTGGACGACGGACGCGTCACCCTCGACCTGTGGCTGGGCGACATTAACGACCTGACCGATAAGCTTGATGACTCAATGAATCAGAAGGTGGACGCCTGGTTCCTGGATGGTTTTGCGCCCGCCAAAAACCCGGACATGTGGAGCCCGCACCTGTTCAGCGCCATGGCACGTCTGGCGCGCCCGGGCGCAACGCTTGCCACCTTCACCTCGGCGGGCTTTGTCCGTCGTGGGTTGCAGGAGGCGGGGTTTACCATGCGGAAAACCAAAGGCTTTGGCCGCAAACGCGACATGCTGGTCGGGGTGATGGAACAGGATCTGGCGATCCCGGCGCAGGCCCCCTGGTTTGCCCGTCGCGCCAGCACCTCGCGTGAGGTCGCCATTGTGGGCGGGGGTATCGCCAGCGCCCTGCTCTCGCTGGCGCTGCTGCACCGTGGCTGGCAGGTGACGCTTTACTGCGCTGACGAGGCGCCGGCGACGGGCGCATCAGGCAACCGTCAGGGCGCGCTTTATCCCTTATTAAGTTCACACGATCCGGCACTGTTCCAGTTCTTCCCGGCGGCGTTTACGTTTGCTCGCCGCCTTTACGATAGCCTGCCGGTTGCGTTCGACCACAACTGGTGCGGCGTGACGCAGCTCGGCTGGGACGAGAAGAGCCAGCAGAAAATCACACAAATGCTGTCGCTGGGTTTGCCGGAGGCCATCGCCCATGCAGTGACGGCACAGCAGGTTGCAGAGACCACTGGCGTCGACACCGGCTGCGGGGGTATTCAGTATCCACTCGGCGGCTGGCTGTGTCCGGCTGAACTGACTTCTGCGGCGATAGCCCTCGGGCAGTCGCGTGGGTTGACAGTGCATTATGCCCATAAGGTTCAATCGCTAAGCCGCACTGCGCACTGGAAACTGCGTTTCGCTGACGGCAAAGAGTTCCAGCATGCCAGCGTTGTGCTGGCCAACGGACATCATATCAGCCAGTTTACCCAGACAGCATCATTGCCGGTTTATCCGGTCGGCGGCCAGGTGAGCCATATCCCGACCGCGCCCCAACTGAGCAAACTGCGTCAGGTGCTGTGTTACGACGGCTACCTGACACCGCAAAATCCGTCCAACGGCCATCACTGCATCGGTGCCAGCTACCATCGCGGTGAAACAGATATGCAGTACAGCGAAGCGGATCAGCAGCAAAACCGCCAGCGCCTGCTCGACTGTTTCCCGGATGCGTCGTGGGCAAAAGAGGTGAATGTCGGTGAGGGTCAGGCGCGCTGCGGCGTACGCTGCGCGACCCGCGATCACCTGCCGATGGCGGGAAACGTGCCGGACTATGACGCCACGCTTGAAGTCTATCAGGATCTTGCTGACAACAAAGAAACGGCGGTAAGTGCTCCCGTTCACCCCGAGCTGTTTATGCTGGGTGGCTTAGGCTCGCGGGGATTATGCTCCGCGCCGCTGCTGGCTGAAGCGTTAGCCGCGCAAATGAGCGACGAGCCGGTTCCGCTGGACAGGGTTACGCTCGCGGGGCTGAATCCAAACCGACTGTGGGTGCGGAAATTGCTGAAGGGGAAAATGGTCAAGTAGGGTGCGGTCTGGTGCCCTCACCCCGGCCCTCTCCCTGTGGGAGAGGGCGGTGATACACTTACTTCGCTTTCGCCTGCTGGAACAAATTGTCCCACATGCCCAGCACTAAAGACTGGTCGCGCGGAGAGAGTTCCCCGGCCAGAATGGCTTTTTCCAGGCTGCGAGTGACTTCCGCGTGAACGGCGTCGGCAGAGTGATCGTCCCCGGCTTCCAGCGCGGCTACCGCCAGCGTCAGGTGACCACGCAGATAACCGCTGGCGAACAGCTCATCATCACTGGCGTGTTCCACCATGTCATCAATTAACGCCAGAATGCGTGATTCAAATTCTGCGATCATCTTCTTTCCTCTGTTAAAGATCTTCCGGCCAAGGGAAGCATTCCGCCGTGATTTCCGGCGTGTGGTAATAATTCTGTAAAGCCTCGATCAAGCGTGCCGGACGTGCCGGGATGCCTTTCTCAAGATATTCCATCACCTGCGCATGAACGCGGCGCTGGAAGACGATACGGTCTGGCTCGAAGTCGCCTTCGAGGTTGTCACAACTTACGTTGAACGGGAAACCCGCCGCTACGCAGAACAGCCATTCGAGCGCCTGAGGTTTCACCTCCACATCTTCGAACTGCCCCTGGGTGGCGGCGTCGCGCCCGTCCGGGCAGTACCAGTAACCAAAGTCCACCAGCTCGCGACGCGCTTTCCCGGCGATACACCAGTGCGAAATTTCGTGCAAACCGCTGGCGTAAAAGCCGTGGGCAAAGGTGATGCGGTTATACGGAACCTCGTCATCAGCAGGAAGATAGATCGGTTCGTCGTCGCCTTTAATCAGACGGGTATTAAAATCATCAGCAAAACAGCTATCGAAGATCTCAATCAGCTGTTCGTAGTTATGCGTACTGTTCATTAGTTCATCCCCAACCAGGTGAGGATCTCCTGTCCATGGCTGTCATAAAGAAGTTTGGCGCTCATCACCGCCGAGACGACAACAATCATCGGGCGGATCAGCTTTTGTCCTTTGCTTAATACCAGACGCGAGCCTGCGCGCGCGCCCAAAAACTGCCCTGCCATCATCACAAACCCGGTTGCCCAGATAACCTTGCCGCCAATGATAAACAGCAGCAGACCGCCAACGTTGGAGGTCGCGTTGAGGACTTTGGCGTGGGCGGTGGATTTGGCGAGGTTGAATCCGGCCAGCGTCACGAATGCCAGCGCATAAAACGAACCTGCCCCCGGGCCAAAGAAGCCATCGTAAAAACCGACGCAGCCACCGGCAATCAGCGCAAACGGCAGGCCGTGAAGACGACGCTGTCGATCTTCTTCCCCGAGCTTTGGCATCAGCAGGAAATAGAGGCCGATACAGATAACCAGCAGCGGCAGGATCTGGCGCAGAATGTCGGACTGTACGTGCTGGACCAGCAGCGCACCCGCCGTTGAGCCAATAAACGTCATCAGGATATTGAGCTTCTGATCGGCGAGATTCACCACTTTGCGCCGGATGAAATAGAGCGACGAGGAGAGCGAACCGCCGCATGCCTGGAGTTTGTTGGTGGCAAGCGCCTGGGCAGGGCTCATGCCTGCCGCCAGCAGCGCCGGAACGGTGAGCAACCCGCCGCCGCCCGCCAGGGCATCGATAAATCCGGCTAACATCGCAACAAAAAAGAGCACCGCCAGCAGCAGCGGTGACACCATGAACAGATCGACGAAATTATCCATTAAAGTACATGCTCATCCAGTAGCGCCTGGCAGGAAGGCGGCAACGGAGGCGGTGTCTTCTTCTCAGGCTTAGAGGTTCCAGGCTTGGCCGGTTCAAACCAGCTTTGTAGTTCGTAACCACAACCATCGCCAGGCGGTGGCAGCGGCTGATCTTCACATTCCAGGCTGTTCGCCGGACAGCGCAGGCGAACATGCATATGCGCACGGTGCTGGAACCACGGGCGCACTTTACGCAACCAGTCGCGATCCGTTCCCGCATCCAGGCAAAGCTGCTGCTTGATGGCCGGATTAACAAAGATCCGCGTGACGTCGTTATCCTCTGCCGCCAGCTTAATCATGCTGGAAATTTCCGGCGACCATCGCGAGGCGACGACCCGTTTACCGTCGGCCGAGACCAGATCCAGCGCCTGCGGTTTCAGCAGCTGCGCTGAGCTCCAGCGCGTTTTCGGCAATTGCAGGAAGATATCCACATCCAGTCCGGTCTGGTGGCTGGCGTGACCGCCGTTGAAGCGACCACCGGCAGGCATCCCCATATCGCCAATCAGCATCGTCCCCAGCCCCAGGTTATGCACCTGGTTGCCAAGACGCTGAATAAACAGCACCAGGTCAGGATGGCCGAAATAACGGCGCTGGTCGGTGCGCATCACCTGATAGGTATCCGATTGCAGCGGAAGTTCCTGCGCGCCGACGATACACCCGTTGGAGAAAGCGCCAATGGACTGCGCGCTCCCCGCTACCGGGTGGGTGATTTTCTGCCACGGCGTAGCGGCCAGGCTTGCTCCACTGGCCAGCAGCGCCAGCAGAGCGATTGCGGTTTTTTTCATAGTTACCAGCGTGGAATGGTGGTCGTCACATCCGCATTCTGCGCGCGCTGGCGCAGGAAGTGATCCATCAGCACGATCGCCAGCATCGCTTCTGCGATCGGCACCGCGCGGATCCCCACGCACGGATCGTGACGCCCTTTGGTGATCATCTCAACTTCATCGCCAGCGCGGTTAATCGTGTGGCCCGGGACGGTAATGCTGGACGTTGGTTTCAGCGCAATATTGGCAATAATTTGCTGCCCGCTGCTGATGCCGCCCAGAATGCCGCCCGCATGGTTACTCTGGAAACCCGCCTTCGTGATTTCGTCGCGGTTCTGGCTGCCGCGAAGCTTGACCACGTCAAAACCGTCGCCGATTTCGACGCCTTTCACCGCGTTGATGCTCATCAGCGCGTGGGCGATGTCGGCGTCAAGGCGGTCAAATACCGGCTCGCCCCAGCCAGCCGGCACGCCGTCGGCCACCACGGTGACTTTCGCACCAATGGAGTCGCCCTCTTTTTTCAGGCCACGCATCAGCTCATCCAGCGCGTCCAGCTTGTCGGCATCGGCGCAGAAGAACGGGTTGAGCTCTACCTGATCCCAGTCTTTGATTGCCAGCGGAATGTCGCCCATCTGGGACAGACAGCCGCGGATAACGATGCCGAATTTCTGCTGGAGATATTTTTTGGCAATTGCCCCTGCCGCCACGCGCATCGCGGTTTCACGCGCGGAAGAACGCCCGCCGCCGCGATAGTCGCGAAAGCCATATTTTTGTTCGTAGGTATAGTCGGCGTGACCAGGACGGAAAACGTCCTTAATCGCGCCGTAGTCCTGAGAACGCTGATCGGTGTTTTCAATCAGCAGACCAATGCTGGTCCCTGTGGTACGGCCTTCAAATACGCCGGAGAGAATTTTGACCTGGTCCGGCTCGCGACGCTGCGTGGTGTAGCGAGAGGTACCCGGACGACGACGGTCAAGGTCATGCTGTAAATCGGCTTCGGTCAGTTCGATGCCTGGCGGGACGCCATCAACGATACAACCCAGTGCCAGACCGTGCGACTCGCCAAAGGTGGTCACACGGAATACCTGTCCAATACTGTTTCCTGCCATCACGGCTCCGATGTTGTTGTTTGTGTTTGAGCGTTGTGAAACGGGCCGAAGCCCGCTGGATTAATCTTTGTAAATGCTGAAGTATTCGCGTGCATCAAGCAGTTGCGCCTTGGTCAGCATAAAGACGCCGTCACCGCCGTTGTCGAACTCAAGCCAGGTGAACGGCACATCCGGGTACTGCTCTATCAGATGTACCATGCTGTTGCCTACTTCACAAATCAGAACGCCGTCGTCGGTCAGATAATCCGGCGCGCAGGCCAGGATGCGGCGGGTCAGCTTCAGCCCGTCAGAGCCTGACGCCAGGCCCAGCTCCGGCTCGTGACGATACTCGTTCGGCAGGTCGGACATATCTTCTGCATCCACGTACGGCGGATTGGTGACGATCAGGTCGTATTGCAGCGTCGGCAGGTCGCGGAACAGGTCAGAGCGGATAGGCGTGACGTGATGAATCAGCCCGTGCTCTTCAATGTTGTGTTCGGTGACGGCCAGCGCGTCGGTGGAGATATCGACGGCGTCCACTTCCGCTTCCGGGAAGGCGTACGCGCAGGCAATGGCGATGCAGCCGCTGCCGGTGCACATATCAAGAATGTGCTGCGGCTGATGGTTAATCAGGCCGTCAAAATGGTTGTTGATCAGCTCGCCAATCGGCGAACGCGGCACCAGCACGCGCTCATCAACATAGAATTCGTGGCCGCAGAACCAGGCTTTGTTGGTCAGGTAAGCCACCGGAATGCGCTCGTTTACGCGACGGATCACGCGCTCAACGATGCGGTGTTTTTCACTGGAGGTCAGGCGCGCGGTGCGCATGTCTTCCGGAATATCCAGCGGCAGGTAGATAGACGGCAGCACCAGCTGCACGGCCTCATCCCACGGGTTGTCGGTACCGTGTCCGTACCAGATATTGGCGGCGCTGAAGCGGCTAACCGACCAGCGCAACATGTCCTGTATGGTATGCAGCTCGTTTACTGCTTCAT
This sequence comes from Enterobacter cloacae complex sp. IR5441, assembly GCF_049238215.1. Taxonomy (NCBI): domain Bacteria; kingdom Pseudomonadati; phylum Pseudomonadota; class Gammaproteobacteria; order Enterobacterales; family Enterobacteriaceae; genus Enterobacter; species Enterobacter cloacae complex sp. IR5441. Next base: position 201,521 of record NZ_JBMKIA010000002.1, read on the forward strand.
CGACAAAAATTTTATCCACTCTTTCCTCCAGGGCATGCTCGCATAATTTTCGGCGGCTAGTTTGCCATGAAGACGGCGATAAATCAGCAATGACGCGTACCGCTTGAGGTTAAAAAATGCGTTTAGTCGGGTACACTATCGGAAATACGAGATGAGAATGACGAATGAAAAAGAAAACATCGCTCAGCGAGGAGGATCAGGCTCTATTCCGCCAGCTGATGACCGGGACGCGTCAAATCACGCACGACACCATTGTCCATCGCCCGCAGCGTAAAAAAGTCAGCGAGGTACCGGTCAAACGGTTGCTCCAGGAGCAGGCCGATAACAGCCACTATTTTTCAGATGAGTTTCAGCCGCTGCTCAATACCCAGGGTGCGGTGAAATACGTGCGCGAAGACGTCAGCCATTTTGAACTGAAAAAATTACGCCGGGGAGATTACTCGCCGGAGCTGTTCCTCGATCTGCATGGGTTGACCCAGATGCAGGCGAAACAGGAGCTGGGGGCGTTGATCGCGGCATGTCGTCGCGAGCATGTTTTTTGCGCCTGCGTGATGCACGGCCACGGCAAACATATTCTTAAGCAACAGACACCGCTGTGGCTGGCTCAGCATCCACACGTGATGGCTTTTCATCAGGCGCCAAAAGAGTACGGCGGAGATGCCGCATTGCTGGTATTGATTGAGGTGGAGGAGTGGCAGCCGCCAGAATTGCCCTGACAGGATGGCGGGAGGCACGCTGCACCCCGCCATATCGCACGTCACGTCAGATGGCTTTTGCCATCTTCAGGTTGCACGGACTCATTTGCCAGTTAAAGACCCCTTTGCCGGTTTCGTCGAGGGTGACGTTGGCAATGGCGGACGTTGTGAACATCGGTGGCGTTTCGCCCGGGCACAGCTCAGATACCAGATAGCCGACCAGCGGCAGGTGGGAAATGACCAGTGCGGAAGCGACACCTTCATTGCACAGCGCCTGAAGGTAAGCACTGACAAGGCCAACATCGCCACACGGCGTGAGTTCAGGGAGAACATCCACACTGGATGGCAGGTTCATACACTCCCCTACCACATCCAGCGTCTGTTCTGCCCGCAGGAACGGACTCACCAGAACGCGTTCAATGTCCACTTTTTGACCTTTAAGCCATGTCGCCATCTGACGGGATTCGTCGCAGCCACAGACGGTTAAAGGACGTACTGAGTCACTGGCGGCATCGAGTGCCGCGTCGCCGTGACGCATGATAAAAACTTGCATATTGCACCGCTTTTGTTAACCAGAATCACCGGCGTTAACTACCCGCGATTAATGCTCTGAGGTAGAAAACCCGATGGCCGGGCATTGTGCCTGATCCATTCGGTGAATGAAACGCTGTTTTTTACCTCAATGGCGTAAGTATAGTCAATCTCTGTTTACAATTTCGCCAGAACAGGTTCCATCACCTCAGGATTTACCCTTCTTTGACTTCAGTTTACGCAATCAGTTTCCCTTGCGGGCCAGAATGTCTGACCCCGTTCCGCCATCTGCAATAATTCGTCACAAGGTGTAAACCGTGGACCGTATTGCGAGGCCAGACGTTGCAGGATCGCAACCACTTCACCCGCCCCGAGGGTGTCCATATACCGGAACGGACCGCCAAGGAATGGCGGAAAACCGATACCAAACACGGCGCCGATATCGCCGTCGCGCGCGCTTTTGATCACCTGCTCACCAAAGCAGCGCGCCGCTTCATTGAGCATCATCATCACGCAGCGCTCAGCACACTGAACCGCCGACAGTTTTCCCTGACCCGTGACAGGAATAAGCGCATAAACCGAAGGGTCGACCTGTTTCTTGCTTTTACGCCCTTTCGCGGCGTAAAGATAGAAACCGCGTTCATTTTTTCTGCCTTTGCGATCGTCCTTCAAAATTGCGGAAACAAAGTTTGCAGGCGGCGCAAAACGATCGCCATAAGCCGCTTCCAGCACAGGGATAATTTTAGTCCCCGTATCAATTCCTACCTCATCCAAAAGTTGGATTGGGCCGACGGGGAAGCCAAACTTCACCAGGGCGTCATCGACGTGCTCAATTTTCTCCCCTTCCGTCAGCAACCGCATCGCTTCGTTAATGTACGGCGCCAGAATGCGGTTGACGTAGAAGCCGGCTTTGTCCGCGACCACAATGGGGGTTTTGCCCTGTTTTTTCGCCAGCTTCACCACGGTGGCAATAGTTTGCGGGCTGGTTGTGGCATGCGGGATAACCTCCACCAGCGGCATTTTTTCTACAGGGCTGAAATAGTGCAGCCCTATCACCTGCTCCGGGCGCACGGCTTTCGCAGCGATGTCGCCGATCGGCAAAGACGAGGTGTTTGATGCGAAAATGGTGTGCGGCGCGCAATGCTGTTCAACGTCCGCCACCATCTGCTGCTTAAGGGCCAGATCTTCGAACACGGCTTCAATCACCAGATCGCGGTGTGCAAACCCACTGTAGTCGGTGGCGCCAGTGATCATCGAGAGGGTTTTATCACGCTCACTGGCCTTGATATGGCGGCGCTTCACTTTGCGATCAAGGTTCTGCCAGCTGTACTGCAACGCGTGGTTGATACCCTTAGGGTTGATATCTTTGATACGTACGGGCAATTTGCCTTTGCTGGCGGTGACAAATGCGATGCCGCCGCCCATCAGCCCACCACCCAGAACGCCAACGGCGCGCAGCGGAGCCGGTTCAGCTTCACTGCCCGGATCTTTTTTAACCTCCGTGCTGGCAAAGAAAATGCCGCGCAGCGCCTGCGACTGCGGCGTCATCGCCAGCTCGCCAAAGGCTTTCGCTTCCGCAGCATAACCGCTGCTGCTGCCCTGCGATAAACCGGTTTCAATCACCTTCAGAATGCGCGTCGCTGCCGGATAGTTCCCTTTGGTTTTTTGCTCGGTTTTTTTACCCACCATATTGAACAGCAGCGTGCGCCCCAGCGGCCCGGCGAGGATACGCTCGCGCACCGGCAGAGGGCGTTTCGCCTGACGACCTTTCAGCGCCCGCTCAACGGCGGCTTCAAGCAAGATGGCGTGCGGAACGACCTCATCAACCAGACCCGCCTTTAACGCCTGGCGGGCGCGCAGCTGTTTACCGGTTAAAATCATCTCCAGCGCCGTACTGACGCCCACCAGACGCGGCAGGCGCTGCGTGCCACCTGAACCGGGCAGCAATCCAAGCTGTACCTCCGGCAGTCCGAGTACGGTTTTCGCATCGTCGGTACAAATTCGGCTGTGACAGGCCAGCGCCAGCTCAAGCCCACCGCCCAGGCAGGCCCCGTGGATCGCAGCGACAACGGGTATCGACAGCGCATGGATCTCCGCCATTACCTGCTGCCCCTGACGCGCCAGATCTTCTGCTTCCTGGGCGCTTTTCGCCCGGGCAATCATGTTGATATCGGCCCCGGCAATAAAGTTATCCGGCTTTGCCGAGATAAATACCAGGCCACGTATCGCTTTGTTTTCGCGGATCTGTCTGAGCATCGCACGCACCTGAACGCCGAACTCGGCCTTCAGGGTGTTCATCTTTTCGTCGGGTACATCAATGGTGATAACAGCCACGTTATCAAGGCGAACAGCCAGATTAAATGCAGATGTCGTTTCCATTATTCAGCCTCCAGAACCATTGCTGCACCCAGGCCGCCCGCCGCACAGGCGGTAACGAGACCAAAACCGCCGCCGCGGCGACGCAGCTCGTGCAAAGTCTGAGTTATCATTCTCGCGCCGGTCGCCGCAAATGGATGGCCGTAGGCGATGGATCCGCCAAGCACGTTAAACTTACTCTGATCCACTTCGCCGGTCGCGTGGGCGCGGCCCAGTACATCGCGCGCGAAGCGCTCGCTTGCCAGCAGCTGAATGTTTGCCAGGGTTTGTGCGGCAAAGGCTTCGTGCATATCGATCAGGGTTAAGTCAGCCAGCGTCAACCCCGCACGCTCCAGCGCCAGCGGCGTGGACCAGGCCGGACCGAGCAGCATGTCCTGCCAGACATCAATGGCGGTAAAGGCGTAGCTACGCAAATAGCCCAGCGGTGTTATGCCAAGCTCTTTCGCCCGGGATTCCGTCATCAGGATCACGGCGGCGGCACCGTCCGTCAGTGGCGTACTGTTGGCCGCCGTAACGGTGCCATGTTTACGATCAAACGCCGGGCGCAGTTTTGCGTAATCCTCCAGCGTCGAGGTGCCACGGATATTGTTATCTTCCACCAGCGGTTCGCGGAAAGGCGGGATGTAAGCCGTCATCACCTCGTCGGCAAGTTTGCCTTCCGACCAGGCCTTCGCAGCGAGCTGATGCGAGCGATGCGCCAGTGCATCCTGCTGTTCGCGGGTAATACCGTAGGTTTTTGCCATCTGCTCGGCAGTGTCGCCCATACGCAGGCCGGTGGAGTATTCAGCAACGGCAGGTGGCACGGGCATGAGGTCGCGCAGACGTAAACGCGAGAAGAGTTTGAGCTTCGCACCGGTGGTCCGGGCTTTGTTGGCATCCACGAGGATGCGGGCCAGCTGTTTGCTAACACCGATGGGCAGCACGGATGAGGAATCCGCGCCGCCGGCGATCCCCGCGCGAATGGTCCCCGCCATCAGGCTTTCCGCCACGTTCGCCACCGCCTGGAAACTGGTGGCGCAGGCGCGGCTGACGCTGTATGCGTCGGTGTGAACATTCATGCCGGTGCCCAGCACGATTTCACGTGCGATATTGGGCGCTTCCGGCATTTGCACCACCTGGCCGAAAACCAGTTGCTCAATAACCTCTGGCGGGATCTCGCTGCGAGCCAGCATCTCCCACACCACCATTTTTCCCAGATCGACAGCCGGTATACCGTGAAACGCGGTTGCCTGACGCGCAAACGGCGTACGTAACCCGCTGACAATGGCAATGCGGTCACCGTGTCGGGTGATAAGCGGTAATGCCTGACTCATAACACTCCCCTGTAAAAAAATTTTGCGCACACATTAAGTGGTCTGACCTGATAATAGTCTTAACTATTTTTTTACATTGAGCCAATCGGGGAAGCGAAAAATTGCGAGCTAAGGCACAGAGAAGAAAAAGAAAATGCCCCTGCATGGCAGAGGCATTTGTGAGATTTGTTGCCGGGTTGCGGCGTTGCCTTACCCGGCCTACACGATCATAGGCCCGTGCAAAAAGTATTAACGCAGGCCCAGCTGGAAGATCAGCGTTTCTGCTTCGCAGGCGAACACAAAGTCGATATCCAGCCGCACGCCGCCTTCCACTTCCGTGAAGGTGGATTTGATTTCACACGGATCGGATTCGACTTCACGCGCGCGCTGGCTCAGCGCGGCCAGCGTCTCTTCCGCTTCAGCGCGGTTAGGGAATACGCGGCTGTAAGAGGCGGTGCAATCGGTGTTGTCCATAATGGTGCCAACATCCATACAGCAGCAAACCGGGGTTTCATCAGCACTGCATTTACTCATAGCTCAATTTCCTCTGTATTCGCGCAGGGCGCGAGATAAACACGATGCGTCTATTTTACGCCCCCGGACGAGCCCCCTCCAGCCGTTAATGGCGCAAAATCGGATAAGTGAGCAATATCACACTAAAAAATGATCTAAAACAAAATTCCCCTTTTCAGAGGAATCGCACTGGTCACAATTTTGCCAACCAGATCTCGTTTCAAGAAACATATCTGAAAATATTAATAAACAAACTTGCAACATCCCAGCTGGTCAGACCTATACTCTCGCCACTGGTCTGATTTGTAAGTCATACCTCAGACCCTACACTTCGCGCTCCTGTTACGGTATGTAACAATTATTGAATAAAAATAACTCAATGAGGTTATGGTCATGAGCCAGAAAACCCTGTTCAAACAAACTGCTTTAGCAGTTGCAGTGGCAATCGTCTCAACGTCCGCCTGGTCAGCGGGCTTCCAGTTAAACGAATTTTCTTCCTCTGGCCTTGGCCGTGCGTATTCCGGGGAAGGTGCGATTGCCGATGACGCAGGCAACGCGAGTCGTAACCCGGCGCTGATCATGATGTTTGATCGCCCTACCTTCTCTGCCGGTGCGGTTTACATCGATCCTGATGTCAATATTTCTGGCAAATCTCAGTTCACCGGCGCAGATCTGAAGGCGGATAACATTGCGCCGACCGCGTGGGTGCCTAACCTGCACTTTGTTGCGCCAATCAATGAACAGTTTGGTTGGGGTGCCTCTGTCACCTCTAACTATGGCCTGGCAACGGAGTTCAATAACCACTATCCGGCCGGTGAATACGGCGGTAAAACCGACCTGACGACCCTGAACCTCAACCTGAGCGGCGCATATCGTCTGAACGATAACTGGAGCTTTGGTCTGGGCTTTGATGCTGTCTACGCCGATGCAAAAATCGAGCGTTACTCCGGGGAGCAAACTGCTGCGCTGCCGAAAAACAGCAATAAAATTGCCAGCCTGAAAGGTGATGAATGGGGTTACGGCTGGAACGCCGGTATCCTGTATGAACTGGATAAAAACAACCGCTGGGGTCTGACCTATCGCTCAGAAGTGAAAATTGATTTCGATGGCGATTACAAAAGCGGCATCCTGAGCCCAGTCAACGGTATGGTCCCAGGCGCGGGCACCACCATTCCATGGGGTACCTCGAATCAAACCGTACCGGGTTCGCTGTCGCTGCATCTGCCAGAAATGTGGGAAGTGTCAGGTTATAACCGCGTTGCGCCGCAGTGGGCCATTCACTACAGCCTCGCGTATACCAGCTGGAGCCAGTTCGAGGAGCTTAAAGCCACCGGCAGCAACGGCCAGACGCTGTTCTATAAAGACGAAAGCTTCCACGATGCTTACCGTATCGCGCTTGGTACGACCTATTATATGGATGATAACTGGACGTTCCGTACCGGCGTGGCATTTGATGACAGCCCGGTACCGGCCGATAAACGTTCTATCTCCATTCCGGATCAGGACCGTTTCTGGGTGAGTGCGGGGGCAACCTACGCGTTCAACGAGAATGCCTCTATCGACGCGGGCGTGTCGTACATGCATGGCCAGAAGGTGACCTTCCAGGAAGGCCCGTACGAGTTTTCCTCTGAAGGTAAAGCCTGGCTGTTTGGTACCAACTTCAACTACGCGTTCTAATCCCAACACGATTAAAAAAGGTGAGCATTGCTCACCTTTTTTATTTATTCCGAATCGATATCTTTTAATTCGTTCTCGATGGCTTTCGCGTTCGGATTATCTTCCGGCTTCAGCTTACCGCCGTTGGCAATAAAGTCATGGTTCTGGAAGTAGGCCTCGCGGACCATGATGTACGGATCGGAAGACTGGCGCAGCAGACCGTCAGAATCCAGCAGTTGCGCACGCGTTTCAATTCCTTCCACGGTCCATTTACCAATCGACAGCGGCCAGGTGAGCCATGACAGTACAGGATACAGCGTATCCACCATGTCGCCGCCATCATCACGCACGGTAAAGCTGCCGTAGAATGGCAGGTGCACATACGGACCATAACCTACGCCATAATGACCCAGCGTGCTGCCGAAACGGTGCGGCTGTTCACGCTGTAATTTCGGGTTCGCCATGCCTGCGACATCAATTAAGCCGCCCATACCCAGCAGGGAGTTCAGGAAGAAGCGGGTGAAATGCACCATCCCCTGATACGGGTCGCCCTGAAGGAAGTAGTTGACCATAACCGCTGGCTCTTCCAGGTTACTGGTAAAGTTGCTCAGCCCGTTACGCGCCGGCTGCGGAACATAGTCACGCCATGCCACGGCAACCGGACGAACCAGATATGGATCCAGCACATTATAGTTAAAGCTGTACATTGAACGGTTAAATCCTTCGAGAGGATCGGAGCGTCCCGTTTGCTCGCCAGAGCTGGCGCAGCCCACAAGCATTGTTACGCCCAGCGCAAGCGCCGACAGCCGAAGCTTCATAAATTTCTCCCTGTTCAATATGGCTATCGTTGAATGCCATCTGTGACGGAGCCTGAGATGCTCCGCCTGAAACGTGCAAGTGATTGTAACAGCACGCTTACCGATGTCTACGAGGACAATGACGACCCGCTCGCGTCATCACGCTAATTTCAGCATAGCCTGTCTTTCGGAATTCGTTTCGCTGGCAATTTTATATTGGCTTTGAAAGAGATGTCTCACCTTTATTGCCATTTTCAGCAATTTAAGAGCATCCCCACGGGGAAAGCGCTAAAAGCCGCTACGCTTAAATGAGCAATTACCCCGAAGGAGCTGTTATGAAAGACATTAGCGAAGAGAAAATTGGTGAAAGCAAAGAGGAACATGAGATTGAAAGCGAGGAGAAAGACCGGGGAGAAGAGATAGAAGTCGATGAAGAGCGCCTGCCGTCGCGCGCCATGGCTATTCATGAGCATATTCGCCAGGACGGGGAAAAAGAGATGGAGCGCGACGCGATGGCCCTGCTGTGGTCAGCCATTGCAGCCGGTCTGTCGATGGGTGCCTCTCTGCTCGCCAAAGGGATATTTCACGTTCAGCTGGAAGGCGTACCGGGCGGGTTTTTGCTTGAAAATTTAGGCTACACGTTCGGCTTTATTATCGTCATTATGGCGCGACAGCAGCTTTTTACGGAGAATACCGTCACTGCCGTACTGCCCGTCATGCAAAATCCGACCCTCGGTAATTTCGGTTTACTGATGCGCCTGTGGAGCGTCGTGCTGCTGGGGAACCTGATCGGTACGGGCATAGCCGCCTGGGCATTCGAGTATATGCCAATATTTGATGAACCGACCCGCGACGCATTTGTGAAAATTGGCATGGATGTGATGAAAAACACGCCGGTTGAAATGTTCTCTAATGCCATAATTTCCGGCTGGATCATCGCCACTATGGTCTGGATGTTCCCGTCAGCGGGTAGCGCGAAAATCGTGGTAATTATCCTGATGACCTGGCTTATCGCACTCGCCGATACCACACACATTGTTGTCGGAACTGTTGAAATCCTTTATCTGGTATTTAACGGCACACTCCACTGGAGCGACTTTTTCTGGCCGTTCGCCCTGCCTACCCTCGCAGGCAACATTTGTGGCGGGACCTTTATCTTTGCGCTGCTGAGCCATGCGCAAATCCGTAACGACATGTCCAACAAGCGTAAGGCCGAGCTTAAGGCTCAGGAAAAAAAGGATAAAACTGCCGAAAAATCGGCTTGAACGGTGACTCTTTGACCAGTCAGGCGGCAATGCGCTTAACGAAAAGTGTAAATAACGCTATACTCTTGCCGCTTCGTCCCCTTAGTTAAATGGATATAACGAGCCCCTCCTAAGGGCTAGTTGCAGGTTCGATTCCTGCAGGGGACACTTCTGTCTTTCCTTACACCCCCTTCCAAAGCTCCACGCAGTTTCGGCCACGCCGTTTCGCGCCGTATAAGGCTTCATCCGCCGCCTGAATCAATCGCTCGTAATCGGGATGCCCGTTGAACATCGCAACGCCTATCGAGAGGGAGAGCGGGATAATATCGCCGGTTGGGGAGTTAACCTTGATTTTTTCCACCCGCCTGCGGATACGCTCGGCAATTCGCAGCGCGTCCACCTCTGAGATTTCCGTTAGCACAATCAGAAATTCATCGCCGCCGTAGCGAAAAACGTAATCACAGGTTCGCACGTTGTCGTAGAACGCGCCGGAGACTTTTCGCAGGATCTCGTCCCCGGTATTGTGCCCCCAGGTATCGTTGATTTGTTTAAATTTGTCGACGTCAATCAGCAGCGTCGAGAGCGTTGTTCCCGCCCGGGTAGCGTGCAGGATTTCGCGTTTGAAGATGGTTGGCAGGAAACGGCGATTCAACAGGCGGGTCAGGACATCAACCCCCACCTCGTGTCGCGACACTTCGTCAAACAGTTCGCGCAAAAGCGTGATGATTTGCGAGAGGGTATTACGCATTCGCTGCAAGAATTTATCCCGCTGCGCTTTATCACTCAGACCCTGCCCTGCAAGACGGACCTCGTTAAAAAGGTCATCGAATTCCTGAATCAGACGAGAGATATGACCGGCCTCAGCGATGCCGCTGAAATAGTGCCGACCTTTATGGCTAAACCACAGTCCAAATTCAGACTGCCCCAGCGGCAGACTGTTGCCGATACTGGAATTAAGCGTGATCTTATACAGAAGCACCATTTCCCATGACAGCAGCGCCGCGGTCTGTCGCTCCTTCTCCTCTTCTGCATTCTCCATTAAGGAAAAGATGCGATAATTTTCGTCCTCTTTCGCCGCATTGTTCTCGCTAAATACATAGGCCCGCGACATCACTTCCATGGCCAGATCGATACTGTTTATCGCGTAGTGATAAATATGCAGCTTCACCTCAGGCGAATGGGCGCTGGTAGTAATGACAGGCAACAGCAGCTTTTTCAGAACGCGGAAGCCCATTTCGACTAAATCAACCGAAATACCAATACGGGCATGAACATCCGCCGCGCGCTGCTGCGCCCGCATCTGCTCTTCAACCTGCTCCACACGGCATGAGAGCACATCAATAAGCCAGCGACGAAGCGCCTCCTGAAGCTGCCTCTCCACCTGTTCGGTGGTCAGGAATTCAGCTGCCGATGGATCTGCCAGCACAACACGATAGAATTCAGCGACCAGTGGCATTGCATTATCCCTGGCAAGCTCAGTCGCAAGCCGATGCACATCGGGATCGGTTTCATTAATCAGCTTCACCCACTCTTCTTTCACCGTTTGCAGGTAGGTTTCCATGGTCTGCACCTTCAGGAGACATGCGGGAACGCAGATTTAACAATAGCAAAATCAAACCACTCCGCAATTGCCGCTTTTTTAAACAAAAACGAGTGATAGCTCATAATGTATAACGGTGCTACATTATGCCGCCCACCCAAGTCAGCAATGGCCAGGCAACGTCGTAAAGAACGGTAAAGCCTGCAACCATGACCTCGTCCTACGGTCTCAATGGCACGTGGTATCGCGAAGTCTGCGCTACCTTCACAGGCTTCACATAGGTTCCACTATTTTGTCTCAATCCAAATTTCAGCGGGCGTTTCTGCACCCGCGCTACTGGTTTACATGGTTCGGCCTTGGCGTGCTTTGGCTGCTGGTTCAACTTCCATATCCCGTGATCCGTTTCCTGGGTTCTAAGCTCGGCAGCGCATCGCGTTACTTTCTTAAGCGTCGTGAATCCATTGCCCGAAAAAATCTCGAACTTTGCTTTCCGCATTACAATGCCCAGCAGCGCGAAACGCTGATTGCGGAAAACTTTAAATCTATCGGTATGGCGCTGCTTGAAACCGGTATGGCCTGGTTCTGGCCAGACGAGCGTGTCCGTAAATGGTTTGACGTGGAAGGCCTGGATAACCTGAAACGTGCCCAGATGCAAAACCGCGGCGTGATGGTTGTGGGTGTGCATTTTATGTCGCTTGAGCTGGGCGGCCGCGTTATGGGTCTTTGTCAGCCAATGATGGCAACCTATCGCCCGCATAACAGCGCGCTGATGGAATGGGTACAAACGCGGGGCCGCATGCGTTCAAATAAGGCGATGATCAGCCGTAACAATCTCCGCGGTATGGTTGGCGCCCTGAAAAAAGGGGAAGCCGTCTGGTTTGCCCCGGACCAGGACTACGGTCCTAAAGGCAGCAGCTTTGCCCCTTTCTTTGCGGTTAAAGATGTCGCTACGACGAACGGTACCTTTGTGATTTCACGTCTCTCAGGCGCCGCGATGTTGACGGTGACCATGGTCAGAAAAGCGGATAAGTCAGGCTATCGTCTGCATATCTCCCCAGAGATGGCGAACTATCCAGAAGATGAGAGTGAAGCCGCGACCTTTATCAATAAGGTGATTGAGTTTGAGATTATGCGTGCGCCTGAGCAGTATCTGTGGATGCACCGCCGCTTTAAAACCCGCCCCCTGGGCGAAGCCTCGCTCTATATCTGACCCCTGTCGAAGGTTAGTTTCGCTAAGAAACTAGCCTTTTCAAACACCTGTAATCGCAGTGCGTAACGGCTTTTTCGACCGTCACTCAACAGGCATTTATTGCGTACCGAAATCAAACTGTCGCCGTTCCACGACAATCGTAAGTGTCGGAAATTATTTAAAAAAATGCCTCTTGTCACTCCTGAAATTTAGGCGTACATTAGCGCCGTCTGGCGACAGGAAAGCACAGAATTCAGAGCTGAAGTTAGCGACGTCACGGGATAATTCCGATTTCCCCTTTCGCATGATTTCAACTCTCTATACTCAGTTGGACTCTGTTTTTTTAATGCGTACCGGAAGATACGCGGAGCGATGAAACGTGAAATATTTCTTTATGGGCATTTCGGTTATTGTTTTAGTTTGGGCCGGAACGTTTGCTCTGATGATCTAGTTAAGAAAATGCAGTCAAAAAAACAGGCGCCGTTGGCGCCTGTTTTTTTTGTTGTCCGTTACGACTCGGGTTGTTCCGCAACGCTCTTCGCTGCAAGCAGGCCATCCGCGCGGAACATGCTTTTAATGCCCCGCACTGCCTGACGGATACGGTCGCTGTTTTCAATCAGCGCGAAACGCACGTGCGTGTCACCGTAGTCACCAAAGCCAATGCCTGGAGAGACGCAAACCTTCGCGTCCTGAAGCAGTTTTTTGGCAAATTCCAGAGAACCCATCGCCGCATACGGCTCAGGAATTTTCGCCCAGACGTACATAGAGGCTTTAGGCATTTCCACCATCCAGCCTGCTTCATGAAGCCCTTTTACCAGCACATCTCGGCGGCGTTTATACTGAGCGGCAATATCGAGCACGCATTGCTGATCCCCTTCCAGCGCCGCGATGGCCGCGACCTGTAACGGCGTAAAGGTGCCATAGTCATGGTAGCTTTTAATACGCGCCAGGGCGCTCACCAGCGTTTTGTTTCCCACCATAAAACCAATTCGCCAGCCCGCCATGTTGTAGCTTTTCGACAGGGTGAAAAACTCAACCGCCACATCACGGGCACCCGGTACCTGCATAATTGACGGCGCTTTCCAGCCATCATAAACGATATCGGCGTAGGCGAGATCGTGTACCACCAGCACGTCGTAACGCTTAGCCAGCGCGACCACTTTCTCGAAGAATTCGAGTTCAACGCATTGTGCTGTTGGGTTTGACGGGAAACCGAGGATCATCATTTTCGGCTTCGGATAGCTTTCACGTATCGCCCGTTCCAGCTCGTTAAAGAAGTCGACGCCTTCCACCAGCGGGACAGAACGCACCTGCGCGCCAGCGATCACCGCCCCATAGATGTGAATCGGGTAGCTTGGATTCGGCACCAGTACGGTATCGCCGTGATCCAGCGTCGCCAGCATCAGGTGGGCCAGCCCTTCTTTGGAGCCAATGGTCACAATCGCTTCACTTTCAGGATCGATATCGACCTGATAACGATCCTGATACCAGCGGGAGATCGCCCGACGTAAACGTGGAATGCCGCGTGAGGTGGAATATCCATGAGTATCGGGACGCTGGGCAACCGTGCAGAGTTTCTCAACAATGTGCGGCGGCGTTGGGCCGTCAGGGTTACCCATACTGAAATCGATAATGTCTTCGCCGCGCCGACGCGCAGCCATTTTCAGTTCAGCAGTGATATTGAAAACATAAGGGGGGAGACGATCGATACGAGTAAAACGGCGTTCAGGACTGAATTCAGCCATAGATTCCTCAGAGTCACGTTAGCGCCCGGACCGTCCGAGCGACGCTGCCACCCGTGTGGCGTGCTTAGAAAATAACCTGAAGAAAAAGACGCTGTCGAGAGGATAACGGCAAAACAATATTTTGCGCTAAAACGGGAATGTGATTGCAGTGAAAAGCGGAACTCTTATCGCGAACAGGCAGTTTTAAGCGCTACGATTTAACACAATATTTTCAGTATCGTTACCTGACGTTTCTCCCCAAACGGAAAAGCACCGGCTTTCAGTCAAAAGCCAGCAATCCCCTTTGAGAATTATGGTTTTTCCCCATTTGATAAATCTGATGGATAGCTGGTCATCAGGCCCTATGTTTTCTATCATAGATTTTTCCCGTTTTCCCAGGCCTGACCGTGCACGAAATCTTCAATATGCTCCTGGCGGTGTTCGACCGCGCGGCATTAATGCTGATCTGTCTCTTTTTCCTTATCCGCATCCGCTTGTTCCGCGAACTGTTGCATAAATCTGCCCATTCGCCAAAAGAGCTTCTGGCCGTCACGTTTATCTTTTCGATGTTTGCCCTGTTCAGCACCTGGTCCGGCGTGCCGGTAGAAGGCTCGCTGGTGAACGTGCGCATCATCGCCGTCATGTCGGGCGGGATCCTCTTTGGTCCCTGGGTCGGGATTATCACAGGCATTATCGCCGGCACCCACCGATACCTGATTGATATTGGCGGCGTGACGGCCGTCCCCTGCTTTATCACCAGCATTATTGCCGGGCTGCTCTCGGGCTGGATTAACCGCAAAATCCCGAAAAAGCAGCACTGGCGTGCAGGGATTATCGCGGGGATGGTCTGCGAAACGCTGACCATGATCCTGGTCATCGTCTGGGCGCCAACCGTTGCGCTGGGGCTGGATATCGTCTCGAAGATCGGTATTCCTATGATCCTCGGGAGCGTCTGTATCGGTTTTATCGTGCTGCTGGTGCAAAGCGTGGAGGGCGAAAAAGAGGCCAGCGCCGCGCGTCAGGCCAAGCTGGCGCTGGATATCGCCAACAAGACGCTGCCGCTTTTCCGGCACGTTAACGCCGAATCTTTACGTCAGGTTTGCGATATTATCCGCCGTGATATTCACGCCGATGCGGTCGCCATCACCAATATTGACCACGTGCTGGCTTACGTTGGCGTCGGGGAGCACAATTATCGCGACAGCGACGATACCATCAGCCCGACAACCAGACAGGCGATTAACTACGGAAAAATCATTATTAAAAACAATGATGAAGCCCACCGGACGCCAGAGATCCACTCAATGCTGGTGATCCCGCTGTGGGAAAAAGGCGTGGTCACGGGGACGCTGAAAATTTACTACTGCCATGCGCACCAAATCACCTCCTCGCTCCAGGAGATGGCGATTGGCCTGTCGCAGATCATATCCACCCAACTTGAGGTTTCGCGTGCAGAGCAGCTGCGCGAGATGGCAAATAAGGCAGAGCTGCGCGCCCTGCAAAGCAAGATCAATCCCCATTTCCTGTTTAACGCGCTGAACGCTATCTCCTCTTCCATCCGACTTAATCCGGACACCGCGCGGCAGCTGATCTTTAATCTGTCGCGCTATCTGCGCTACAACATTGAGCTAAAAGACGACGAGCAGATCGACATCAAAAAAGAGTTGTATCAAATCAAGGATTACATCGCGATCGAGCAGGCTCGCTTTGGCGATAAGCTGACGGTCATTTACGATATTGATGAAGAGGTCAACTGCGTGATCCCAAGTCTGCTGATCCAGCCTCTGGTGGAAAATGCCATTGTTCACGGTATTCAGCCGTGTAAAGGCAAAGGCGTAGTAACGATTAGCGTGACGGAAAGCGGTAACCGCGTGCGCATCGCCGTGCGCGATACCGGGCACGGCATCGATCCGAAAGTCATCGAGCGCGTCAAATCAAACGAAATGCCGGGCAACAAGATCGGACTGCTGAATGTGCATCACCGGGTCAAACTGCTGTACGGTGACGGGCTGCATATTCACCGTCTTGAGCCGGGCACCGAAATTGCCTTTTATGTTCCGAATGAGCGAACGCCCGTGAATGCCCCGATATCCTTGTTGCCGTAGGCCGGAGTAACAGATGAAAGTCATCATCGTAGAAGATGAATTTCTGGCTCAACAGGAGTTGAGCTGGCTTATCAAAACCCACAGCCAGATGGAGATTGTTGGCTGTTTTGAGGATGGTCTGGACGTGCTGAAATTTTTACAGCATAACCGGGTCGACGCGATATTCCTCGATATTAATATTCCGTCGCTGGACGGCGTCCTGCTGGCGCAAAATATCAATCAGTTCGCCCACAAGCCGTTTATTGTGTTTGTCACCGCGTGGAAAGAGCATGCCGTGGAGGCCTTCGAGCTTGAGGCGTTTGACTATATTCTCAAGCCGTATCAGGAGTCGCGTATTATCAGCATGCTGCATAAGCTGGAAGCCGCGTGGCAGCAGCAAGCATTACCCGCCAGTGCCAGCCCGGTAGCGCGGGAAAACGACACGATTAATCTGGTGAAGGACGAACGGATCATCGTCACGCCTGTCGACGATATTTACTATGCCGAAGCGCATGAAAAAATGACGTTTGTCTATACGCGGCGTGAATCCTACGTCATGGCGATGAACATCACCGAATTCTGCAATAAACTCCCGGCCGCTCACTTCTTCCGCTGCCACCGCTCGTTCTGCGTCAACCTGAACAAGATCCGCGAAATCGAACCCTGGTTTAATAACACCTATATTTTGCGGCTGAAGGATCTGGATTTTCAGGTGCCGGTAAGCCGCAGCAGAGTGAAAGAGTTCCGCCAGCTCATGCACCTGTAGCGCGTTCCCTCTCCCGCAGGAGAGGGGAATGAGCATCAGAGGATCTGACCCAGTACCTGACGCAGATGCGCCCCGGAGCCCAGTAAGCCTGGGTTGTCGTGGACAATCAGGTAAACAGGAATGTCCTGGACATAGCTCCTGAAGCGGCCTTTGTCTTCGAAGCCGCCACGGAAGCCGGAGGCGGTAAAGAAATCGAGGAAGCGCGGCACGATCCCGCCCGCAATATAGACCCCGCCAAAGGTGCCAAGGTTCAGCGCCAGGTTGCCGCCAAAACGCCCCATGATGACGCAGAACAGCGACAAAGCACCGCGGCAGTCAATACAGCTGTCGGCCAGCGCGCGTTCGGTCACATCTTTAGGTTGCAGATTTTCCGGCAGACGACCGTCTGATTTTACAATCGCCCGATACAGGTTCACCAGGCCCGGGCCAGAAAGCACCCGCTCGGCCGACACGTGCCCAATCTCAGCGCGTAGCTCCTCAAGAATAATGCCCTCTTCTTCGCTGTTCGGCGCAAAATCCACGTGACCGCCTTCGCCCGGCAGGCTGACCCAGCGTTTGTCGACGTGGACCAGGTGCGCCACCCCCAGGCCGGTGCCTGCGCCATAAACGGCAATCGGTTTGCCTTCAACCGGGGCCGTACCGCCGAACTGAATCAGATGCTCTGGTTTAAGCATTGGGATAGCCATGGAAACCGCAGTGAAGTCGTTGATAATTTCAAGGTGCGAGAAGCCGAGGTTTTTCCGCATTTCGGCAATTGAGAAGGCCCACGTATGGTTGGTCATCGCCACCCAGTCGCCGGTGATCGGACAGGCAATAGCGATACAACCGTCTTCAACGCTCACTTTATACTCTTCCAGATAGACGCGAACCACCGCCTCCAGGCTTGGGTAATCCAGCCCTGAATAGGTTTTCGCCTGAGAAATTTCACCGCTGTTCACATCGCACAGGGCAAGGCGCGCGTTGGTGCCGCCTACATCACCTACCAAAGCATACTTTGTCATTCTTCTACTGCTCCGCTAAAGTCAGAATAAATCTTTGGGACACTGTAAATTCAAGGCGTGATAACAACAACGACCAGAAGGTGACTGCCCATGGATTATCGATCTTCGTCACATTATAACTTTACCGTTTCAGCACCTTTTGCACTATTGCCACAATGCTGATTGTGCAAAGTAACGTTAAGCCGTTTTGTACAAGGAAATCATCATGCTCCATCCGCGAGCCAGAACCATGCTGTTATTGGCTGTCCCGGCGCTGATTATTGGCGTGGCGTCGAGCCTGGTGCTCATCGTCGTCATGAAAGTGGCGGCGGTGCTGCAAACGATTTTATGGACCGCGCTTCCGGTAAAACTCGGCATCAGCATTGACTCGCCGGGCTGGATCATGATGATGCTGACCCTGACCGGGATTGCCGTAGGGCTGGTGATCCGCTATAGCCCGGGTCATGCCGGGCCGGACCCGGCACTGGAACCCTTGATTGGCGCTCCTGTCTCTCCCTCTGCTCTGCCGGGGCTTATTATCGCGCTGATTATCGGTCTTGCGGGCGGCGTAAGCCTCGGGCCTGAACATCCCATTATGGCGGTTAATATCGCGCTGGCGGTCTTTCTGGGGGCGCGTCTTTTTCCGCGCGTTGGCGCGCTGGACTGGACGATCCTGGCGTCAGCAGGCACCATCGGGGCGCTGTTTGGCACTCCGGTCGCGGCTGCGCTCATTTTTTCGCAAACCCTCAGCAGTGATCATGAAGTACCGCTGTGGGATAAACTCTTCGCGCCGCTAATGGCCGCCGCTGCGGGAGCCCTCACCACCAGCCTGTTTTTCCATCCCCATTTTTCACTCACCATCCCCCACTACGGCCAGATGCAACTCACCGATATTTTCAGCGGTGCCGTCGTCGTCGCGATCGCCATTGCGCTGGGGGATGGTCGCGGTGTGGTGTCTCCCTCGCCTGCATCGCCTGATGCACAGGCTGAAGCATCCGGTGCTGATTCTGGGCATGGGGGGTTTTATTCTGGGCGTTTTAGGCGCCATCGGCGGGACGGTTACGCTGTTTAAGGGTCTGGACGAGATGCAGCAGCTGGCCTTCAGCCAGGTCTTTAGCGTCTCCGATTATCTGCTGTTCGCGCTGGTAAAACTGGCGGCGCTGGTGGTCGCTGCGGCCTGTGGTTTCCGGGGAGGTCGTATCTTCCCGGCGGTATTTGTTGGCGTCGCGCTGGGGCTGATGCTGCATGAGCACGTTGACGCTGTCCCTGCGGCGATTACCGTCTCCTGTTCCATTCTGGGGCTGGTACTGGTGGTCACGCGCGATGCGTGGCTGAGCCTGTTTATGGCGGCGGTTGTCGTGCCGGATACCACGCTTCTGCCGCTGCTCTGTATCGTGATGTTGCCCGCCTGGCTCCTGCTGGCGGGCAAACCGATGCTGATGGGATGGCGAAACGACAGGTAATCAGGCGTTATTGCGCGCCTCCAGCGCTTTGGTCAGCGCGCTCAGCAGCGGCGGAATATCGGCTTTCGGCAGCATCACCTCGATCAGCGAAAGCCGCTCATGGTGTGCCACTTTATCCAGCACCTCCGCCAGCGCTTCCGCTTCGCTGACGCGCCAGCACTCTGCCTGAGGCGCCAGGCTCAACGCCTGCGGGATCTGCGTCCAGTTCCAGAGGGCAATGTCGTTATAGCGCTGCTCCGGCCCGTGGATGGCCCTTTCCACCGTGTATCCTTCGTTGTTAAGCACCAGAATAATCGGGCGCTGCTTGTCGCGCAGCATCGATCCCAGCTCCTGAATGGTCAACTGCGCGGCGCCGTCACCCGTCAGGACAATCACGCGTCGGTTCGGACACGCCGTTTGTGCGCCAAATGCTGCCGCCAGCGTGTAGCCAATCGATCCCCACAGCGGCTGGACGATAAAGTTCACGTCCGCCGGTAAACGCAGATCGATAGCGCCGAAAGCAGACGTTCCCTGGTCAGCCAGAATAATGTCTCCGGGGCGGATAAACGTTTGCAGGGTACGCCAGAAGCTCTCCTGAGTCAGCGCCCCTTCGATAGTCGGGAACGAAAAGCCGCTGTGATCCAATGGCGCTCGCGTATCACGAACATAGGTTTTACACAGCGCTGTCAGCGTTTCAATGGCCTCCCTCATCGGGATACCCGTAAACCAGACGTCGCCGACGCGGGACGCGTGTGGCTGAACCTCTATCGTCTGGTCTGGCGTCAGCTGGTGGGTAAACCCGGCAGTGAGCGTATCGGTAAAGCGCGTGCCAATACACAGCACCGTATCAGCCCCCTCGATGGCCTCTTTGACCGGCGCGGCGCTCGCCGATCCGCTGTAGGTGCCGTAAAAACCGCTCTGTCGTTCGTCAAAAATGCCCTTGCCCATCAGCATGGTGGCGTGTGCCATCGGCACCTCTTTCACCCACGTCTGAAGGGCCGTGCGCAGACCATGGCGGAGTACGAGGAAGTCCGCTAACAACGCGGTGCGTTTGCTCGTGGACAAGCGCTTTTCGGCAGCCTCACGGAACGCCTGCAAGCAGGCTGAATCAGCCGGTGCGGGGTTAACAGTGAGAGCGCTTACAGGGGGCGTAGCGGCTTTTTTCGCCACATCAGCGGGCAGCATCAGGTAGCCCGGACGGCGCTCCCGCAGCATAGTGGTCAGGACTCTGTCAATTTCATAGCAGGCGTTTTGTTCGGTAAGCACCGCCTGTGCAACGGTGATGGGTTCGCTCATATGATAGAAATGGCGGAACTCGCCGTCACCCAACGTATGGTGCAATAACTCTCCTCGCTGCTGCGCCGCCATACCCGGGGCCCCCACAATATGGAGGACGGGAACATGTTCAGCAAAGCTGCCCGCCACACCGTTCATGGCGCTTAACTCCCCAACGCCGAATGTCGTCAGGAGCGCGGCAAAGCCCTTACAGCGGGCATAGCCGTCTGCGGCGTAAGACGCGTTCAGTTCATTGGCACAGCCCACCCAGCAGATGTCCGGGCTGTCTATCACGTGATCGAGAAATTGCAGGTTATAGTCGCCCGGCACGCCAAACAGATGATCGGCACCACAATCTGTTAGTCGGTCCAGCAGGTAATCGGCGACGCAATAGGGGGTACGCATATTATAAGTGTCCTTCTGACGTTGACCTCACTCTGAGTATTAAATAAGCGTGAAGCGTGTCCAGAATTGGCGACAATCAGGGTCTGGAAAGAATGCTTTACGAAAAAAGCTGAGCTATGCTCATTTTCTTCAGGTTAGTGTAAACGTATACACTGATGTTTCTTTCCAGCGCCAGAGGTCTCGCCAATGGGTTATCAGCCTGACAAAAATCGTTATCAGACAATGCAATATCGCCGCTGTGGGCAAAGCGGCCTTAAGCTTCCCGCCATCTCGCTGGGGCTTTGGCATAATTTTGGCGACGCGACGTTACTCGAAAACAGCCGTCAACTTTTACAGCGTGCTTTCGATTTGGGTATTACGCATTTTGACCTTGCCAATAATTACGGCCCGCCTCCTGGTTCGGCCGAACGTAATTTCGGGCGCATTTTGCAGGAGGATTTCCTGCCCTGGCGCGATGAGCTGATCATCTCCACTAAAGCGGGCTACACCATGTGGGACGGGCCTTACGGCGACTGGGGCTCACGTAAATATCTGATCGCCAGCCTGGACCAGAGCCTCAGGCGTATGGGGCTGGAGTATGTCGATATTTTCTATCACCACCGCCCGGATCCACAAACGCCGCTACGTGAAACCATGAAAGCGCTTGACCATGTGGTGCGTCAGGGCAAGGCGCTGTACATCGGTCTGTCCAACTACCCGGCAGAAGTGGCAAGGCAGGCGATTGAAATACTGGAGGATCTGGGCACGCCATGTCTGATCCACCAACCGAAGTACTCCATGTTTGAACGTGCGCCTGAAGAGGGGTTGCTGGACGTGTTGCAGCATAAAGGGGTGGGATGTATCCCCTTCTCCCCCCTGGCGGGCGGACAGTTGACCGATCGCTATCTGAACGGTATCCCGGCGGATTCTCGCGCAGCAAGCGGCAGTAAGTTCCTTAACCCGGAGCAGATCACCGACAAAAAGCTGGAGAAGGTACGCAAGCTGAATGCGCTGGCGGAAAACCGGGGGCAAAAGCTATCGCAAATGGCACTGGCCTGGATCCTGCGCCACGATGCGGTGACATCCGTGCTCATCGGCGCAAGCAAGACCGGACAAATTGAAGATGCAGCAGGCGTGCTTGAGAATTGTCGGTTCACGGCAGAAGAGCTGAAGACGATAGATACGATCCTGTCCAGTTCAGATTAAAAACACTTTTAGCAAAAAGTGCTCTCGTTCATGATTTAGGAGTTGAGGCGATGAAACGAATGTTTACCAACTCGTAAAATTGCGTTAACAGGTCGCACAGCGGCCTTGATCGTGAAGGAGAAGAGTATGTTCAGGTCACTGATTCTTGCAGCGGTATTACTGGCTTCGGCCCCGCTGGTCGCCAGTGCGGGCGAAATCACCCTGTTGCCATCGATTAAATTACAAATTGGCGATCGTGATGACTACGGCAGATACTGGGACGGTGGCTACTGGCGCGACCGTGACTACTGGCACCGCCATTATGAATGGCGTCAAAACCGCTGGTGGAAACACGATAACGGCTATCACCGTGGCTGGGATAAGCGTAAGGCTTACGAACGCGGCTACCGCGAAGGCTGGAACGATCGTGACGACCGCCATGGCGGCTGGGGTCATGGAAAAGGCAGAGGCCACGGTCACGGCCATCACCATTAACAACAAAAAGGAGCCTTCCGGCTCCTTTTTCTTTTACAGGCCTGCGGCTGTGCCTATCAGCAACCACAAGTTTAACGCCACCACCACGACCACAATGGCCCACCCGGCGCGCTTCACCCACGTCGAATTCACCAGTTCGCCCATCAGCGATTTATTACTGGTGAAGATCAGCAGTGGCACCAGCGCCAGCGCAATCCCGAAACTTAGCAGTACCTGACTCATCACCAGAATGCGGGTCGGATCCAGCCCCATCAGGATCACAACAAAGGAAGGCAGCATCGTGACCGAGCGGCGAACCCACAGCGGAATATGGAAACGTACGAACCCCTGCATCACCACCTGCCCGGCCAGTGTCCCCACAACCGTAGATGAAAGACCCGCAGCAACCAGGCTTAAACCAAAAATAGTGGCAGCGGCATGACTCAGCAACGGCTCCAGCGTCAGGTAAGCCTGGTCGAGATCGGCAACCCCGGTATGCCCGTTAAAGTGGAACGCGGCGGCGGCGGTCGCCATCATCGCCAGATTCACAAATCCGGCAATGGTCATCGCGATAGTCACATCCCATTTCGAGGCGGAGTAGCGCTCTTTACTCGTCCCGCCATGCAGATTCTGGGTTAATGAAGAGTGCAGATAAATGACGTGCGGCATGATGGTCGCCCCCAGCACTCCGGCAGCCAGAAAAACGGCTTCAGAAGTGGGTAACGACGGGATCACCATCCCTTTCGTCAGCTGCGCCAGATTCGGCTGGGAGAAAATCAGCTCAACAATATAGGCGGCAGCGACGAACAGCAGCAGGCCGCCGATGACTTTCTCCAGCGGTTTTTGCCCCCGCCGCTGGAGCATCAGAATCAGGAAAGTGGCGATACCGGTCAGCACCGCCCCCTGAAGCAGGGAGACGCCCAGGATAAGCTTAAAGCCGATCGCCGCCCCGATAAACTCGGCGAGATCGGTGGCCATGGCGATAATTTCCGCCTGAACCCAGTAAAACCAAACTGCCGGACGTGGATAATGATCGCGGATTTGCTCCGCCAGGTTTTTTCCGGTAGCAATACCCAGCTTCGCGGAGAGCATCTGAATCAGCATCGCCATCAGATTGGCCCAGACCACAACCCACAGCAGTTTATAGCCGAAACTGGCCCCGGCCTGAATGTTGGTCGCAAAATTACCCGGATCGATGTAGCCAATCGCGGCAATGAATGCCGGTCCCATTAATGCGAACCGCAGCTTGCGTGCCGCTCTGCCGCTGCTACTCTCTACGCGACTATTCGTCATTTCTGCCTCTGGAAATATAGCCTTTGCTATGTTTTATGCTATCAAAATGAGAATGATTATCAAGTTCATTTGTAACGGTTAACGTGATTTCTCTGATAGTCAGGAACGATAGACAGGCAGGTGGAGCAAGGTCACAGAATGTGAAAATGCGCAGACATTTGTGAAGCGTAGCACACAAACTTAACTTTTCACTCATTTACCTAACATAACAAAAATGTCTTGTTGATCACTATTTTTGAGACTCGTCACAGGATGTAACTATAGTGTGGGCTTGATCTCGTTTTCTTTGTGCTTGTTACATAGAATGTGCACGGAAATTAAACCTGCCTCATATTTGGAGCAAATATGGACCGCGTCCTTCATTTTGTCCTGGCACTCGTTGTCGTTACTGCACTTGCATTGCTGGTCAGCACAGACCGCAAAAAAATTCGTATTCGCTATGTTGTCCAACTGCTGGTCATTGAAGTTTTACTTGCGTGGTTCTTCCTGAACTCCAACGTAGGCCTGGGCTTCGTGAAAGGCTTCTCCGAAATGTTCGAAAAACTGCTCGGATTTGCCAACGAAGGGACAAACTTCGTCTTTGGCAGCATGAACGATCAGGGTCTGGCCTTCTTCTTCCTGAAGGTGCTCTGCCCTATCGTCTTCATCTCTGCCCTGATCGGTATCCTTCAGCACATCCGCGTTCTGCCGGTGGTTATCCGTGCGATCGGCTTCCTGTTATCGAAAGTTAACGGCATGGGCAAACTGGAATCCTTTAACGCAGTCAGCTCGCTGATCCTGGGTCAGTCTGAGAACTTCATTGCGTATAAAGATATTCTCGGCAAGATGTCCCGTAACCGCATGTACACCATGGCGGCAACCGCAATGTCTACCGTTTCCATGTCTATCGTGGGCGCGTATATGACCATGCTGGAACCAAAATATGTAGTTGCGGCGCTGGTTCTGAACATGTTCAGCACCTTTATCGTGCTTTCGCTGATTAACCCGTACCGCGTGGATGCCAGCGAAGAGAACATTCAGATGTCAAACCTGCACGAGGGACAGAGCTTCTTCGAAATGCTGGGTGAATACATTCTGGCGGGTTTCAAGGTTGCAATTATCGTCGCCGCAATGCTGATTGGCTTTATCGCGCTGATCGCTGCGCTGAACGCCCTGTTTGCGGCCGTACTCGGTATCTCCTTCCAGGGTATTCTGGGCTACATCTTCTACCCGATTGCCTGGGTGATGGGCGTGCCCGCTCACGAAGCGTTGCAGGTGGGCAGTATCATGGCAACGAAACTGGTTTCCAATGAGTTCGTGGCGATGATGGATCTCCAGAAGATTGCCAGCACACTCTCCCCTCGTGCGGAAGGGATCCTGTCCGTCTTCCTGGTCTCCTTCGCGAACTTCTCTTCCATCGGTATTATCGCTGGTGCGATTAAAGGACTGAACGAAGAGCAAGGTAACGTCGTTTCTCGCTTTGGCCTGAAGCTGGTTTACGGTTCAACGCTGGTGAGCGTCCTGTCTGCCTCTATCGCAGCACTGGTTCTGTAATTCATACCGTGCAATAAAAACCGGGAGTCCTCGCTCCCGGTTTTTTTATGCCTCCAGCGCCGTCAGGGGCAGTGGTTTACCAATCAAATAGCCCTGCAAATAGTCCACGCCGAATCGCAGCAACATCTCGCGTTGTTCAGCCGATTCCACATATTCAGCCACCACACAAAGCGATTTCGTTTTGGCCATGTTGCAAATGGACTGCACGATCATCGCATCCATGCTGTCGGTGCAGATATCTTTCACGAAGCAGCCATCGATCTTAATGATATCGGCCTCCAGCCGCTTCAGGCGCTCAAAGTTGGCATAGCCGGTACCAAAGTCATCAATAGCAATGCGGAAGCCGTAATCCCGCAGCTGCTGGATATTGTTGATGCTGCTTCCCGAGTCAGAGAAAGCCTGTTCCTCGGTGATCTCAATGACGATATCTTGCGGCACAATGGCGTAGCGTTCAAAAAGCGCGATGATCTCAGCCGCAATCTCATTTTGCATCAGCGTCAGCGGCATCAGATTGACGGAGAACCGCGTTCCGGCCCGTTCGGACGGATGGCTGCGCATCCACATCAGCAATTTTTCCACCACGTTCAGGTCAAATCGGTGGCTCAGGTTAAACTGAGCAATCAGCGGAATAAAGCGATCAGGCGTGATGATCTCCCCCTCGCTTTCAAGCCTTGAGAGGATTTCAAAGTACCCTTCCCCACGCGCGTTATGGATTGGCTGGGCGTAAAGGTGAAGCCCACCGATATCAAGGGCGCGTTTTATGCGGGCCAGCATCAGCACTCTGTCCGTCGTCTGACCGGAGACATCATCCAGACTGTTGGTTAACGCCAGGACGTTGTGCCCGGCACAGGACTGCTCGGAGAGCCAGCTCAGCTGACCCAGCGTGTGATGCAGGCTTTCTCCATCCGGCACTTCACCCCAGGAGGCGCCAAACTCGATGTCGAGCTCAGTCTTGTTCCAGATAATCTTACGGCTGTTCAGATGATCAACCATATATTGCAGACGTTCAGCCGTGCCCGGACCCAGCAAGACCACTACCAGCTCACTGCCCGGCAACTGGAAGAGCTTCTCGTCTTTTTGCAATAACGGTTGCAGCGACGCGGTTATCATCTTTTTACAATGTACACGCATGAGGATGCCGTAGTGACGGCTCAGGAATTCGAGATTATCCAGGCGCAGGCAGCAGACTTTGGCCTCGGGATGGTGCTGTAAAAACACTTCCAGCGCACGAATGTTAGGCAGACCGGTGAGCGGATCGGTAAGCGCCCTCTCCTGCCACCCCTGTTTCAGCCATTCACTTTTCTGATAGATCCGCGACATGTAAAGCAGGCAGATGGCGAAAGAGATAAGCACCGACAGGATAAAGGAGAGCGAGTGGCCCGATTCAACGCCATTAAGAAAATTATAATTATAGGTCAACAGCATGAGCGCCGAGGCCGCCCAGAATAAAGAGATGAGCGCATAGCTCAGACGACCAATCCCCAGGGTGAAAAGAATGAAAACGATTGGCATCAAATAACCCGCAATAAACTGCGACTCAAAAGGCGCGCATAAAATAGCGATCATCGAGATCAACAGCATCAGCCACACAACGATAAATAACGCTTTTTTGTGACAAAAGAGGGGCTTCACGCTTCGCCGCCAGAATGTTCGGGCATAGCGAGGATTAATAATCATTCTTAACGGATAATAGAACATCATGGTGAAAATCAGGGCGGCACAAATCAGACTCTGAATATCGATAACGTTATAAATTGCAGAGCCTTCGCCGAAATAGGAGGAGATTGTCACCGGGAAATCAAATAAATATCCCGCCAGATACATCGATAATTTGATGCCCACAGGCACCATAAATCCGAGCCAGAAAATACGTATGCCAATGTACTTATTCGGTATGCTGTGTCGCCAGCGCTTGCCCAGCACCAGACGGATGACGCCACAGGCGGCGAAGACGGTAAACGTCTGACAACATAATAATACGGCAGATTGTAGTGGTGCTAAATCAAGATTATAAATATTAGTAATACTAAAACTTAACAGCAAAGGAATGATTGCCCGCCGTCCAAATAACAACACGATGGCGAGCATGGCACTTAAGGGCAACCACGCCAGATAAACATCATTTTCGCTGACGATGGCCCGTGGAGAGATATAACGAGAAAAAGGAATCGCAATCAGGCTTAGCGCCAGGGCAATCATAAATATCTTTACATTATTGTAAATTTTTCTATTCATTAATCCGGATAATCTATTTTACCATCGTCTCATTGACCGCATGGATAATAGGTTTATTAATAACACGAATCAAGTTCAGGTCTATTTATAGACTTGTTTATTGATTTGGATTGAGGTGAGGTGTAGAAAACGACGTTAATTGCAACAAAAACAGTCTAGAATATTTTACAAGATATAAAAAAACCCCCGTCTTGCGACGAGGGTTTAAATTTTGGTGGAGCTAAGCGGGATCGAACCGCTGACCTCTTGCATGCCATGCAAGCGCTCTCCCAGCTGAGCTATAGCCCCACATGTTACTTTACCTACCGCACTCTGTTGGGTTCAGAGTTTGGTGGAGCTAAGCGGGATCGAACCGCTGACCTCCTGCATGCCATGCAGGCGCTCTCCCAGCTGAGCTATAGCCCCGTCGTAAAGCTGTCATGTTGACGGGCGGCATAATATGAATTCCGCCGCAGAGTGTCAACGGCAAATTCAGCCTCCGCCTTTCAATCGCCGAAAAATCATGCAAATGAATCACTTTGAGAGCCTGCTCGCAGCCAGGAGTTAAGCTTGTCACGTTTTCACGTAAAACAGTACTATAAAATGAACCACTAATTAACCCCACAGATATTCAGGAAATTGTATGATCAAGGAACGAATGACGCCAGAAGAGTTAGCCCTGCTGACTGGCTATAGCCGACAGACCATCAATAAATGGGTACGCAAAGAGGGTTGGATTACATCGCCAAAGCCAGGCGTTCAGGGTGGCAAAGCGCGTCTGGTTCACGTCAATGAAAAAGTGCGCGACTTTATTCGCAGCGCGCGCAGGGCAACAGAGACGCCGGAACTGCCAGATAAGGCGTACCACGAGGGCTCGCTTCATGCCCTGCTCCTGACGCTGGCGAATGAAATGACGCCGGAAGAGCAAAAGCAGATGACATCGCTGTTACTGCGGGAAGGGATTACCGGCTTGTTACAACGTTTAGGGATTCGCGACCAACGCTGATATGAAAAGATTACGCAGCAAAATGACCACGGAAGAGCTGGCGGACAGTCTGGGCGTAGCCCGACAAACCGTTAATCGCTGGATACGACAGAAGGGATGGAAAACGGAGGGTATCAACGGTGTAAAAGGCGGAAGAGCGAGGGTGATATGTATTGATGCGCACGTTAAGGAGCACATCATTAGTCTTCCCGCCATTCGTAACCGTCGGGCTGTTTACCATGTGGCGGAAAGCCCTTCCCACTACGGCGTGGCAACCTCATCCAGCCTGCTTCCACAAATTATCGACTCGCTGGAAAACATGACGACTGTCGAACAGGAACGTTTGCACAAGTTGCTCGCTCGTGAAGGGTTGCAGGGTTTTCTCACGCGTCTTGGTATTGCTGAATAACAGGCATAAAAAAACGGCAGGTTACCCTGCCGTTTTTTGTATTACATGAGTATTACTGCTGGCTTTCACGCTCAGCAATAAAGCCCAGCGCTTTGTTGATACGCGCAACGCTACGTGATTTGCCGATGGCATGAACGGTCACGTCCAGCGCCGGAGACTGGCCTGCCCCCGTCACCGCAACGCGCAGCGGCATACCGACTTTACCCATGCCAATTTCCAGCTCATCAGCGGTAGCCTGAATCGCGTGGTGAACATTTTCCGCAGTCCATTCGGTTATGGCTTCGAGTTTATCACGCACCACTTCCAGCGGCTGACGCGCAACCGGACGCAGGTGTTTCTTGGCCGCGTCGGCGTCGAACGCGTCAAACTCTTCATAGAAGTAACGGCAGCTTTCAGCAATTTCTTTCAGCGTTTTGCAACGCTCGCCAAGCAGCTTCACCAGATCCGCCAGTTCAGGGCCCGTACGGGTATCGATGTTTGCCTGTTCAATGTGCCATTGCAGATAAGTCGCCACATATTCTGGCTGCATGGTATTGATGTAGTGATGGTTCAGCCACAGCAGTTTGTCAGTGTTGAACGCGCTGGCTGATTTGCTGACCGAGTTCAGAGAGAACAGCTCGATCATCTCTTCGCGGCTGAAGATCTCCTGGTCACCATGAGCCCAGCCCAGACGCACCAGGTAGTTCAGCAGCGCTTCCGGCAGATAGCCGTCATCACGGTACTGCATCACGCTCACCGCGCCATGACGTTTGGACAGCTTTTTACCGTCGTCACCGTTGATCATTGATACGTGCGCATACACCGGTACAGGCGCGTTCAGCGCTTTCAGAATGTTGATCTGACGCGGGGTGTTATTGATATGGTCTTCACCACGGATCACGTGAGTGATTTCCATATCCCAGTCGTCCACAACTACGCAGAAGTTATAGGTTGGCGATCCGTCAGTACGACGAATGATAAGGTCATCCAGCTCCTGGTTGCTGAATTCGATCGGACCACGGATCTGGTCATCAAAGATAACAGAGCCATCCTGTGGGTTAGCAAAACGCACTACGCAAGGCTCATCCGCAGCATGCTCGCTGTGGTCATGGCGGCAACGACCGTCATAACGCGGTTTTTCGCCTTTTGCCATTTGCTCTTCACGCAGCGCATCCAGACGCTCCCTGGAGCAGTAGCACTTATAGGCCGTGCCTGCCACCAGCATCTCGTCAATTACGGCGTTATAGCGGTCAAAACGTTTGGTCTGGAAGTATGGGCCTTCGTCCCACGCCAGATTCAGCCAGTTCATCCCATCCATAATGGCTTCAATTGCTTCCGGCGTTGAGCGCTCCAGATCGGTGTCTTCAATACGCAGCACAAACTCACCGTTGTTGTGACGTGCGAAAAGCCAGGAGTAGAGAGCGGTACGTGCACCACCGACATGCAGATAGCCTGTCGGGCTCGGCGCGAAGCGAGTTTTGATTTTCATGAAATGGCCTTACGTTATAAAGATGCCGGTAATCGGCAAATTCCGGGAAGAAAACAATGGGCAATATTCTATCACTGTGGGCCGATTCCTCAATGTCGATCACTTTATCCGGTTCGAGATTGCTGTTTTTGTTTATAAATCATGCGCCACAGTCCGTTTTGCGATCGTTTTGACTAATTTTACGACGAACGAATAAAAACTTTAGAAAATGCGTTGACTCATTTTCAACTCTCCCTATAATGCGACTCCACACAGCGGGGGTGATTAGCTCAGTTGGTAGAGCATCTCCTTTACACGGAGGGGGTCGGCGGTTCGAGCCCGTCATCACCCACCATCTACTTCGGTAGACTCGCAGTGTAGATAAGCATTGAGATTGGGCGATTAGCTCAGTTGGTAGAGCATCTCCTTTACACGGAGGGGGTCGGCGGTTCGAGCCCGTCATCGCCCACCATTCTCACCTTATCGCAGCAGTTCCGAAATGGGCGATTAGCTCAGTTGGTAGAGCATCTCCTTTACACGGAGGGGGTCGGCGGTTCGAGCCCGTCATCGCCCACCATTTCGGGTCGTTAGCTCAGTTGGTAGAGCAGTTGACTTTTAATCAATTGGTCGCAGGTTCGAATCCTGCACGACCCACCAATGTAAAAAAGCGCCCTAAAGGCGCTTTTTTGCTATCTGCGATATAGCACATCCCCATTGCAGCCAGATCGCTTGTTTTACTCAAGCTCACGCCTTCTTTGCCGATACCTCTATTTTATGGCGAAAAGGATCTCAATATGACAACTCTTAAGCCCGTTTCTCTGTCGGCGATGGAAATCGGCAGCGTAGATAACAGCTCCGGCGGAAACGACATTGCTTCTCAAATCACCCGTCTGACCAAACAGATAACGAAAGTCACTCAGCAGCTCAAAGAAGTGGCCATGGGTGATGCCACAGCAGAAGAGAAGCAAAAGCAGCAGGAATTACTCGAATCTCAGCTGGCTATGTTGCAGGCACAACTGGCGCAATTGCAGCGTCAGCAGGCAGAAGAGGCGATGCCAAAACAGGAAAAAGGTCAGGCAGTCGCGGAAGGCATCAATAAGCCCTCCGCGGAGCATCAGATTAATATCTACATCTGATTATTGGTTTCGTTAAAAAGTGGATCGCGTGTGCGGGCCTCCATCAAACGTTCGGCCTGCATACGCACCACATCCCAGCAGGCATGCGCCGCGCCGGAAAGTGACCTGTTTTTACGGCGTACCAGCATCAGCTGGCGTTCGACACAGGGTACGAAACGCTTCACCGTTAAACGACTCCCCTGCGGCAGTGGCAGCGCCAGCGCCGGCAGAACGCTGATGCCAATTCCCGCTTCGACCATCGGGAAGAGCGTGGCAGGATGCCCGATCTCCTGCACAATGGTTGCCTTAACACCCTGCGCGGCCAGTGCGGCATCTATCAGCGGACGGCTGCCTGATGCATAATCCTGTAACACCAGGTTTGCCTCCTGCAAGGCCTGCCAGGCCACCTGTGGCAGCGATGCCAGCGGATCATCATCGCGGCAGAGCAATAAAAAGGGCTCCGAGAGCACCACTTCACATTCCAGGTCGCTTACCGCTCCGGGATCAATAACGATGCCAAAATCCACATCCCCCTGACGGATACTCTCCAGTACCCACTGCTGCGGCCTGTCGTGCAAAACAAAATCGATATCCGGATAGCGGTGATTACTTTCAGCGATACACTGGGGAATAAGATGCGCTGAAATCGTCTGGCTCGCCGCCACTCTCACGGTACCGGAAAGCTGTTGTCCGAGCCGGCCAACATCCCTGAGCGTACTGTTCAGTTCATCCAGCAGCCTTTCCAGTCGCATTGCCAGCTGCTGTCCCGCTTCGGTGAGTACCACTTCTCGCGTCGTACGGTCGAGCAGCTTCACTCCCGTTTGCGTTTCAAGCTCCTTAACGCTATGGCTCACCGCCGACTGGCTGAGGCCAATGATCTCCCCTGCCCGGCTAAAGCTGCGGGCCTGCGCGACGGTGACGAAAACGCGAAGCTGACGTAACGAATAATTCATCTGTTTAATTCATGAATGGATGCAATAAATCAATTTTATTTCTCAAAGGGAAGAAAGCACAATAGCGGCATCTGTTTTCAGGAGTGATTATGAAACTTTTTCGTATCCTTGATCCGTTTACGCTGACCCTGATTAGTGTCGTCTTGCTGGCCTCGTTCTTCCCGGCGCGGGGCAGTTTCGTTCCGGTTATTGAAGGACTGACCACGGCAGCCATTGCCCTGCTGTTCTTTATGCATGGCGCCAAACTCTCCCGGGAAGCCATTATTGCAGGCGGTAGCCACTGGCGACTGCACCTGTGGGTAATGTGCAGCACCTTTATCCTCTTCCCGGTTTTGGGCGTGCTGTTCGCCTGGTGGGCGCCGGTGAATGTCGATCCGGCGCTGTATACCGGTTTCCTTTATCTGTGCATTTTGCCGGCCACCGTGCAGTCCGCTATTGCCTTTACCTCGCTGGCGGGCGGTAACGTCGCGGCGGCGGTTTGTTCTGCTTCCGCTTCCAGCCTGCTGGGGATCTTTGTTTCACCGCTGCTGGTCGGTCTGCTGATGAATATGCACGGGGCGGAAGGTAATCTGGAGCAGGTGGGTAAAATTTGTCTGCAACTGCTGCTGCCGTTTGTGCTCGGACACTTATCCCGTCCCTGGATTGGGGCGTTTGTGGCAAAACATAAAAAATGGATCGGGAAAACGGACCAAAGCTCAATTCTGCTGGTGGTTTACACGGCCTTCAGCGAAGCCGTGGTGAACGGCATCTGGCACAGGGTGGGCGCTGGATCGCTGCTGTTTATTGTGGTGGTAAGCATCGTTTTGCTGGCCATTGTCATCGCGGTTAACGTCTTTGTGGCCCGCAAATGCGGCTTCAATAAGGCCGATGAAATCACCATTGTATTTTGCGGATCGAAAAAGAGCCTGGCCAACGGGATCCCAATGGCCAATATTCTGTTCCCGACGTCCGTCATTGGGATGATGGTGTTGCCGCTGATGATTTTCCATCAGATCCAGTTGATGGTGTGCGCGGTACTGGCGCGGCGTTACAAGGCGCAGACTGAAAAGCTGGCGCAGGAAGAGACCCGCGCCGCGAAAGTTTAAGGACGTTTCAGGGGCTGAACCAGCTGGGTCAGCCCCTCTGTTTTGATCAGTAACGTGATAGCCATCAGCTCGCCCAGACGCCCGGCGGGGAACTCATCCTTACGGGCAAACCACAGCAGATACTCTTCCGGTAAATCAATCAGCCTGCGACCCTTATATTTACCGAACGGCATCTCCGTATTGGCGATCTCAACGAGCTGCTCTTTTTCCACGTCACTCTCCTAACAGGCGCATCATTTCCGCTTCGTCGATTACCTCGATGCCAAGCTCCTGCGCTTTTGCCAGCTTCGAACCGGCCGCTTCCCCGGCAATCACCAGGTCGGTTTTCTTCGATACGCTGCCCGCCACTTTTGCCCCCAGCGCCACCAAGCGCGCTTTCGCGTCATCGCGCGAGAGCTGGCTCAGGCTGCCGGTCAGCACTACCGTTTTACCGGCAAACGGGCTGTCGATCTCTTCGGCATTAACCACTACCGGTGCAGGCCAGTGAATGCCCTGTTCCAGTAATTTACCGATCACTTCACGGTTGCTCTCTTCGGCGAAGAAGTTGAAAACGTGGGTAGCGACCACAATGCCGACATCAGGGACTTTCTGTAGCTCGTCGATGGTGGCTTTCTCCAGCGCGTCCAGCGTGCCGAAATACGCCGCCAGCCCTGCCGCCGTCGCCTCTCCGACTTCACGAATGCCAAGCGCGTAAAGGAAACGGGCAAAGGTGGTGTTTTTGGCCGCCTCGAGCGCGTTAACGATGTTCTGGGCAGATTTCGGCCCCATACGATCAAGACCGGTCAGCTTACCTGCCGTCAGGGTAAAGAGGTCCGCTGGCGTATGGACGTACTCTTTCTCAACTAACTGGTCGATAATCTTGTCACCCATTCCGTCGACGTCCATCGCCCGGCGGGAGACAAAGTGCTTCAGGGACTCTTTACGCTGCGCGCCGCAGATTAACCCGCCCGTACAGCGCGTTACCGCTTCCCCCTCCACGCGCTCAACGTCCGAACCACATACCGGACAGTGGGCTGGAAACTCGATGGCACGGGTATCGGCAGGACGTTCAGACTCAACAACGTTAACCACCTGTGGGATCACGTCGCCCGCGCGGCGAATCACCACTTTGTCACCAATGCGCAGGCCCAGGCGGGCAATTTCATCGGCGTTATGCAGCGTGGCGTTACTTACCAGCACCCCAGCCACCTGCACAGGCTCCAGACGCGCCACAGGCGTAATCGCCCCCGTACGCCCTACCTGAAACTCCACGTCGCGAACGAAGGTCATCTGCTCCTGCGCCGGGAACTTAAAGGCCACCGCCCAGCGCGGCGCACGGGCCACAAATCCTAACTGTTCCTGCAACGCCAGCGAGTTAACCTTGATCACCACGCCATCAATATCAAACCCGAGCGTGGGACGATCTTCTTCAACCTTGTGATAGAACGCCAGCACCGCCTCCGGAGAGTCGCAGAGCTGCACGCGGTTGCTAACCGGTAACCCCCACTCTTTGAACTGCATTAAACGACCCAGGTGAGTATCTGGCAGGTCACCGCCTTCCAGGATCCCGACGCCGTAGCAGAAGAAAGTAAGCGGTCGCTTCGCGGTGATTCGTGGATCGAGCTGACGCAGCGAACCTGCCGCCGCGTTACGCGGGTTTGCAAACACTTTCCCACCGGTACGACGCGCTTCTTCGTTGATCTTCTCGAAGCCCGCCTGCGGAAGGAACACTTCCCCGCGCACTTCCAGCCGGGCGGGAATGTTATCGCCACGCAGTTTCAGCGGGATCGCACGAATAGTGCGCACATTAGTGGTGATGTCTTCCCCGGTAGTGCCGTCGCCGCGCGTTGCGGCACGCACCATCACGCCGTTCTCATAAAGAATGCTAACGGCCAGACCATCCAGCTTTAGCTCGCAGCACCAGCTCAGATTGTCGATGCTCTTCAGGCGATCCTGCACACGCTTGTTGAAAGCCAGAAAACTCTCTTCATCAAACACGTTATCCAGCGACAGCATCGGCACTTCATGTCGCACCTGGCTGAAAGCGCCCAGCGGTTCCGCGCCGACGCGCTGCGTTGGGGAATCGGGCGTAATCAGTTCGGGGTGCTGCGCTTCCAGCTCGCGCAGTTCACGCATCAGGCGGTCATATTCCGCATCCGGCACTTCCGGTGCGTCCATAACATGATAGAGATATTCATGATGGCGAAGCGTGGTTCGCAGTTCAGTAAGTTGTTGTTCGATTGAGTCCATATCGCACCATCAATGAGAAAAACCCCCGACAGGCGGGGGTTGAGGAGGAGGTGAAGTTAACGCGACGATTACGCGTTCGCTTCCTTAACTTCGCGGATGCGGTCCTGATACTCGCGCAGTTTCTGCGGCGTCATCATTCGACGCTGATCGTCGAGCACCACACCGCCCACTTCGTCGGCGATGTGCTGAGCGGACTGTAGCATCAGCTTAAAGTTTTGCAGCTCGTCACCGTAGGACGGCACCTGCATAAAGATCGTAACCCCCGGCGTGACGAAATCACCGGTCATTTCCGGGTCAAACGTGCCTGGATTGACCATATTGGCCAGGCTAAACAGCGCCGGACCGCTACCGTCAGGACTCAGGTGGCGATGGAAAATATTCATGTCGCCGAACTTGAAGCCTGCCTGTTGGATGCTGTTAAGCAGCACGTCACCGTTCAGATGGGTGCCATGATGAGCAGCCACGTTCATGATGATCACTGCTTCTTTACGCTGCGGCTTTTCAACAACCGGTTCTGGCTCTGCGACCGGCTCTGGCTCAACGCGCGGAGCGGGCTGTGGCGCAGGCGGTTCAGGCTGCGGCTGCGGTTGTTGTACCGGCTGCGGCTGCTGAACAGGCTGTGGCTGATGCACTGGCTGTGCAGGCTGTTGCACAGGTTGCGGCTGTACAGGCTGTGGCGCAACGGGCTGCTGTTGCACAGGCTGCTGCGGCGGATGACGAACAGGTTCTTCCACTGGCGGCGGCGCTGGCTGGCGCGGCTGGGCAGAAGCATACGGTGGTTGATACTGGTGCTGCGGAGCGCGGGGGGCTTCATGCTCTCCATGCGCTGCGCCGGGCGCAGTATTGACCCGATGAACACGAACTTCACCCACGCCGTCGTCGTCAGGACCGTCGATGTCGTCTTCAACGTCATCGTCGTCACGACTGGACTTCATGCGCTTCAGTGGACGATCGCGAAACATAGAGGAACGCTCTTTACGGCTGGTCCAGAAACCATGTACCAGTAAAGCGATTATGGCGATCGCGCCAACAATGATTAATATCAGACGCAAATCCTGCATCATTATATTCTCTGTTGTTCTAACACCTTGCCACCACGGCAAACATTTACTCACTAAGAGTATTTGCCGTTTACGTCAAGTGCAAGTGTATGCAGAGCATTCACAGCATAAAGATGAACTAAATCGTGCTTTTTGCTGGTTTTTCGAACATTTCCGAACTGGTCATTGGCCCGTAACTGGATAATATAGGCGGGCAATTCCACTGGTTGTGTAAAAAGGAGTACAGCCTGGTATGGTTTCAACATCTTCTTCTGCCCCACGCAGCGGGGTCTGGTACTTTTCTCAGGGCTGGAAACTGGTCTCCCTGCCGGGCATTCGACGCTTCGTTATTTTGCCGTTACTGATCAACATTATTCTGATGGGCGGGGCCTTCTGGTGGCTGTTCACCAGACTGGAAAGCTGGATCCCTTCCCTGATGAGCTATGTGCCGGACTGGTTACAGTGGCTAGACTACCTGCTCTGGCCGATTGCGGTTATCTCCGTGCTGCTGGTTTTCGGTTATTTCTTTTCGACGATAGCAAACTGGATAGCCGCGCCGTTCAACGGTCTGCTGGCCGAACAGCTTGAAGCGCGCCTTACCGGTGCGACGCCACCTGACACGGGCGTACTGGGGATCGTGAAAGATCTCCCCCGCATCATGAAGCGTGAATGGCAGAAGTTCGCCTGGTACCTGCCGCGGGCGATTGTGCTGCTTATTCTTTATTTTGTACCCGGGATTGGCCAGACGGTCGCGCCCGTGCTGTGGTTCCTGTTCAGCGCCTGGATGCTTGCTATCCAGTACTGTGATTATCCGTTCGATAACCACAAAGTGCCGTTTAAAGAGATGCGCACTGCCCTGCGCACTCAGAAGGTTGCCAACATGCAGTTTGGCGCGCTGACCAGCCTGTTCACCATGATCCCTTTCCTGAATTTGTTCATCATGCCCGTTGCCGTTTGCGGCGCGACGGCGATGTGGGTGGACTGCTACCGTGCTAAGCACGCGTTATGGAAGTAATGCAAAAATGTGTAAAAGAGGGGTGGCTTATGCCGCCCCTTATTCCATACTGATCCCCATTATTTCCTTGCAGCATATAGATATGCGATTTCCTTACTTCCCCATACCTGTTCAACAGGTATGCTGGGTCGGTATCCCAATTTCATACAGTTAAGGACAGGCCATGAGTAAGATTTATGAAGACAACTCGCTGACTATCGGTCATACGCCCCTGGTTCGACTGAACCGTATCGGTAATGGACGCATTCTGGCGAAGGTCGAATCTCGTAACCCAAGCTTCAGCGTTAAATGCCGTATCGGTGCGAATATGATTTGGGATGCTGAAAAGCGTGGCGTGCTGAAACCTGGCGTTGAGCTGGTTGAACCCACCAGCGGCAATACCGGTATCGCTCTGGCCTATGTTGCGGCGGCGCGTGGCTACAAGCTGACGCTGACTATGCCTGAAACCATGAGCATTGAGCGTCGTAAGCTGCTGAAAGCGCTGGGTGCGAACCTGGTCCTGACCGAAGGCGCAAAAGGCATGAAGGGCGCGATTCAGAAGGCCGAAGAAATTGTTGCCAGCGATCCGGCAAAGTATCTGCTGCTCCAGCAGTTCAGCAACCCGGCCAACCCGGAAATTCATGAGAAAACCACCGGCCCGGAAATCTGGGAAGATACCGACGGTCAGGTTGATGTGTTTATCTCCGGCGTAGGCACCGGCGGTACGCTGACCGGTGTGTCTCGCTATATTAAAGGCACGAAAGGTAAAAAAGATCTGATTACCGTTGCCGTTGAGCCAACCGACTCACCGGTTATCGCTCAGGCGTTGGCAGGCGAAGAGATCAAACCTGGCCCACACAAAATCCAGGGTATCGGCGCTGGCTTTATTCCAGGCAACCTGGATCTGAAGCTGATCGATAAAGTCGTCGCCATTACCAATGAAGAAGCCATCTCCACGGCGCGTCGCCTGATGGACGAGGAAGGCATTCTGGCGGGTATCTCTTCCGGTGCGGCGGTTGCGGCAGCCCTCAAACTGCTGGAAGATGAAACCTTTACCAATAAGAACATTGTGGTTATCCTACCGTCTTCGGGTGAGCGTTACTTAAGCACAGCACTGTTTGCCGATCTCTTCACAGAGAAAGAACTGCAACAGTGATGCCAGCATGTTAAAAACGCGTAAAAAAGCACCTTTTCAGGTGCTTTTTTGTGGCCTGCTTCAAAGTTTTACCCCTCCTGGCATTGCTTCACCCCGTTGGGTCTGGTATTTAAACCAGCAATTATTTTGATGCGCGAAATTAATCGGTGAACGAAATAGCGCTGCTGAATCGATTTTATGATTTGGTTCAAGTCTTGCTTTCACTGCATAATGTTTAATGACGATTGAAACGTCAGCGCTAACTATACAGGCTAAAGTTAAGTCGCCAGGCTAGACTTTAGTTCCACAACACTAAACCTATAAGTTGGGGAAATACAATGTTCCAGCAAGAAGTTACCATTACCGCTCCGAACGGTCTGCACACCCGCCCTGCTGCTCAGTTTGTTAAAGAAGCGAAAGGCTTCACTTCTGAAATCACCGTGACTTCCAACGGCAAAAGCGCTAGCGCAAAAAGCCTGTTCAAGCTGCAAACTCTGGGCCTGACTCAGGGTACCGTTGTTACCATCTCCGCTGAAGGTGAAGACGAGCAGAAAGCAGTTGAGCATCTGGTTAAGCTGATGGCTGAACTCGAGTAAGTTTACCGGGTTCTTTTCAATATCAGTCACAAGTAAGGTAGGGTTATGATTTCAGGCATTTTAGCATCCCCGGGTATCGCTTTCGGCAAAGCATTGCTGCTGAAAGAAGACGAAATCGTCATTGACCGGAAAAAAATTTCTGCCGACAAGGTTGATCAGGAAGTTGAACGTTTTCTGAGCGGTCGTGCCAAGGCATCTGCGCAACTGGAAGCGATTAAAACTAAAGCTGGCGAAACTTTCGGTGAAGAAAAAGAAGCCATCTTCGAAGGGCACATTATGCTGCTCGAAGATGAGGAGCTGGAGCAGGAAATCATAGCCCTGATTAAAGATAAAGGCATGACGGCCGACGCGGCTGCGCATGAAGTTATCGAAGGTCAGGCATCTGCCCTGGAAGAGCTGGACGATGAATACCTGAAAGAACGTGCGGCTGACGTACGTGACATCGGTAAGCGCCTGCTGCGCAACATCCTGGGTCTGGCCATCATCGATCTGAGCGCGATTCAGGACGAAGTCATCCTGGTTGCCGCTGACCTGACCCCGTCTGAAACCGCACAGCTGAACCTGAACAAGGTGCTGGGTTTCATTACTGATGCAGGTGGACGTACCTCCCACACCTCAATCATGGCGCGTTCTCTGGAGCTGCCAGCCATTGTGGGTACCGGTAGCGTTACCTCCCAGGTGAAAAACGACGACTATCTGATTCTGGATGCCGTAAACAATGTGGTTTACGTCAACCCAACTAACGATGTGATCGAGCAGCTGCGTTCCGTTCAGGAGCAGGTTGCTACCGAGAAAGCGGAACTCGCTAAACTGAAAGATCTGCCAGCTATCACGCTGGACGGCCATCAGGTTGAAGTGTGCGCTAACATCGGTACCGTACGTGACGTTGACGGCGCTGAGCGCAACGGCGCGGAAGGTGTAGGTCTGTATCGTACTGAATTCCTGTTCATGGATCGCGACGCTCTGCCAACGGAAGAAGAGCAGTTTGCAGCGTACAAAGCGGTTGCGGAAGCGTGCGGCTCGCAGGCTGTAATCGTCCGTACCATGGACATCGGTGGCGACAAAGAGCTGCCGTACATGAACTTCCCGAAAGAAGAGAACCCGTTCCTGGGCTGGCGTGCCGTGCGTATCGCCATGGATCGCAAAGAGATCCTGCGTGACCAGGTTCGCGCTATTCTGCGTGCCTCCGCTTTCGGTAAACTGCGCATCATGTTCCCGATGATCATCTCTGTTGAAGAAGTGCGTGCACTGAAGAAAGAGATCGAAATCTACAAACAGGAACTGCGCGACGAAGGTAAAGCATTTGACGAATCCATTGAGATCGGCGTGATGGTGGAAACACCGGCAGCCGCGACCATTGCGCGTCATTTAGCCAAAGAAGTTGATTTCTTTAGTATCGGTACCAATGATTTAACGCAGTACACCCTGGCAGTTGACCGTGGTAATGATATGATTTCACATCTCTACCAGCCAATGTCACCGTCCGTACTGAATTTGATCAAGCAAGTTATTGATGCTTCTCATGCAGAAGGTAAATGGACTGGCATGTGTGGTGAGCTTGCAGGCGACGAACGTGCTACACTTCTGTTGCTGGGTATGGGTCTGGACGAATTCTCTATGAGCGCCATTTCCATCCCGCGCATTAAGAAGATTATCCGTAACACGAACTTCGAAGATGCGAAGGTGTTAGCAGAGCAGGCTCTTGCTCAACCGACAACGGACGAGTTAATGACGCTGGTTAACAAGTTCATTGAAGAAAAAACAATCTGCTAATCCACGAGATGCGGCCCAATTTACTGCTTAGGAGAAGATCATGGGTTTGTTCGATAAACTGAAATCTCTGGTTTCTGATGACAAGAAAGACTCCGGAACTATTGAGATTGTTGCTCCGC
The DNA here is from genome assembly GCF_049238215.1 of Enterobacter cloacae complex sp. IR5441. Classification (NCBI taxonomy): domain Bacteria; kingdom Pseudomonadati; phylum Pseudomonadota; class Gammaproteobacteria; order Enterobacterales; family Enterobacteriaceae; genus Enterobacter; species Enterobacter cloacae complex sp. IR5441. The sequence continues at coordinate 242,588 of NZ_JBMKIA010000002.1, forward strand.
TCTCCGGCGAGATCGTCAACATCGAAGACGTGCCGGATGTAGTGTTTGCTGAGAAAATCGTTGGTGATGGCATTGCTATCAAACCAACTGGCAACAAAATGGTTGCTCCAGTTGACGGCACCATCGGTAAAATTTTTGAAACCAACCATGCGTTCTCTATCGAATCCGATAGCGGTATCGAACTGTTCGTTCACTTCGGTATCGACACCGTTGAACTGAAAGGCGAAGGCTTCAAACGTATCGCAGAAGAAGGCCAGCGTGTTAAAGTTGGCGACCCGGTAATTGAATTCGATCTGCCGCTGCTGGAAGAAAAAGCGAAGTCTACCCTGACTCCGGTTGTTATCTCCAACATGGACGAAATCAAAGAACTGATCAAACTGTCTGGCAGCGTCACCGTGGGTGAAACCCCGGTTATCCGCATCAAGAAGTAATTCTTGCCGCACAGAAAAATGGCGCCTTCGGGCGCCATTTTTGTTTATGCCGGCAGGATAAGCTCGTCATAGCCTTTCGACTGCGTATAGATCATAACGTCAGTCACCCGATCGCCCGCCATGCGAATGGCATCGGCAACGGTTTTCCCTCCCACAATGCCGCTGACCAGCTCCGAACAGAACAGATCGCCCGTTCCTTTCAGATCCGTCTCTACGCGCGGGTGCGCGCTTACGGTAACACCTTCTTCGCTCACCAGCACAACGTGGATATTCTGCGGATCGTCAGACACTGGCGCACTGGTGATCGCTACCCATTTCAGCGAGTCGGACAGCAGCCCCTGCGCGGCGGCAATGGCGCTCTCCGGCGTACGGCACGGTTTGCCGCTCAGCACTTCCAGTTCATACACGTTGGGCGTAATGCCCTGGGCCAGCGGGAGCAGATGCTCACGGTAGGCTTCAGGAATATCCGGCTTCACGTACATCCCGCTATCGATATCCCCAATTACCGGGTCGACCAGCACCAGCAGATCGGGATGTTGCACTTTGATTGCCTTCAGCCACTGCGCCAGCAGCGCGATCTGGCTGGCGCTGCCCATATAGCCGGTGGTGACCGCTTTAAGCTCGCGCAGGATCTCGCGCTCTTCCAGCGCCTTAAGGTAGCCGCTGAACCACTCGTCCGGGATCACCCCGCCGTAGAAGGTGTCGTAGTGCGGCGTATTGCTGAACAGCACCGTTGGCACGGCGGTAACGTTCAGCCGGTGGGTGCGAATATTCGGCACCGCGATGCTGTTTCCCACGCTGCCGTACACCACCTGCGACTGAACGGCGACAATATCGGTTTGCTGCGCCCGGGTGTTATCCCGGAATAAAATCATCTCCATGACGCTTAAATCCCCGCCCCCTGCGAATAACTCTCTTCACCAAAGACGCCGGTAGACAGATAACGGTCGCCGCGATCGCAAATAATCGCTACGACCACCGCCCCCGGCGTGGACTCAGCCACCCGGATCGCACCCGCTACGGCACCGCCAGAGCTGACGCCGCAGAAGATACCTTCACGCACGGCCAGCTCACGCATGGTATTTTCCGCCTCGCGCTGATGAATATCCAGCACCTGGTCCACAAGCTGCGCATTAAAGATGCCCGGCATATACTCCGCCGGCCAGCGGCGGATACCCGGAATGCTGCTCCCCTCTTCCGGTTGCAGGCCGACAATCGTCACCGGCTTCTCCTGTTCGCGCAGAAAGCGTGACACACCGGTGATCGTGCCCGTGGTCCCCATGCTGGAGACAAAGTGGGTGATGCGCCCGTCGGTTTGCTGCCAGATTTCCGGGCCGGTGGTGGTGTAGTGCGCGTACGGGTTGTCCGGGTTGTTGAACTGGTCGAGAAGCTTGCCTTCCCCGCGCTCCGCCATCGCTAACGCTAAATCTCGCGCCCCTTCCATCCCCTGCTCTTTGCTCACCAGAATCAGCTCGGCTCCATAGGCGCGCATGGCGGCCCGGCGCTCCTGGCTCATGTTATCCGGCATCAGCAACTTCATGCGGTAGCCTTTCAGGGCGGCAATCATTGCCAGCGCGATACCGGTGTTACCGCTGGTGGCTTCGATCAGCACGTCGCCGGGCTTAATTTCACCGCGCTTTTCGGCCTGGACAATCATCGACAGCGCCGCCCGGTCTTTTACCGACCCCGCCGGGTTATTGCCTTCGAGTTTGACCCAGATTTCGCTGCCGTTATCAGGCCCCATGCGCTGAAGTTTGACCAGAGGGGTGTTGCCGATGGTGTGTTCGAGTGTATTCACGATTTTTACTCAATAAAAAAGCCGGGTGGCGCTTAGCTTACCCGGCCTACAAGACGCAGTGATAACTGTAGGCCCGGTTAGCGTAGCGCCACCGGGCGATAAACATACTAATAACCTATCAGGCTGACTCCGCCAGAGCAATATCCTCGCGCGTCTCGATACGCTCGTTGCCATGATAAATGCGCGCGTGTTGCAGCCCCACAAACAGGCGCTCCCCCCTGTGTGGCGGCACGTCGTCACGCATAACCACGGTCAGCGGCTCGGTGTACCAGCCCAGGGGCTGTACCACCAATTGGGTGTAGTGGCCTTTAGGGCTAGCTTCCAGCACCTGCACCGGAAGCGGTGAATCCAGGCTGGTACGGCGGCTGACGTCCACTTCCCACGGACGCAGGAACAGATCCACCGGCCCCTGATGCGCGGAGGTATACCCCAGCGGCCAGCGGTGCGCGCCAACGTGGAACTGACCGCCGCGAATGGTGCCCTGAAGGCGGTTGACTTCCCCCATAAACTCCAGCACAAAGCGGGTCGCCGGTTCACGCCAGAGCTGCTCTGGCTCGTCAACCTGCTCAATATTGCCCTGACTCATCACCACCACGCGATCGGCCACTTCCATCGCCTCTTCCTGATCGTGGGTCACGAAAACGCTGGTGAACTGGAGTTCCTCATGCAGCTGACGCAGCCAGCGGCGCAGCTCTTTTCGCACCTGCGCATCCAGCGCGCCAAACGGTTCGTCCAGCAGCAGAATTTGCGGTTCAACGGCTAACGCACGCGCCAGCGCCACGCGCTGCTTCTGCCCGCCGGAAAGTTGAGCCGGAAAGCGGTCCGCCAGATGCGCAAGCTGCACCATCTCCAGCAGTTTGGTCACTTTCGCTTTGATGGCGGCGGCATCTGGACGTTCACGACGCGGCAGCACGGTCAGGCCAAACGCGATGTTGTCGAATACCGTCATGTGGCGGAACAGCGCATAATGCTGAAATACAAAGCCCACTTTACGGTCGCGGGCGTGCAGGCGGCTAACGTCCGTACCGTGGAAGCGAATATGTCCGCTGGTCTGGTGTTCAAGCCCGGCGATAATACGCAGCAGCGTGGTTTTACCGGAGCCAGACGGCCCCAGCAGCGCCACCATTTGTCCGGAAGGGATATCCAGCGAGATATCATTCAGCACCTGGGTGCGACCAAAAGACTTCTTAATATTGGCAATCTCAATGCTCATGATTTCCCTCCTGATGCTGACGTTTTTCCTGATTCTCTAAACGCCACTGCACCACACTCTTCAAAAACAGGGTCAAAATCGCCATCAGCGTCAGCAACGCTGCGGCAGTAAAGGAACCGACGGTGTTGTAGTCCTGTTCCAGTAATTCAATCTGTAACGGCAGCGACAGGGTTTCGCCGCGAATCGAGCCGGATACCACCGACACCGCGCCAAACTCACCGATCGCACGGGCGTTGGTCAGCACCACGCCGTAAAGCAGTGCCCAGCGGATATTCGGCAGCGTGACGCGGCGGAACATCTGCCAGCCGGAAGCGCCGAGCAGCACCGCGGCTTCATCTTCATGGCTGCCCTGGCTGAGCATCACCGGCACCAGCTCGCGCACCACGAACGGACAGGTGACAAAGACGGTCACCAGCACCATCCCCGGCCAGGCGAACATGATTTGCAGGTCGTGCTCATCCAGCCAGCCGCCCAGCGGGCCATTGGAGCCGTAGAAGAGCAGATAAACCAGACCCGCCACCACCGGAGACACCGCAAACGGGATATCCAGCAGGGTCAGCAACAGCTGACGCCCCGGGAAGTTAAAGCGCGTTACCAGCCAGGCCAGCAATACGCCAAACACCAGATTCACCGGGACGGTGATCAGGGCAATCATCACCGTCAGCCAGATGGCGTGGAGCATGTCCGGATCGGCCAGGTTTTGCAGCGCGGGCATAATCCCTTTGCTGAAGGCCTGCACGAAGATGTACACCATCGGCACGACGAGAATGAATGCGGAGACCAGCACGCCGGTACCAATCAGAAACCATTTGCCCCAGTTGATGCGGGGGGCGTCATAGCGCTTCAATTGCGTAACTTCCGCCATCAGTGACCTACCACACGTCGACCAAAGCGACTTTGCAGAGTGTTAATCGAAAACAGTAGCAGCAGCGACGCGGCAAGGATCACCGAGGCAATCGCGCTCGCCGCCGGATAATCAAACTCCTGCAAACGGACAAAAATCATCAGCGAGGTCACTTCGGTTTTCCACGCGATGTTCCCGGCGATAAAAATGACCGCGCCAAATTCACCAAGGCTGCGGGTAAAGGAAAGCGCCACCCCCGCCAGCAAGGCCGGAGAAAGTTCCGGCAGCACAACCTTACGGAAACTCTGCCAGCGCGTGGCGCCCAGGGTCTCCGCAGCCTCTTCGTATTCGGGGCCTAACTCTTCCAGCACCGGCTGCACGGTACGTACCACAAACGGGATGCTGGTGAAGGCCATCGCCACCGCGATACCGATCCAGGTATAGGTCACTTTAATATCAAACTTCGCCAGCCATTCGCCGTAAAAGCCGTTCACGGAGAACAGCGACGCCAGCGTCAGACCGGCCACCGCCGTCGGCAGGGCAAACGGCAGATCCATCAGGGCGTCGAGCAGCGTGCGGCCCGGGAAGCGATAGCGGGTTAAGATCCATGCCATCAGCAGGCCAAACACGCCGTTAAAAATCGAGGCCACGAATGCAGACAGCAGCGTGACCTTGTAGGCCGCCACCACCTGCGGGTTGGTGACCACTTCCCAGTACTGGGACCAGCTCATCTCAGCGAGCTGCATCACCAGAGCGCTGAGCGGTAACAATAAAATCAGACAGACGAACAGCAGGCTGGTCCCGAGGCTTAAGGTAAAACCCGGCAGCACACGTCTTGTTGATCCTGCAAACATTACTTACGCCCCGCCGCCAGCAATTTGTCTAACTCACCGCCGCTGGCAAAATGCGTTTTCATCACCTCAGGCCAGGCGCCGAAATGATCTTCCACGCGGAACAGCTCGGTCTGCGGGAATTTGTCTTTCAGCTTGTTCATCACGTCCGGATTATTAACGCGGTAGTAATAGTCAGTAATCACCGTCTGCGCCTGCGGGCTGTACAGATAGTTGAGATAGGCTTTTGCCGCTTTCTCAGTGCCGTTGGCTTTGACGTTTTTATCCACCCACGCCACCGGGAACTCGGCCAGAACGTTGGTTTTCGGGATAACCACTTCGAAGCCCTGCGCTTCGTACTGTTTACGAATATTGTTCACTTCGGATTCAAAGCTGATCAGCACATCGCCCAGCCCGCGCTCGGCGAAAGTGGTGGTTGCGCCCCGGCCGCCGGTGTCAAACACTTCGACGTTTTTCAGGAACTGGGTCATAAACTGTTCGGTTTTCGCTTTATCGTTACCGTCAGCTTTGTCCGCCGCGCCCCACGCCGCCAGATAGGTATAACGCGCGTTGCCGGAGGTTTTCGGATTCGGGAAAATCAGCTTGACGTCAGAACGCACCAGGTCGTTCCAGTCGTGAATGTTTTTCGGGTTGCCCTTGCGCACCAGGAAGCCCATGGTGGAATAGAACGGCGAACTGTTGTTCGGCAGGCGGCTTTGCCAGTCCGCCGGGATCAGCTTGCCTTTGTCGTGCAGGATCTGCACGTCCGTGACCTGGTTGTAGGTCACCACATCCGCTTTCAGCCCCTGCAAAATGGCCAGCGCCTGCTTGGATGAGCCAGCGTGCGACTGTTTGATGGTCAGCTTGTCGCCGTTGTTCTCTTTCGCCCACTGCTGTTCAAATGCGGGATTAAGGGCGGCAAACAGCTCGCGTGAAACATCATAAGAACTGTTCAGCAACTCGGTTGCCTGCGCCTGCGCCACCAGCAGTAAACCTGCCAGTGCCAGCGATCCTTTTTTCAGTACAGTAACGGCCATTGCGCACCCTTATAAATGTGATGACTATCTTATAGTCATAATATTTATAACGGAGTCTAAAGGAGTAACGGTTTTATATACCGTTTGGTGATTTAGAAGCAGAAAAGGGAATAAGGGGTGCGGGAGAAATTGCCGGGTGGCGCTAACGCTTACCCGGCCTACGAATGGACAGCGATTTACAGCGCCAGCAGGCGCTCAACGGACGGCGCAAAGTAGTAGCCGCCGGTCACCGGACGGGTGAAGCGCAGCATGGCGTCACGCTTGCCGTCGGTATCGCCAAACATGCTCAGCAGCTGCTGTTCGATGTTGTAGAGGCGTGCACAGTAAGCGCAGAAGTACAGGCCGTGCGTACCGCTCGCGGTGCCGTACGGCAGGCTCTGGCGAACAATCTTCAGCCCCTTACCGTCTTCTTTAAGGTCAACGCGGGTCAGGTGGGACGTGACCGGACGCGCATCGCCGTCAATCTCTTCATTGGCGTCTTTGGTGCGGCCAATCATCATCTCCTGGTCATGCACGCTCATGCGGTTAAGCTGCCTGAGGTTATGCTCCCAGCGCTGGACGAACACGTAGCTGCCGCCTGCGTCCACGCCATCCTTGATTACAGCCACCTCGCGACGCGTCTCTTCCCCGGCCGGGTTTTCGGTGCCGTCGACGAAGCCGCTCAAATCGCGCTCTTCCACCCAGCGGAAACCGTGGATCTCTTCCTGCACGTCGATGCTGTCACCAAAGGCCTCAATCGCTGCCTGAGCGACGGAGAAATTCACGTCATGGCGCAGGGAGAGGATATGGATCAGGACGTCATACTGGGTGGCGGGCGCAAGACCTTTGCCATAAGGAATAAAGTCTTTCAGCTCTTCTGCGCCTTCGCCGCCGCTCAGCTGACGCCAGACGGTGTTGCCAAAGGCAACCACCGCGCCCAGATGGGCTTCGGGGAATTTGGCCTGAAAGGTGGCCAGTTTATCAACGAAAATTTTGCTTGCCGCGCGCAGGGCATCCACGTCCCCTTTGACGTTGGCTTCAATCCAAATCGCCGCGCGGCAATGTTCTGGCAAAATGCCACTCTGAACCTGAGACATCGCTCCTCCTGAAAAAAAGATGCCACGACAGCGTGGCATTGATGGCGGCTATTATACCTGGATTTCAGCGAGGCGGCTTGCTCAGGCGCAAATTACTGCTTCCAGATAATTTTGCTCACTTTCCACTTTTTCAAGGTGTCGTCAGAGGGCATTAACCCTTCCGGACCGTTCCAGGTGCCGCTGAATACATAGCTAATGTGCTGGCTGCCGTCGGCCTTACACTCGACCGCCACGCTGTCATCCGACGGCACGCTGGCGCAGTGGCCAAACGCTTTCTGGTAGAGCTCGCCAAACGGCGTACCTACCTTCACGCCACCTGAGGTCGGAATCTCTTCATCCATCACCGCAATGCGGTTGACCGTACCTTTATCGCCGTTGATGACCATCGCCACCTTGTCGTCTTTCAACGCTTCGAAATAGCGCACGATGTTGCCGTTCTCGGTTTTCATGCCGCTGCGCAGGCGATAATCACTGCCGATGGCCTCCTGAATGGCATCCTGATCCAGCGCCGTCGAGGCGGTGATTTTGCCCACGCCCTGATCGGTCACTTCCGTTGAGGAGCCAAACCAGTTCCACGGATAGGCCGCAGACCAGTTGATGGATGAGAGCGTGGAACAGCCGGTTAACGCCAGCGGGAGAGCGCATAAAAGTAAACGCAGCGATTTCATTGAGACGTCCTTACGTAATAAATCAACGCTTGTTGGAGTGCAGTATCGGCAAAAAGTGCCGTTTTAATCTGACTCTTGCGTAAAACAGGCGCGTAAACGGGGGTTCGTGACCAGCCACAGCAGCGCGACAATATCCGCCACCACCAGCGCAATCCCGATACCGGAAAGCGGCTCGCCGTACAGCCAGAGCACGGGCTGCCAGACCAGGAGCACAACCTGCGCCAGAATCAACAGCCAGCGAAGCGCGCGCCAGAAGCGCGGGAGGAACTGCCGCCGACCGCTGCACAGGAACGCCAGCACCGCCGGTACACCGGGCAGTAACCCCAGCCAGAACGCATCGTGATCGGGATAAAAGAGATTCAGTAGCGTATCGCCCTGCTCGCGTGACGCGCCAGCCATCACGAACAGCACCCAGGTGCGGGCCTGCAACAGCAGAACGCACCAGAATAAAAAAGGCAGACGCAGATGACCGTGAACATCATAGTCGCCAGGGTGGAACTCAGTACTCTTCATCTTCGATCAGGCGCTTACCCAGCGTCAGTACATCCGCGTGCTCGTAGCCCAGACGTTCATACATGCCCAGCACCACGTCGTTATCTTCCCGCACCATAATCTGGATTTTCGGGCAGCCACGGGCGATCAGTTTCTTTTCCAGACGGTTAAGCAGCGCGTTGGCGATGCCACGCGCGCGATATTCCGGGTGCACGCCCAGATAGTAGGCCGACCCGCGGTGGCCGTCGTACCCGCCCATTACCGTCCCGACCACCTCGCCGTTGACCTCAGCGACCAGAAACAGACTGACGTCGTGATTCACCTTCCGTTCGATGTCCATTTCCGGATCGTTCCACGGACGCAGCAGATCGCAGCGCTCCCAAAGGGTGATCACCTCTTCGAAATCTTCCTGGCGAAAAACGCGTATCTCCATGGTATTAACCGCCTTTTCGGGTTTAAAAACAGTGATTATGGCGTGAACAGGGCATTTAGCCAATAACCGGGGAAAAACTCGCCAAAATTTGGCATAATGTCACTTTGTCACGTATTGAAATGAAAAGTAAAACAATTCTCAATAAGGAATGTCGTCACGCAAAACGCGATACGATATAACACCAGGACCCCAATTTTTACAATTCAGGCCGCATGAGCACATTCAAACCATTAAAAGCACTCACATCGCGTCGTCAGGTTCTCAAAGCGGGGCTGGCGGCCTTAACGTTAACAGGCATCGCAAAGCAGGCTCAGGCAAAAGAAGAGAGCTCGCTTAAAACCAGTAACGGACACAGCAAGCCGAAAACCAAAAAAGCCGGCGCAAAGCGTCTGGTCATGCTCGATCCGGGCCACGGCGGGATCGACACCGGCGCCATTGGCCGAAACGGGTCGAAAGAAAAACACGTCGTGCTGGCAATTGCAAAAAATGTGCGCGCAATTTTACGCAGCAACGGCATTGATGCCCGCCTGACGCGCACGGGCGACACGTTTATCCCGCTGTACGATCGCGTGGAAATTGCCCATAAGCACGGCGCCGACCTGTTTATGTCCATTCACGCGGATGGCTTCACAAACCCTTCCGCCGCAGGCGCATCGGTGTTCGCCCTCTCCAACCGTGGCGCCAGTAGCGCCATGGCGAAATACCTCTCCGATCGCGAAAACCGGGCGGATGAAGTGGCCGGGAAAAAAGCCACCGACAAAGACCATCTGTTGCAGCAGGTTCTGTTTGATCTGGTACAGACCGATACCATCAAAAACAGCCTGACGCTCGGCTCGCATATCCTCAAACGGATTAAGCCCGTGCACCGTCTGCACAGTAAAAGCACCGAGCAGGCCGCGTTTGTGGTGCTGAAGTCCCCGTCCATTCCGTCCGTGCTGGTTGAAACCTCGTTCATAACCAACCCGGAAGAGGAGCGTTTACTCGGCACCACGGCGTTTCGTCAGAAGATCGCGAACGCTATCGCCTCCGGGGTCATCAGTTATTTCAACTGGTTCGATAATCAAAAAGCGCACTCCAGGAAACGTTGATGAAACCGAATGCACAGCTGGTCAAAACGTTCCTGATGCAGCTACAGGACGCGATTTGCCAGAAACTGGCCGCCGCAGACGGCGGTGAATTCCAGGAAGACGCCTGGCAGCGCGAAGCGGGCGGCGGCGGGCGCAGCCGCGTGCTGCGTAACGGCGGTATTTTTGAACAGGCCGGGGTTAACTTCTCCCACGTCCACGGTGATGCAATGCCGGCGTCCGCCACGGCGCATCGGCCTGAACTGGCGGGCCGCAGCTTCGAGGCGATGGGCGTCTCGCTGGTGGTGCATCCGCATAACCCGTTTGTGCCAACCAGCCACGCCAACGTGCGCTTTTTCATCGCGGAAAAACCGGGGGCCGATCCGGTCTGGTGGTTTGGCGGCGGTTTCGACTTAACGCCTTACTATGGCTTCGAAGAGGACGCCGTGCACTGGCACACCACCGCGCGCGACCTCTGCCTGCCGTTTGGCGAAGACGTTTACCCGAAATACAAAAAGTGGTGCGATGACTATTTCTATCTGAAGCATCGCGACGAGCAACGCGGCATCGGCGGGCTGTTCTTTGACGATCTCAACACGCCGGATTTTGATACCGCGTTCAGATTTATGCGTGCAGTGGGTGAAGGCTTTACCGATGCCTATCTGCCGATTGTCGAACGCCGCAAAAACACCGACTACGGCGTTCGCGAGCGTGAGTTCCAGCTGTACCGCCGCGGGCGTTACGTGGAGTTTAACCTGGTATGGGATCGCGGGACGCTGTTTGGCCTGCAAACCGGTGGGCGCACGGAGTCCATTCTGATGTCGATGCCGCCGCTGGTGCGCTGGGAATACAGCTTTGAACCCAAAGAAGGCAGCCCGGAGGCTGCCTTGCGTGAGTTTATTCGGGTTCGGGACTGGGTGTAACTGCCGGATGACGCTGGGCTTATCCGGCCTACGAGTCCCGTAGGTCGGGTAAGCGAACGCGCCACCCGACATAAAGCGCTTACAGCGGCTGCGTCTGTGCCTCAACCACCGCCAGCGCCACCATGTTGACGATACGACGCACGGAGGCAATCGGCGTTAATACATGTACCGGTTTTGACACCCCCATCAGCACTGGCCCTACGGTCACCCCTTCAGAACTCGACACGCGCAGCAGGTTATAGCTGATACGCGCCGCTTCTACGTTCGGCATAATCAGCACGTTCGCGGAGCCTTTCAGCGGGCTGTCCGGCATACGTTCATTACGAATGCTCTCCATCAGCGCGGCGTCGCCGTGCATCTCGCCGTCGATCATCAGTTCCGGCGCACGCTCGCGCACCAGGTCCAGCGTCTGGCGCATTTTGCACGCCGCCGCGGATTTGGATGACCCGAAGTTAGAATGCGACAGCAGCGCCACTTTCGGCTCGATACCAAAGCGGCGCACGGTTTCCGCCGCCATCACGGTGATTTCCGCCAGTTCGTCCGGGGAAGGATCGTCGTTGACGTAGGTATCGGCGATAAAGGTGTTACCGCTTGGCAGCAGCAGCGCGTTCATTGCGCCGGCAGTATGGACACCCTCGCGATAGCCGAAGATCTCCTGCACCACGCTGAAATGCTCATGGTACTCGCCGATGGTGCCGCAGATCAGCGCATCCGCCTCACCGCGGTGAACCATGATCGCACCGATCACCGTGGTGTTGCTGATCACCGCCCGCTGCGCCTGCTCCTGAGTGATCCCGCGACGCTTCATGATCGAATAGTATTCGTTCCAGTACTCTTTGAAGCGCGGATCGGATTCGTTATTGACGATCTCAAAGTCGACGCCCGGCTTAATTTGCAGGCCCAGCTTCTGGATACGCATCTCGATCACGCTCGGACGACCAATCAGGATCGGTTTCGCCAGCCCTAAGGTGATCAGCTCCTGCGTGGCGTGCAGCACGCGCGCCTCTTCCCCTTCCGCCAGCACCACGCGCTTCGCGTCAGCGCGCGCCTGGGAGAAGATCGGCTTCATAAACAGGTTGGTTTTGTAGACGAACTCGGTGAGTTTATCGACGTAGGCATCGAAATCTTCAATCGGCCGCGTCGCCACGCCAGAGTCCATCGCCGCTTTGGCCACCGCTGGCGCGATCTTCACGATCAGACGCGGGTCAAATGGTTTAGGGATAATGTAGTCCGGGCCGAAGCTCAGATCCTGATCGCCGTAGGCGGAGGCCACCACTTCGCTCTGCTCGGCGTGCGCCAGCTCTGCGATAGCATGTACGGCGGCGAGCTTCATCTCTTCGTTGATTGCCGTAGCGCCGACGTCCAGCGCACCGCGGAAGATGAACGGGAAGCAGAGCACGTTGTTCACCTGGTTCGGGTAGTCCGAACGTCCGGTACAGATGATCGCGTCTTCACGCACTGCCTTCGCCAGCGGCGGCAGAATTTCCGGCTCCGGGTTCGCCAGGGCCAGGATCATTGGCGCGCGCGCCATCTTCTGCACCATCTCCTGGGTCAGTACTTTCGGGCCTGAACAGCCGAGGAAAATGTCGGCACCTTCAATGACGTCTTCTAGCGTGCGCTTGCCGTCGTCTTCCACCGCATAGGCCGCCTTGGTTTCCGCCATGTTTGGCTCGCGGTCTTGGTAAATCACGCCTTTGGAGTCGCAGACCACGATGTTGTGTTTCTGCATGCCCAGCGCCACCAGCAGGTTCATACAGGCGATGGCCGCGGCGCCAGCGCCGGAGACCACCATGCGCACGTCGGAGAGGTTTTTCTCGACCACGCGCAGGCCGTTCAGAATGGCGGCGGTACTGATAATCGCCGTGCCGTGCTGGTCGTCATGGAACACGGGAATGTTCATACGCTCGCGCAGCTTCTGCTCGATATAGAAACATTCCGGCGCTTTGATGTCTTCCAGGTTGATGCCGCCGAAGGTCGGCTCCAGCGCCGCCACCACGTTGATGAATTTATCCGGGTCCAGTTCGTCCACTTCGATATCAAAGACGTCGATACCGGCAAATTTCTTAAACAGAACGCCCTTCCCTTCCATCACCGGCTTACCGGCCAGCGCGCCAATGTTCCCTAACCCCAGTACCGCCGTACCGTTAGAGATAACGGCCACCAGGTTGCCACGGGCGGTGTATTTGTACGCTGCCAGCGGATCTTTTTCGATTTCAAGGCACGGGGCAGCTACGCCTGGCGAGTAGGCCAGCGCCAGATCGCGCTGGGTCGCCAGCGGTTTGGTCGGGGATACCTGGATTTTACCCGGAACAGGAAACTCGTGAAAATCGAGAGCGCTTTGTTTTAACTGATCATCCATCTTGTTATTCCTTTCACGTTTCGGTCAAAAAGGGTGATGTTGACGTTCCTATGCACACCCTGGTGTGCCGCATAGTATCGCCGCAGGCAGGCTCCTAAACTTTGAAGGCTGCCAAACTCTCACCATTGCAGAATAAAAATTGTTATCAATTTATAACAGCCATGTTACCCGTCTCAGACAGCAATGCCTCCCCCGTCTGCTATGCTTTTTTGTTAAGTCCATCATGATTTTCTCAGAAGTGTGACCTGACGCACTCGACTAACTCTTTTATTTCCAAGGAGTAATTATGAACCAGCTAGACGGCATCAAACAATTTACCACCGTGGTTGCAGACAGCGGCGACATCGAATCGATTCGTCACTACCAGCCGGAAGACGCGACCACCAACCCCTCGCTGCTGCTCAAGGCGGCCGGTCTTGCGCACTTTAGTCATCTGATTGATGACGCCCTTGCCTACGGCAAACAGCGCGGGAAAACGCAGGAGCAGCAGGTCGCCGAAGCCAGTGACAAGCTGGCGGTCAATATCGGTGCGGAAATTCTTAAAAGCATACCGGGACGCGTCTCCACCGAAGTGGATGCCCGCCTCTCATTCGACCAGGAAAAGAGCATTAGCAAGGCTCGCCGCCTGGTGGAACTCTATCAGGAGCAGGGGATCGATAAATCACGCATCCTGATCAAGCTTGCCTCCACCTGGGAAGGCATCCGCGCGGCGGAAGTGCTGGAGAAAGAGGGGATCAACTGTAACCTGACGCTGCTGTTCTCCTTCGCCCAGGCGCGTGCCTGCGCCGAAGCGGGCGTGTTCCTGATTTCACCGTTTGTCGGACGTATCTACGACTGGTATCAGGCGAAACAGCCGATGGATCCGTATGTGGTGGACGAAGATCCCGGCGTGAAATCGGTGCGTAATATCTACGATTATTACAAGCAGCACCGCTACGAGACCATCGTGATGGGGGCCAGCTTCCGCCGCACCGAGCAGATCCTCGCGCTCGCGGGCTGCGACCGGCTGACCATCTCCCCAGACCTGCTGAAGAAGCTTCAGGAGAGTGAAGAGACGGTGATCCGCAAGCTTGTGCCAACCTCCACCGTTCTGCCAAAACCAAAACCCATGACCGAAGCGGAATTCCGCTGGGAGCACAATCAGGATCCAATGGCCGTGGAAAAACTGGCGGACGGCATCCGTCAGTTCGCCGTCGACCAGCGCAAACTCGAAGATCTTCTCGCCGCCAAACTTTAACCTTGCCACGGAGTGAACTATGTCCCGTAAAGAGCTCGCCAACGCCATTCGCGCCCTCAGCATGGATGCCGTACAAAAAGCCAATTCCGGCCACCCTGGCGCCCCCATGGGGATGGCTGATATCGCCGAAGTGCTGTGGAACGACTTCCTGAAGCACAACCCTACCGATCCGACCTGGTACGACCGCGACCGTTTTATTCTTTCCAACGGGCACGCCTCGATGCTGCTCTACAGCCTGCTGCACCTTTCCGGCTACGATCTGCCGCTTGAGGAGTTAAAAAACTTCCGCCAGCTGCACTCCAAAACGCCGGGCCACCCGGAGATCGGCTATACGCCGGGCGTTGAAACCACTACCGGCCCGCTGGGCCAGGGGCTGGCGAATGCGGTTGGCCTGGCGATTGCCGAACGTACGCTGGCCGCGCAGTTCAACCAGCCCGACCACGAGATTGTCGATCACTATACCTATGTCTTTATGGGCGACGGCTGTCTGATGGAGGGGATCTCTCACGAGGTCTGTTCTCTGGCGGGCACCCTGGGGCTGGGCAAGCTGATTGGCTTCTACGATCACAACGGTATCTCCATTGACGGGGAAACCGAGGGCTGGTTTACCGACGATACGGCGAAACGCTTTGAAGCCTATCACTGGCACGTAGTGCACGAGATCGACGGTCACGATCCTGAGGCGGTGAAAAAAGCGATTCAGGAAGCGCAGAGCGTGAAGGACAAACCGTCCCTGATCATCTGCCGCACCACCATCGGCTTCGGCTCGCCGAACAAAGCGGGCAAAGAGGAAGCGCACGGCGCGGCGCTGGGTGAAGAGGAAGTGGCGCTGACCCGCCAGAAACTGGGCTGGAAACACCCGGCCTTTGAGATCCCAAAAGAGATCTACAAGGCCTGGGATGCTCGCGAAACAGGTGAAAAAGCGCAGCAGGCCTGGAACGAGAAGTTTGCCGCCTACAAAAAAGCGTATCCGGAGCTGGCGGCTGAGTTTACCCGCCGCATGAGCGGCGGCCTGCCGGAAGACTGGGAAGAGAAAACTCATGCGCTGATTGAGAACCTGCAATCCAACCCGGCGAAAATTGCCACCCGTAAGGCATCACAAAACACCCTGAACGCGATTGGCCCAATCCTGCCCGAACTGCTGGGCGGCTCGGCGGATCTGGCGCCAAGTAACCTTACCATCTGGTCCGGCTCTAAATCCCTGAAGGAGGACATTGCCGGGAACTACATCCACTACGGCGTGCGCGAGTTTGGGATGACCGCCATTGCCAACGGCATCGCCCACCATGGCGGCTTCGTGCCGTACACCGCCACCTTCCTGATGTTTGTCGAATATGCCCGTAACGCGGCGCGTATGGCGGCCCTGATGAAGGCGCGGCAAATCATGGTGTACACCCACGACTCTATCGGGCTGGGTGAAGATGGGCCGACGCACCAGGCGGTAGAGCAGCTGGCGAGCCTGCGCTTAACGCCAAACTTCAGCACCTGGCGTCCTTGCGATCAGGTGGAAGCGGCAGTGGGCTGGAAGCTGGCCGTAGAGCGTCATAACGGACCCACGGCGCTGATCCTGTCGCGCCAGAACCTGGCGCAGATCGAGCGCACGCCGGAGCAGGTGAAAAATATCGCCCGCGGCGGGTACATCCTGAAAGACAGCGGCGGCAAGCCAGACGTGATCCTGATCGCCACCGGTTCCGAGGTGGAAATCACGGTAAAAGCGGCGGAGAAACTGACCGCCGAAGGTCACGCGGTGCGCGTGGTTTCCCTGCCTTCAACGGATATCTTTGATGCTCAGGATGAGGCGTACCGCGAATCGGTGCTGCCTTCAAACGTCGCGGCGCGCGTGGCGGTCGAAGCTGGCATTGCCGACTACTGGTACAAATATGTGGGTCTGAAAGGGGCAATTGTCGGGATGCATGGTTACGGTGAATCCGCCCCGGCCGACAAGTTGTTCCCGTATTTCGGCTTTACCGTTGAGAACGTGGTGGAGAAGGCGCTAAGCGTGCTGTAGTGCTTTTGCCGGGTGACGCTGTCGTTTACCCGGCCTGCGGTTCGAGGCTTTGTAGGCCGGGTAAGGCGTAGCCGCCACCCGGCTTTTTCACACCACTCTTACCCCTGCCGCCATCACCCGCTCCGGCGTTAATAACACACTTTCTCGGGCGTCATCGGTTTCCGCGCAGAGCAACATGCATTCAGATGTTTCACCGCGCATTTTAGCCTTTGCCAGGTTACACAACACCACCACCGTTTTGCCCATCAGCTCCTCTTCCCGGTAATACGGCACCAGGCTGGTGACGGTTTGCAACGTTCTGTCTCCCACCTCTATCTGCGCAATATAGAGCTTGTCCGAATTGGCGTGACGTTTAACGTCAACAATCTTCCCCACGCGGATCTCGAGCTTTGCAAAATCATCGTATGCTACCGTTTCCACTTTTGCCTCCTTGGTAAAATTTTACTAAATACTAACACGGTAACTGGCGAGGGCAACAGGAATGTTATTTACTAAAAATTAATGCATGTCCGAACGCATCCTTTACAATAAGCTATCTCGTGGGGAATAAGGACAAACATGGCAACGCTGAAAGACATCGCGACGGAAGCTGGCGTCTCGCTGGCAACGGTATCCCGGGTTTTAAACGATGACCCGACGCTGAATGTGAAAGAAGAGACGAAACACCGCATTCTGGAGATTGCCGAGAAGCTGGAATACAAAAGCACGACCTCCCGTAAAATGCAGTCTGTCGCTGCCGGTCAGCAACATATTCTGGCGCTCTACAGCTACCAGCAGGAACTGGAGATCAACGACCCTTACTATCTTGCCATTCGCCACGGCATTGAGACGCAGTGCGAAAAACTGGGGGTCGAACTGAGTAACTGCTACGCTAATGCCACCCTGCCGGAGCTGAAAAAGCTCACCGGGGTGTTGATTGTAGGCAAACCCTCCCCTGCGCTTCGACGTGCGGCAATGTCGTTGACCGACAACGTCTGTTTTATCGACTTTCACGAGCCAGGCAGCGAGTACGATTCTGTCGATATTGACCTTTCGCGCATCAGCAAGCAGATCGTGGATTTCTTTATTGCTCAGGGAGTTAAGCGGATTGGCTTTATCGGCGGCGAAGATGAGCCAGGCAAGGCTGATATTCGGGAAGCCGCCTTCGTGGAGTACGGGCTCCTGAAAGGGGTGGTATCGGAACAGGACATCTGGCGCGGCGGTTTTTCCAGCTCGTCCGGTTATGAACTGGCAAAAATCATGCTGGCACAACAGTGCTGGCCTTCCGCCTTGTTCGTGGCCTCCGATTCCATCGCCATCGGGGTGTTACGCGCCATCCACGAAAAAGGGCTGGCGATCCCGGAAGATATTTCACTGATCAGCGTGAACGACATTCCAACCGCCCGCTTTACCTTCCCGCCTCTTTCCACCGTGCGCATTCACTCTGAAATGATGGGCAGCCAGGGCGTTAATCTGCTGCTGGAAAAGGCCCGCGATGGCCGCGCGCTACCGCTTCAGGTCTTTGTCCCGAGCGTACTGAAGCTGCGCGGCACCACCCGCTGATTTCCACCTGTTAACTCTCCCGCCGGGCACGCCCGGCTTTTATAATTTCGTGATCGAGTTAAAGCAAATCGGTTTTACTGATTTTATTTAGTAAAATATTTACTAAAATCTCCAGCAATGATGTTTTACCCCTACAGGGAGATCACATGAATCGCTGGGAAAATATTCAACTCACGCATGAAAACCGGCTCCCGCCGCGTGCGTACTTCTTCTCTTATGACACCGTTTCCCGGGCGCGCACGTTTGCGCGTGAAGCCAGCAGCCACTTTCTGTCGCTAAGCGGAAAGTGGAACTTTCGCTTCTTCACGAACCCGCTGCTTGTCCCGGAAAACTTTACCTCAGAATACATGGCCGACTGGGGCGATATTACCGTGCCGGGCATGTGGCAGATGGAAGGTCACGGTCAGTTGCAGTACACCGACGAAGGCTTTCCTTTCCCGGTGGACGTACCATGGGTGCCGTCAGACAACCCGACCGGGGCATACCAGCGCTGGTTTACGCTTTCTGAAAGCTGGCAAGAGAAACAGACCCTTATCAAGTTTGACGGCGTCGAAACCTATTTCGAAGTCTACGTGAATGGCCGCTATATAGGCTTTAGCAAAGGCAGCCGACTGTCTGCCGAGTTTGATATCAGCGATGCGGTACACAGCGGGCAAAACCTGTTGTGCGTGCGGGTTATGCAGTGGGCAGATTCCACCTACATTGAGGATCAGGACATGTGGTGGACGGCGGGGATATTCCGCGACGTCTACCTGCTGGGAAAATCACTCACGCATGTCCGCGATTTCACGGTTAAAACCACCTTCGACGAGGCATACCGGGATGCCACCCTCTTCTGTCAGCTTGAGCTGGAAAACCTTGCTGCACGCCCTGGCTGTGTTCAACTGGATTATACCCTGTACGACGGCGAGACAGTGCTGCACAAGGGAACAACCGACAACCTGACCGTCAGCGAGCGTGCGGAAACCGCCTTCAGCATTGAGGTGAGGCAACCCCGCCAGTGGTCCGCTGAATCGCCGGATCTTTATCATCTGGTCATGACTTTAAAAGATAACCATGGCCAGACGCTGGAAATCATCCCGCAGCGCATCGGGTTTCGGGATATCAAGGTGAAAGACGGCCTGTTCTACGTTAACAACCGTTATCTGAAGCTGCACGGCGTCAATCGTCATGACAACGATCATCTGAGGGGCCGCGCGGTGGGGATGGATCGCGTGGAGCGCGACCTGATCCTGATGAAGCAGCACAATATCAACTCGGTACGTACCGCCCACTACCCGAACGACCCGCGCTTTTACGAGCTTTGCGACCTGTACGGCCTGTTTGTAATGGCTGAAACGGATGTGGAGTCTCACGGCTTCGCCAACGTCGGCGACCTGAGCCGCATTACGGACGATCCGGTGTGGGAGCCGGTCTACGTTGAGCGCATCGAACGCCATATTCACGCGCAGAAAAATCATCCGTCGATCATCATCTGGTCGCTCGGAAACGAGTCCGGCTACGGCTGTAACATCCGCGCGATGGCCCGTGCGGCAAAAGCGCTGGATGATACTCGCCTGCTTCACTACGAAGAAGATCGCGACGCCGAGGTGGTGGACATTATCTCCACCATGTATACCCGCGTACCGCTGATGAATCTGTTTGGCGAATACCCGCACGCCAAACCGCGCATTATCTGCGAATACGCCCATGCGATGGGCAACGGTCCCGGCGGGTTGACCGAGTATCAGAACGTGTTCGATCGCCACGACTGCATTCAGGGGCATTATGTCTGGGAGTGGTGCGACCACGGTATTCAGAAAACAGACGCCAGCGGCAACATCTGGTACGCCTATGGCGGCGACTTCGGTGATTACCCCAATAATTACAACTTCTGCCTCGACGGGCTGATCTACTCCGATCAAACGCCCGGGCCAGGTTTGCGTGAGTACAAGCAGGTGATCGCCCCGGTCAAACTGCGCTGGCAAAACGGTGAGCTGCACGTTGATAACCGCTTATGGTTCACCAGCCTGGATGATTACACCCTGCTCACGGAGGTGCGTGCGGAAGGTGAAACGCTGCACAGCGAGCCACTGAACATCACCGGGTTGGCCCCCAACAGCTCCCGCAGCGTCAGCCTGCACTTGCCGGAACTGGACGAGCGCGAAGCATTTCTGACTGTACGTATTATCAAAAACAGTCCCACGCGCTACAGCGAGGTCGGGCACGAGATCGCGGTGTATCAGTTCCCGTTAAAAGGCCGCACGGCACGCCCGACACCGTTTATCAACACCAGTGCCGCTCCGCTGCGTCTGGAGGAAGATCGCCTGAGCTGCACCGTGACCGGGCATAACTTCCGCGCGAGCTTCTCTAAAGTATCGGGAAAACTCAGCGCCTGGCAGGTGAACGGTGAGGAATACCTTACCCGTGAGCCGAAGATTAACTTCTTCAAGCCCATGATTGATAACCATAAGCAGGAGTATGAAGGGCTGTGGCAGCCGTATCATTTCCAGATCATGCAGGAGCATCTGCGCGGTTTCGAGGTTGAGCAGCATAACGATGCGGTCATCGTCACCACCCGTACCCTGATTGCCCCGCCAGTGTTTGATTTTGGCATGCGCTGTACCTATCGCTGGCGCATCGCCGCCGACGGGCAGATCAACGTTGAGCTATGCGGTGAGCGCTACGGCGAGTACCCGCACATCATTCCGTGCATCGGCTTTACGCTTGGCATCAACGGCGGTTTCGATCAGGTGAGCTACTACGGGCGAGGGCCGGGTGAAAACTATCCGGACAGCCAGCAGGCCAGCACCATCGACCTGTGGCACACCACGGTTGATAAGATGTTTGAAAATTATCCGTTCCCGCAAAACAACGGCAACCGTCAGCAGGTGCGCTGGGCCTCCCTCGCGGATCGTCATGGCAGCGGCGTGCTGGTCGTACCGCAACAGCCTCTCCACTTCAGCGCCTGGCACTACACGGCTGAGAATATTCACGCCGCACAGCACTGCAACGAACTGCGCCGCTGCGATGACATTACGCTTAATCTTGACCACCAGGTGCTGGGCTTAGGCTCCAATTCCTGGGGAAGTGAGGTACTGGAGAGCTGGCGCGTCTGGTTCAGTCCGTTCCGCTACGGCTTCACATTGCTCCCGCTCAATGGCGGCCGCATCGCCTCGATGGCGCTGGCACGCCAGCAATTCGGCACCGGTTTCTTCTCCATGGATTTGCACAGCGAGGCAGACAAATGATCGTTCTTGAGAGCCTGGAACAGTTTCAACAGCATTACCGCGCGGGTCGCAAATGGCAGCGCTGCTCAGAAGCCATTAACAATATCGATAATATCTCGCCCGGCGTAGCCCATTCGATTGGCGATTCGCTGGCCTACCGTGTGACCAATGATGCCAGCACCGACGCGCTGTTTGTCGGGCATCGCCGCTATTTCGAGGTGCATTACTACCTTCAGGGCGCGCAGAAAATTGAATATGCCGCCAAAGATGCGCTTCAGACAGTGGAGTGCTACCGCGATGAGACCGATCGAGAATACCTGAAAGGCGTGGGTACCACCGAACAGGTGCGCGAGGGGCAGATCGTAATTTGTGAGAACCATGAGGCGTATCGCTTTATCAGCGAGGAGCCGGTCAAAAAAGTCATTCTCAATGTGACCATCGAAGACGGTTATTTCCATAACAAATAAAAAAACGAGCGGTGCCAATGAAGCACCGCTAGCCTCTTACCCGGAGAAACGTTATGTCTGAAACCACCAAACGCAATACCATCGGCAAATTCGGCCTGCTGTCGCTGACCTTTGCCGCCGTGTTTAGTTTTAACAACGTGATCAATAATAATATCGAACTCGGACTTGCCTCCGCGCCGATGTTCTTTTTAGCAACCCTGTTCTATTTTATCCCGTTCTGCTTAATTATCGCTGAGTTTGTCTCGTTGAATAAAAACTCAGAAGCTGGAGTTTATGCCTGGGTAAAAAGTTCACTCGGCGGGCGCTGGGCATTTATTACCGCTTATACATACTGGTTCGTGAATTTATTCTTCTTCACCTCGTTATTACCGCGCGTCATTGCCTATGCCTCTTATGCCTTTCTTGGCTATGAGTACATTCTCACACCATTTGCCACAACGGTGCTAAGTATGGTGCTGTTCGCCTTCTCAACGTGGGTCTCCACCAACGGGGCGAAGATGCTGGGGCCAATTACGTCTGTAACCTCCACGCTGATGCTGCTGCTGACGCTCTCTTACATTCTGCTGGCGGGCGCGGCGCTAATGGGTGGGGTGCAGCCCGCTGATCCGATTACCGTCGACGCGATGATCCCGCATTTTAACTGGGCATTCCTCGGCATTACCACCGGGATATTTATGGCTGCCGGGGGCGCGGAATCCGTCGCGGTGTACGTAAACGATGTGAAAGGCGGTTCGAAATCTTTCGTTAAAGTGATCATCCTGGCGGGGATCTTTATCGGCGTGCTGTACTCCATCTCCTCGGTACTGATCAACGTCTTTATCAGCAGCAAAGCGTTGAAGTTTACCGGGGGTTCGGTGCAGGTGTTCCACGGTCTGGCGGTGTGGTTTGGCCTGCCGGAAGTGTTGATGAACCGTTTCGTCGGTCTGGTTTCCTTTACCGCCATGTTCGGTTCCCTGCTGATGTGGACGGCGACGCCGGTCAAAATCTTTTTCTCGGAGATCCCGACCGGCATTTTTGGTCCGAAAACCGTGGCGCTGAACGAAAACGGCGTACCGGCGCGCGCGGCCTGGATCCAGTATTTGATTGTGATCCCACTGATGATTATCCCGACCATGGGCTCCAGTACCGCGCAGGAGCTGATGAACACCGTCATCAATATGACCGCCGCAGCCTCAATGTTACCGCCGCTGTTTATTATGCTGGCCTACCTCAACCTACGTCGTAAGCTCGATCACCTGCCGCGCGATTTCAGGATGGGTTCACGAACCACGGGTATAACCATAGTGTCGATGCTGATTGTTATTTTCGCCATTGGTTTTGTGGCATCCACTTTCCCTACCGGTGCCAATATTCTGACGATTATTTTCTATAACGTCGGTGGCATTGTTTTATTCCTCGGATTTGCCTGGTGGAAATACAGCAAATACGTAAACGGATTATCAAAAGAACAACAAAAAATTGAAGCATCACCTGCCTCGAATATTAACTGAAATAAAAGGCATGGATTTTATCTCATTGGGATGAGTTTATGAAAATTAAACAAAAAACATTTTGGGCACTCGCTGCCCTCTCTTTCTGCTGCCCTGCTATTGCCGCAGAAGATGCCCGGCCCGCTGAACATGACGATACCAAAACACCGGCAATAACCTCCCCGTCATTTCGTTTTTATGGCGAGATGGGCGTCGGTGGGTATATGGATTTAGAAGGTCAGGATAAACATAAATACAGCGACGGCACTTATATTGAGGGCGGTCTGGAGATAAAACAGGGGAACTGGTTCGGCCTGATTTACGGCGAAGGCTGGACCGTACAGGCGGATCATCAGGGCAACGCCTGGGTGCCCGATCACAGCTGGGGCGGGTTTGAAGGTGGGATTAACCGCTTCTACGGCGGTTACAAAACCGATAACAGCACCGAGATCATGCTCAGCCTGCGCCAGGACTCGTCTCTCGATGACCTGCAATGGTGGGGCGATTTTACGCCGGATCTGGGTTATGTGATCCCCAACACCCGCGACATCTTGTACGCACTAAAGGTGCAAAACCTCTCCGGCAACCTGCGCTATAGCGTCACCGCCACGCCAGCGGGTCACCATGACGAAAGCAAGGCCTGGCTGCACTTCGGCAAATACGATCGTTATGACGACAAATATACCTATCCGGCAATGGCGAATGGCTATATTCAGTACGACATCATGAAAGATGTCACCTGGATGAACGGTCTTGAAATTACCGACGGTACAGGCCAGCTCTTTTTAACAGGCGTTTTGACACCCAACCTGGCGGCACGCGCGTGGCATCATACCGGACGGGCAGATGGACAGAACGTCTCCGGCACGGAGAGCGGATTTATGGTCAGCGCCATGGTGGAAGCCCTGAAAGGCGTTTATCTCTCCACTGCTTACAGCTACGCGAAACATCGTCCGGACGATGCGGCTGAAAAAACTACCTCGTTTATGCAGTTCGGGATCTGGTACGAGTACGGCGGCGGGCGTTTTGCCACCGCTGCCGACAGCCGCTTCTATATGAAAAATGCCTCCGGCGACCCGAGCGATCAGGTCTTCCTGATGCAATACTTCTACTGGTAAAAAGGATCTACCACCATGAAATACGTCCTCACGCCGCTGGCCTGCGCGCTGGCGCTCAGTTTTTCGGCTCACGCCGCCACCGCAACTGACTTCAAAAACGTCATCAACCGTACCGGCGCGCCGCTCTTCATGCAGGATTTCGACTACGACGACCACCAGCGGTTTAATCCCTTTTTTGATATGGGTGCCTGGCATGGGCATTTGCTGCCGGACGGGCCGCAGACCCAGGGCGGATTTCCCGGCGTAGCGCTGCTCACCGAAGAGTACATCAACTTTATGGCGACGAATTTTGATCGCCTGTCCGTTTACCAGAACGGTAAAAAAGTGGATTTCACCCTTGAAGCCTACAGCCTCCCTGGCGCGTTGGTGCAGAAACTGAGCGCCAGGGATGTTCAGATCGTGATGACGCTGCGCTTTGCTTCTGCGCGTACTTCGCTGCTTGAAACCCGTATTACCAGCAAAACGCCGCTGGAGCTGGTGTGGGACGGCGAGCTGCTGGAAAAACTGGAGGCCAAAGAGGGCAAGCCGCGTTCGGATAAAACCATCGACAGCGCATATCCTGATTATCAGCGTAAAATTGTAGCCACGCGCGACGGCCTGAAGGTGACCTTCGGCAAGGTACGCTCCACCTGGGATCTGCTCACCTCCGGCAGTTCCGAATATCAGTTACACCGCTCTCTTCCTGCCGAGACCACCGTTGACGGACATCGCTTTACCAGCCGGGCACAGATTTCCGGCAGCACCACGCTGTACACTACCTACTCCCATCTGCTGAACGCCGATGACGTCGCGCGTGAACAGCCGCAGATCCGCGACATTCTGGCGCGTCCGGCCTACTTTATGGCCGCCTCGCAAGCGCGCTGGGAGAGGTATTTACAACAAGGGTTAACCAACCCGCACGCGACTCCAGAACAAACGCGCGTGGCGGTGAAAGCCATCGAGACGTTGAACGGTAACTGGCGTTCGCCAGGCGGCGCGGTGCGTTTTAACACGGTGACGCCCTCCGTAACCGGACGCTGGTTCTCCGGCAACCAGACCTGGCCGTGGGACACCTGGAAACAGGCATTTGCCATGGCGCATTTCAACCCGGAGATCGCCAAAGAGAACATCCGCGCGGTCTTCTCCTGGCAGATCAAACCCGACGATCCGGTGCGCCCGCAGGATACCGGATTTGTGCCGGATTTAATCGCCTGGAACCTGAGCCCGGAACGAGGCGGCGACGGCGGTAACTGGAACGAGCGTAACACCAAGCCGAGCCTGGCGGCATGGTCGGTGATGGAGGTGTATAACACCACGCAGGATAAAGCCTGGCTTGCCGAGATGTATCCAAAACTGGTTGCCTATCACGACTGGTGGCTGCGTAACCGCGATCATAACGGCAACGGCGTGCCGGAGTACGGTGCGACGCGTGATAAGGCCCATAACACCGCTACCGGCGAGATGCTGTTCACGGTGAAAAAAGGTGATAAAGAAGAGTCGCTTTCCGGCCTGAATAACTACGCACGGATAATCGATAACGGCCAGTACGACAGCCTGGAGATCCCCGCGCAGGTGGCCGCCTCGTGGGAGTCCGGGCGCGATGATGCCGCCGTATTCGGATTTATCGATAAAGCGCAGCTGGATAAGTACGTTGAAAACGGCGGGAAACGCAGCGACTGGACGGTTAAATTTGCCGAAAACAGGAGTAAAAAAGGCGATTTGTTAGGGTATTCCTTATTACAGGAGTCCGTTGACCAGGCAAGCTATATGTACAGCGACAATCACTATCTGGCGCAGATGGCGAGCCTGCTGGGTAAAGAGCAGGAGGCCAGCCACTATCGCCAGCTGGCAGATAAACTCGCAACCTATATCAACACCTGCATGTTCGATGCGAAAAGCGGGTTTTACTATGACATTCGTATCGAGGATAAGCCGCTGGCGAACGGCTGTGCGGGCAAACCTATCGTCGAGCGTGGTAAAGGGCCGGAAGGCTGGTCTCCGCTGTTTAACGGTGCCGCGACGCAGGAACATGCGGATGCCGTGGTCAAGGTGATGCTGGATCCGAAGGAGTTCAATACTTGGGTACCGCTCGGCACCGCCGCGCTGACAAACCCGGCGTTCGGCGCAGACATATACTGGCGCGGCCGGGTCTGGGTCGATCAGTTCTGGTTTGGACTAAAAGGCATGGAACGTTACGGCTATCGTGAGCAGGCGCAAACCCTCGCCGAAACCTTCTTTAAGCATGCGAAAGGGTTAACCTCGGACGGCCCGATTCAGGAGAACTATAGCCCCCTGACCGGAGCACAGCAGGGCGCACCTAACTTCTCCTGGAGCGCGGCGCATTTGTATATGCTGTATAACGACTTTTTCCGTAAGAGCGATCGGTGATGCCCTCGTGCCCGGTGGCGGCTACGCCTTATCGGGCCTACGATTCTAAAAAGTAGGCCGGGTAAGCGACAGCGCCACCCGGCAAAACCCTACCTTGTGATCCACAGCGTGGGCCAGGCATCTGGCCCATTCCAGTTATCACAGCTTGGCTCTTCCGCGTAGCGTACCAGGCGGAAGCGCTGGCCGTTAAAACGCCAGCGGGTCTGGATCCCACAGTCGCCAATCCCGCGTCCCAGCGCCAGCGTGGTCAGCTCGCGCGTTTTTTCGTCGAAGCTGGCATTCATCAGCTCCATGTCGCTAGTCTGGCTGGAAGGGGTAAACGGCAGGCGCAATCTCACGCTCCTGGCCGAAAATGGTTTTTTACGCGACACCAGCCACGCCAGGTCGACGGTGTTGTACGCCCCCGCCTCACAGCTGATGATCATCAGCGCTTTGTCATCGGTCAGCGCGGTCACGCGCACTTCACGCCGGTTCGGATCGAGAGAGCACTGGCTGTGGTTCATGCGCCAGGTACCATAATCCAGCAGATCGTTGAGTTCGTTATGCGTCAGCGGCGTTGGCGTGGGGTTCACCACCGCCACCTTTTTTAAAGCCGGCGCAGGCGGCACGCTCAGCGGTGGACTATCCCCTTTTTTAATCCATGCCGTTTCACTTCCGACGCGTTTTTGCTGGGCATCGATAAACAGCAGCGCCGCTTTCAGACCGGCCAGAGAAATTGTCTGCTTCCCCCCGCGCAGAGTCAGCGCCTGCCCTTCCTGAATGGTTTTCAGAAACGTGGTGATGGTGGCCGTATCGTCTGTTTTAAGATGCCAAGGGGTTAACTGCCAGTGTTGCGACGTGAGTTTAAGCGGCACCTTGTCGAGCAGCAGGCGCGGGGCGATGTCAGGCTCTTTCACCGGAGGCGCCGAAAGCCCGCCGAGATCGATGCGCAGGCTGGCGTCCGTTTTTGCCCCCGCACTGCGGCTCAGCGTCATGACCAGACCGCGATGCTCGCCGGTATTGCGCGCTACGCAGAAGTTCTGGTTATTGCAGGTCACCTGCCAGTCTGAAAAAGACTGCTGCGCAGGCGCAGCCCACACCAAAGGCGCGGGAAGCACGCAAATGAAGAAGAGAAGAAAAACGCAGTAGCGCATGAACAGCACAGCCCCGGAAACGAATAGGTCAATCTGGGGCGTATCTTCGTGCCCTGGGCGGGCTGGCTCAATCGGATTTATCGGATAGATTTATCTGAAATACAACTTATCGCGCTTCCGCCGCCGCATTCATCAGCCCGCTGGTTTGCAGATACTGCAACAGGATCACCGCTTTACCGTCGCGGATCTCGCCGCGTTTCACCATGTCGACAGCCTGAGCGAAAGGCATTTCCAGCACTTCAATGTCTTCATCGTCCACGCCGCCGCCCCGGTGCGTGCGCTGGGCATCGGTATATTCCGCAATGAAGAAGTGGATCAGCTCGGTAACCCCGCCAGGGGACATAAACAGCTCAAAGACTTTCTGCACCGCCCCCACTTCAAAGCCCGTCTCCTCAATGGCTTCTTTGCGGATACACACTTCCGGCTCATCGTCATCCAGCAGACCTGCGCAGGTTTCAATCAGACGTCCGTCCGCGTTGCCATTGACCCATGTCGCGATGCGAAACTGGCGGATCAGCACCACGCTTTGCTTTTCACGATTATACAGCAGAATGGTTGCACCATTGCCCCGGTCATAGACTTCGCGTTTATGGCGAATGACGTCCCCGTTCTTACGGGTGAGATCGTAAGTGATGTTACGCAGGACAAAGTAATTTTCAGAAAGGATTTTGTCTTTAATAACGCTAATGTTCAGGGACATACGGGCTCCACGGCAAAATGAGTCTGTTTATACTACGCCGTGAAGCCCGCTTTGTCGCCCGTCTGCATTAATGCATGTTGCGCGGCGGCACGCCAAGCCAGTCCATGATCCCCTGCGCGGCATGGCGCCCTTCCGCCATCGCGGTGACCACCAGATCCGCACCGCGTACCGCATCACCGCCAGCAAAAATCTGCGGATTCGAGGTCTGGTAGCGATAACGGCTCTCCACGGAGGCCCTGATGCGCCCCCAGTCGTCGGTGTCGACGCCCTGCGCCTGAAGCCACGGCATGGCGTGCGGATTAAACCCAAACGCCATGATCACCGCATCCGCTGGCATAACAAACTCACTGCCCGCCACCGGGACAGGACGCCGCCGCCCCTGCGCATCCGGCTCGCCCAGCCTGGTACGCAGCATCCGGATACCGTTGACCTTCCCGTCGGTATCCAGCGTGAGCTCAACCGGCTGGACATTAAATTCAAACGCTGCGCCCTCTTCTTTCGCGTTTTTAACCTCTTTCTTTGAGCCCGGCATGTTGGCCTCGTCCCGCCGATAGGCGCAGGTGACTTTCGCCGCGCCATGCCGCAGCGCGGTGCGCACGCAGTCCATCGCCGTATCGCCCCCGCCGAGCACCACCACGTTTAAACCCTGCGTGTCGATAAACGGTTCGTCTGCGGCAGGATCAAGGCCCATCACGTTCCGCGTGTTTGCCACTAAAAACGGCAGCGCGTCGTACACGCCCGGCGCGTCTTCGTGAGGGATACCCGCTTTCATGGAACGATAGGTCCCTACGCCGATGAACAGGGCATCGTAGTCGTTTTGCAGTTGGGCCATCGACACGTCTTTTCCCACCTCGCAGTTCAGCTCGAAGCGGATGCCCATCGCGCTGAATATCTCTCTGCGCCGCGCTAACAGGGATTTATCCAGCTTGAAGGCCGGAATACCAAAGGTCAGCAATCCGCCGATTTCCGGATGGCGGTCGTAGACCGTCACGCCGACGCCGCTGCGCACCAGCACGTCGGCGCAGGCCAGCCCTGCCGGACCGGCGCCGATGATGGCGACGCGCTTACCGACCGGCTTAACGTGGCTGATGTCCGGCGTCCAGCCCATCGCCAGCGCCCGATCCGAGATATACCGTTCGATATTACCGATGGTTACTGCTCCTGACGCATCCCGCAGGGTGCAGGCGCCTTCACATAATCGATCCTGTGGGCAGACGCGGCCGGTAATTTCCGGTAAACAGTTAGTCTGGTGAGAAAGCTCAGCCGCACCGACGATATCCCCCGCCCCGATCCGCTCAATCCACTGGGGAATGTGGTTATGCAGCGGGCAGGTCCACTCGCAAATGCTGTGCTCGCCACATTTCAGGCACCGGGATGCCTCGCGCTGCGCCTGTTCCGGGCGAAACGGCAGGTAGATCTCGTTAAAATGGTATGCGCGTGCTTCGGGGCTGAGCTTATCCGGCTCACCGCGCGCCGGGGTGTTTTGCATCTGTTGCCGTTTGGTTTGCGGAGGGACTGACTGAACCGCCTCGCTGTGCCACGGCAGCGCGTTCAGCCTTGCGCTGCGCTGTCGGCGCTGCTTAACCAGCTTATCCAGTACGGCTGGGGTGGCGAGCGTAAGCACCTCCGCCGGGCAGTTTTCCACGCAGGCCGGGCCTTGCGGCCTTTCCAGGCAGAGGTCGCATTTGTGCGCCGAGGCCTTTACGCTGTCGTTTTCCAGCGGGGCGATCAGCATGTCCATCGTGCCAAACGGACAGGCCACCACGCAGGCTTTACAGCCAATGCATTTTTGTTGATTGACCTGTACGCTGTCGTTGTGTTGCGTGATGGCTCCGTTCGGGCAGCTTTGCGCGCAGGGCGCATTTTCACAGTGGTGGCAGGTCACGGGACTTTTTCGCAAGCCAGAAGTAAGGACCGTAATGCGGGGATGAAAATGGCGCTCGCTCAGCGCGTGCTGTTCCCCGTTGTGCGCCATCACACAGGCGACTTCGCAGGCGCGACAACCGATACACTGTTGAGCGTTGGCCATAATAAAACGATTCATAACAACACCTGTTTTTGGTTCAATAACCTTATTCTTTCTATTGTTATCGTATTTACCCACAGCGGCATGGCGACGCAATGTTCAAATGCCCAGGAAGCCGAACTATTTCCAGTGAACCTGTGGCAGATCAATTTAATTCAGGAAGCTGATGAGTGACCGTTAAACGCCCCGTATCGGGAAGCCTGGCTCGGGCTTTCTTTTCGATGATTGTCTTGTCCGTTCTGATCAGCGCCATTGCGCTGGTCACACTCGCCAGCAGCCAGCGCGACGCCGAGGCGATTAACATCGCCGGCTCGCTGCGTATGCAGAGCTACCGCCTGGGCTACGAAATGCAGCGCGCCGGCCCATCGCTGGCAGAGCACCGCGCGGTCTGGCAAAAAAAGCTGAGCGCGCCTGCGTTGCAGAAGCTAAACCGCTGGTATGTGCCAGAGGACGTCAAACAGCGTTACCAGCAGTTGCACCTTGGCTGGCAGGAGATGGACACGCGCATCGCCAGCGGCGATACCGGATGGTATCAGAACCACATAGAGGATTTCGTGGGCCGGATAGATGCCTTTGTGCTGGCGCTACAGCACTACACCGAACATAAAATTCAGCTGGTGATTTTCATGTCGCTGACGGGTGGCCTGGGCATCCTGCTGCTGGCGGTGGTGACCCTGCGGCGCATCCGCCGTCAGGTTGTGCTGCCGCTGAATAATCTGGTGGCGGCGAGCGAGCGTATCGAACAGGGGCAATTCGACACTCCCGCGCCGGATACTACGCTTCCCAACGAGCTGGGCCAGCTTTCCCGCGCCTTCAACCATATGTCGGCGGAATTACACACCCTGTACCGTTCACTTGAGCGCTCCGTTGCTGAAAAAACCCGCCACCTGAATGAAGCGCATCAGCAGCTCGAAATGCTGTTTAAATGCTCACAGGCGTTGAATACCGGGCAGATAGACAGCCACTGTTTCCGGCATATTTTGCAGATTGTGCATGACTATACGCAGATGAATTACCTGCAATTGCGCACCAGCGACGACTGGCAGCTTTACGAAGGACAGGAGTCCCCGGGCGAGAAAATGCACAATTTACCGGTGTTAATGCAGGACACCCTGTACGGCGAACTGCGCTGGCAAAGCGCGACCGGGGATGTTCCGCTGCCGCTCATGGAAAGCGTGGCGACGATGCTGGGCCGGGGGCTCTATTTTAATCAGGCGCAGAAACATTATCAGCAGCTGCTGCTGATGGAGGAGCGCGCCACCATCGCGCGCGAGCTGCATGATTCGCTGGCGCAGGTGCTCTCCTATTTGCGTATTCAGCTTACGCTGCTGAAGCATGCCGTGCCGGGCGACAATGCTCCGGCGCAGACCATCATTACGGACTTCTCCCGCGAGCTGAATAATGCCTGGCATCAGCTACGCGAGCTGCTTACCACCTTCCGCCTGACGCTCAATCACGCCAATCTTCCTGCCGCGCTACAGGAGTCTCTCGACGGGTTGCAAAGCCAGACCCGCGCGAAGCTGGTGCTCGACTGCCGTCTCTCATCGCTGGCGCTGGACGCACAAAAACAGGTGCACCTCTTACAGATTGTGCGTGAGGCAGTGCTGAATGCGATTAAACATGCCGACGCGAGCGAGATTGTGGTCAGCTGCGTCACCACCGCGGACGGCACTCACACGGTCACGATCCGCGACAACGGCATTGGTATCGGCGACGCCAGCGAACCGCCGGGGCATTACGGGCTGAATATCATGCGCGAACGCGCGGGACGGCTCGGCGGGACATTACACTTTTCTCAGCCGCCACAGGGCGGGACACAGGTCAGCGTAACGTTCCAGACGCCTGCGGCCCAGGCTGAAAAATAGCGAGAAAGAAGGCGCGCTGAAAAAAGCGCATGATAATTTACATTATCTCCTTTATTTCTCCACGTTTGACCTGGGCCTTACCGCTAAAGTTAGGCGGGCAATAAACAATAATGACGTGCAGCAAAACGAGGTCACACTTTAATGGCGAATTTTTTCATCGATCGCCCCATTTTTGCCTGGGTGCTTGCAATCCTGTTGTGTCTGACGGGTGTCCTGGCGATTACGTCCCTTCCTGTTGAGCAATACCCTGACCTCGCGCCCCCCAACGTGCGTATCACGGCGAACTACCCTGGCGCCTCGGCACAGACGCTGGAAAATACCGTCACCCAGGTTATCGAGCAGAACATGACGGGTCTCGATAACCTGATGTACATGTCCTCACAGAGCAGCGCCACGGGCCAGGCGACGGTAACCCTGAGCTTTACGGCGGGCACGGATCCGGATGAAGCGGTGCAGCAGGTGCAAAACCAGCTGCAATCGGCCCTGCGTAAACTGCCTCAGGCGGTGCAGAACCAGGGGGTGACCGTGCGTAAAACCGGTGACACCAATATTTTGACCATCGCGTTTGTTTCAACCGATGGCTCAATGGATAAGCAGGACATAGCGGACTACGTCGCCAGTAATATTCAGGACCCGCTCAGCCGTATCAACGGCGTGGGTGATATCGACGCCTACGGCTCGCAGTACTCCATGCGTATCTGGCTGGATCCCAACAAGCTGAACAGCGTGCAGATGACCGCCAAAGATGTCACCGACGCTATCGAATCGCAGAACGCCCAGATTGCCGTGGGGCAGCTCGGCGGTACGCCGTCCGTGGACAACCAGGCGCTTAACGCCACCATCAACTCCCAGTCGCTGCTCCAGACACCTGAACAGTTCCGCAATATCACGCTACGCGTGAATCAGGACGGTTCGGAAGTGCGTCTGGGGGATGTCGCCACCGTGGAGATGGGGGCGGAAAAATATGACTACCTGAGCCGCTTCAACGGCAATGCCGCGTCCGGGCTGGGGGTGAAACTGGCCTCCGGCGCCAACGAAATGGCGACCGCGCAGCGGGTGCTAGAGCGTCTGGATGAGCTGTCGCATTACTTCCCGCACGGACTGGAGTACAAAGTCGCCTACGAAACCACCTCGTTCGTAAAAGCCTCCATCGAAGATGTGGTGAAAACCCTGCTCGAAGCTATCGCGCTGGTGTTCCTCGTGATGTACCTGTTCCTGCAAAACTTCCGCGCCACGCTGATCCCCACCATTGCGGTGCCGGTGGTGCTGCTGGGCACCTTTGCGGTGCTGTATGCCTTCGGTTACAGCATCAATACCCTGACCATGTTCGCCATGGTGCTGGCCATCGGCCTGCTGGTGGATGATGCCATCGTGGTGGTGGAAAACGTTGAGCGCATCATGAGCGAGGAAGGGCTTTCGCCCCGCGAGGCCACGCGCAAATCGATGGGACAGATTCAGGGCGCGCTGGTCGGTATCGCCATGGTGCTGTCGGCGGTATTTATCCCGATGGCGTTTTTTGGCGGCACCACGGGCGCGATTTATCGCCAGTTCTCGATCACCATCGTCTCTGCAATGGTGCTCTCCGTACTGGTGGCGATGATCCTTACCCCTGCCCTGTGCGCGACGCTGCTGAAACCGCTGCATAAGGGCGAACACCACGGTCAAAAAGGCTTCTTCGGCTGGTTTAACCGCATGTTTAACCGCAATGCGGCGCGCTATGAAGCGGGCGTGGGTAAAGTACTGCACCGCAGCGTACGCTGGATGGTGGTTTATGTCCTGCTGCTCGGCGGCATGGTCTTCCTGTTCCTGCGGCTGCCAACCTCGTTCCTGCCGCTGGAAGATCGCGGCATGTTTATCACCTCCGTACAGTTACCCAGCGGCTCGACCCAGCAGCAGACCCTGAAAGTGGTGCAGAAGGTTGAAAACTACTTCCATACTCAGGAGAAAGATAACGTGGTCTCCGTCTTCTCCACCGTCGGCTCTGGCCCTGGCGGTAACGGGCAGAACGTGGCGCGTATGTTTGTGCGCCTGAAAGACTGGGACCAGCGCGACAGCGATACCGGCTCCTCCTTTGCCATCATTGAACGTGCAACCAAAGCGTTCAACAAAATCAAGGAAGCGCGCGTTTTCGCCAGCAGCCCGCCCGCCATCAGCGGCCTGGGCAGCTCAGCCGGGTTTGATATGGAGCTTCAGGATCACGCGGGCGCCGGGCATGACGCGTTGATGGCTGCTCGCGACAAGCTGCTGGAGCTGGCCGGGAAAGATCCGCAGCTTACCCGTGTTCGTCATAACGGTCTGGATGACAGCCCTCAGCTACAGGTGGATATTGACCAGCGTAAAGCGCAGGCGCTGGGCGTCTCCATCGACGACATTAACGACACCCTGCAAACGGCGTGGGGCTCAAGCTACGTGAATGACTTTATGGATCGCGGCCGCGTGAAGAAGGTCTACGTTCAGTCTGCCGCCAAATACCGCATGCTGCCGGACGATATCAACCGCTGGTATGTGCGCAATAACACCGGCGGCATGGTGCCGTTCTCGGCATTTGCGACGTCACGCTGGGAGACCGGTTCACCGCGTCTGGAGCGTTACAACGGCTATTCGGCGCTGGAGATTGTTGGTGAAGCCGCGCCGGGCGTCAGTACCGGTACCGCAATGGATATAATGGAAAAACTGGTTCAGCAGTTACCGACCGGCTTTGGCCTGGAGTGGACGGCGATGTCCTACCAGGAACGGCTTTCCGGCGCTCAGGCGCCTGCCCTGTATGCCCTTTCGCTGCTGGTGGTGTTCCTCTGTCTGGCGGCGCTGTATGAAAGCTGGTCAGTGCCGTTCTCGGTGATGCTGGTGGTGCCTCTCGGGGTCATCGGAGCGCTGCTGGCAACCTGGATGCGCGGCCTGGAAAATGATGTCTATTTCCAGGTCGGACTCCTCACCGTAATCGGATTGTCGGCGAAAAACGCCATTCTGATCGTCGAATTTGCCAATGAGATGAATGCCAAAGGTCACGAACTGATGGCCGCCACGCTGCACGCCTGTCGTCAGCGCCTGCGCCCGATCCTGATGACTTCTCTGGCGTTTGTGTTTGGCGTCCTGCCGATGGCCACCAGCTCCGGCGCAGGCTCCAGCAGCCAGCACGCGGTGGGAACGGGCGTTATGGGGGGAATGATTTCGGCGACGATTCTGGCTATCTATTTCGTACCGCTGTTCTTTGTGCTGGTACGCCGTCGTTTCCCGCTGAAGGATAAGCCGGAATAACACGTTGAAATAAAAAAGGCGGCTTTACAGGCCGCCTTTTTTATTGTGTGATTCTTTCACACTATGGTTATTTTAGTTAATTAAGTGCTCTTGCATTTCTTACCGGAAATTCATTTACGAAGCATGCCTTCGATAAAATCTTTCCAGTTCCCCAGTTCACGTTCAATCATAACAACCTCTCTTATTATTATGCGCATTCTACGAAAACGTATCATCATTGTGAAGCCACTTTAACCGATTGCTGTGATTGAGCCCCGCTGTGCTGGTAGGTTTAGGATCACTATGAGCGTTGTCGGGTAAATTTTATGTGACCTACAGCAATATTTTGAAATAGTCGGAAAAATGACAGCATTTTTAATTTCCCCCTGAGTTTATTGGCAATTTAAACAGGGTGGACAACTATGCTTAAAAGATGAAAGACTATTCAGCTTACAGCTGTTCGTTGAATTATGGAGAATTGTAAATCCCGAAAAATTCCGAATGTGTTATATTCCACTTAAGGATATATCTTCGAAAATATTGAACATTTAATCCACAAAAGAACAAAAGGATTCACTATGGTTGTGATGTACGGCATTAAGAATTGCGACACGATTAAAAAAGCCCGCCGCTGGCTGGAAGCACACAACATCGACTATCGCTTCCACGATTACCGTGCCGACGGGCTTGACCCCGCGTTCCTCCATTCCGCCATCAACGAACTGGGATGGGAAGCGCTACTGAATACACGCGGGACCACCTGGCGAAAACTGGATGAATCTCTCCGGGCCACGATCAACGACGCCGACAGCGCAGCCAAACTGATGCTTGAAATGCCGGCAATCATCAAACGCCCATTGCTCTGCAAGCCAGGTCAGCCTATGCTGCTGGGTTTCAGTGAAACCCTTTATTCAGATTTATTCGTTGAGGTGTAGTCTATGTCATGCCCGGTCATTGAGCTGACTCAGCAGCTTATTCGCCGTCCTTCCCTTAGCCCGGACGACGCAGGTTGTCAGGCATTAATGATTGAGCGCCTGCGTGCCATCGGTTTTACCGTGGAGCACATGGATTTTGGCGATACGCAGAACTTCTGGGCATGGCGCGGTCAGGGAGAGACGCTGGCATTTGCCGGACATACTGACGTAGTTCCCGCAGGCGACGCAGACCGCTGGATCAACCCGCCTTTTGAGCCGACCATCCGCGACGGCATGCTTTTCGGACGCGGCGCTGCGGACATGAAAGGTTCTCTGGCTGCGATGGTCGTGGCGGCAGAGCGTTTCGTCGCCCAGCATCCGAACCATAAAAACCGTCTTGCGTTTTTGATTACCTCCGATGAAGAAGCCAGCGCCCACAACGGCACCGTGAAGGTCGTTGAGGCGCTGATGGCGCGCAATGAACGTCTGGACTACTGTCTGGTGGGCGAACCGTCCAGCACCGAAGTGGTTGGCGATGTGGTGAAAAATGGCCGCCGTGGATCCCTGACCTGTAATTTGACTATTCATGGCGTGCAGGGCCACGTTGCCTATCCGCACCTGGCGGATAACCCGGTACACCGCGCCGCGCCGATGCTGAACGAACTGGTAGGCATTGAATGGGATAAAGGCAACGAATTTTTCCCGCCAACCAGCATGCAGATAGCCAACATCAAGGCTGGCACCGGCAGCAACAACGTCATTCCCGGCGATCTCTTCGTCCAGTTTAACTTCCGCTTCAGCACCGAACTGACCGACGAGATGATCAAAGCGCGCGTGATTGCGCTGCTCGAGAAATATCAGCTGCGCTATACCCTCGACTGGTGGCTGTCTGGCCAGCCGTTCCTGACGCAGCGCGGTAAACTGGTGGATGCGGTGGTGAACGCCATTGCGCACTATAATGAAATTAAGCCACAGCTGCTGACAACGGGCGGCACGTCTGACGGACGCTTTATCGCCCGCATGGGCGCACAGGTTGTCGAACTGGGTCCGGTTAACGCGACGATTCACAAAATCAATGAATGCGTGAACGCTGCCGATTTACAACTGCTGGCCCGCATGTATCAACGTATTATGGAGCAGCTCGTCGCCTGACGGGTGCTTAAAGAGGATTAGCGAATGGACTGGCTTTCAAAGTACTGGTGGATTCTGGTGTTGGTATTTCTGGTAGGCGTGCTGCTTAACGTGATTAAAGATCTCAAGCGCGTTGACCACAAAAAGTTCCTTGCCAACAAACCGGATCTTCCGCCGCACCGTGATTTTAACGACAAGTGGGACGATGAAGACGACTGGCCGAAGAAGGACCAGAAGAAGTAATCGCTCTGTTTCCCCTCTCCCTAAAGAGAGGGGGACACCTCACATAAACTCGACGATATCATCGTCATTCGGCTTACCGCCGCTGAGCGCTTCATCAAAGTAGTGCTTCGGTACGGTATAACGCAGATGATCGAGCGCGAACTGCATGCTGCGATCGTCAATGGCATGCCCCAGATCGTCTACGATATCCAGCGTCACATCTCCGCCCTCGCGCATCAGCGTCTCCTGGGCAGCAACCGCATGCGAAAGCTCAATTACCCGGTCTTCCCCTCCATGAATGAGATGGATCGTGGTCTGCGTGGTCGCGCTTTGCGGTAACGTCGCAAAACGCCCGTTAAAGGCAATCACGCGGGACACCAGTCCGGGCTGCGCTTTTACGCTTTCCAGCGACATGATTGAGCCCTGAGAGAAGCCAATCAGCGCCGTTGCGTCGGCGCCTACGCCGCTCTGCTGCTGCCAGTAACGCACGGTATCGATAAAGGCTGGCATAGCGGCATCAATACGCGCCTGACGATTCTCCTCCGTCACGCCCTCGACGGAAAACCACTGCCGCCCGTCCGGACCGCACGGCTCCACGCCGCCGATGCTGACGATCAGCGCGTGTGGGAAAACGGGTGCAAACCAGCTGCCAATTTGTCCCATATTGACGGCATTGTCGCCCACGCCATGAAACAGAAGCAGGAGCTGTTTAGCAGGTGTATCCGGGCTTTGCACAACAAAATGGTCATGTTTCATGGCGATCTCCTTAATTGATAAGCAGGATTTTACGCCTCTGCGGGGTAATGACCATGCCACTTTACTGAAGAACTCATTGAAAAAATTGCCATTGCAAAATGTCGGCTTTCAGCTGCTGGCTACGGGAGTAATCAAGCCTTTCAAGCGCGTGAGCGGTTTCCTCGCGTAGCTTCGCCAGCAACGCTTTGCGCCCGAAATCGTGCGTATTCCCTTCCATTTTCCCCCGCAGCGCCGGAATTGGCATGTCCACGGCTAACAACAACCGCGTCAGCGCCGCAACCGAAGTTGAAAACGCCCGGTGAGCAAAGGCAAACCCCGCCAGCTCCAGCCAGTCGTCACTATTAAGGGTAGCTTCCCATGCATCCGTCACCGGGATCTTTTCGCCATTCCAGGCCGACAGGACGCGCATATCACGACATAACCGCTGATGCGCCTGTTCGCAGAGCTGATGCCCCGCCTCGCTCAGCGGCAGCAACGCCATCGCCGTATAGCACCCGCTGCTGGCTTCCCGGTGGCTGCCCATTCGCACCAGCACAAACCCGCACTGCCGCCAGAAACGCCACAGCTCGTCGGTATAGCCAAAGCTGACCGAGAGATAATCTTCTCCGCTGGCACTGCGGATCAGCCGCTGGCCGATGCCTTCCCGCTGGCGATGGGGATGAACCGCAATGCGGCTGACGCGTCGGCCTTTAAGCGTCGCCGCGAGCGGCGAGCCGCCGTGCGCTGCCAGCGACTGCGCCACCAGATTTCCACGCGGCCGACGAAAGCCCGCCCAGACTGCGCGGCTAAGTTCAGGGGGTAATCCCCCCTCCTCCACCAGCCAGAGCGCGCCCGCGATCTCCGCGCCCGCCTGAGCAACAGCAAAGTGCTGGCCGGGGGCGTCCATCATCCGGCGTAAATCGAGGGGTGACGTCCGGTAGTGCGCGGCGCAAAGCAGTTCATACACGCCTGCCCCGCGCGTCGGATCGCTCTCCCACATCCCGGGCTCCAGCGACGTTAAACGTACCTCGCCTTCCGGTTTGCGATCGATAAGCGCATCGTCGAACAGCAGCGCGTTCGCCACTATCCGCTCAAGGGGACATCCGGCAGCCCAGCGAACAGGCGTGGATAAGGTATAACGCCGCAGCCCGCTGAACCGGGCGCAGAACTTCAGCAGGAATCCCCTGCCCGTGCCTTCATAACCCTGCACCGTGGTGGTCAGCAACACGCGGGGAAAGCGCGACGCCAGCTTCTCCAGCAGCGGGCCGGGGATGGCGGCCGCCTCATCGACAATCAGCCAGTCAGCTTCTGTTGTGGAGGCCAGCAGCGCATCCGGGGCCATAAAGTGAAAATGTTCCCCGGCGAAACGCGCGATGACATCCGTCGCCCCTTTTGCCGGTGCCGTCACTACTGCACTCCCCTGAATGCCGTTGAGCAACATGCCCGCCAGGGCGGACTTTCCGCGTCCGCGCGGTGCCGTCACGGCGGCCACGCCCGCAGGCATGGTCAGAAGAGCGTCGAGGATCTCAGCTTGCTCGCGCTGCGGTTCACCGCTGGCAGGCTGCCAGGCGGGTAAATCTGACGTAACGGGAAGGCACAGAGGACGATGTTGATGCCAGACGATGGCATCTGAATCGGCGGCAAGCGTCCGGCAAAAGTGGTGAACAAAGTGCGGGGTGGCGATCGGCTCGGCGCTGTCGCTCCAGCGTAGAGAATCCGCGTCGGGCCTGTTAGCCCAGACGGAGAACGGCGGCACCAGCAGAATCAGAAGGCTTCCGGCGCGCAGGGTCCCGCTGAGGGCGGCGAAGGCCGAGACGTCAAACCCGCGACGCGCGTCAAAAACGGCGTGAAGGTATTCACGTCCCAGCAGGCCGCTGATGGTCTTAGAGGGGTTTTCCTCCAGCCACAGCCAGTCTCCTGGTAACGTATCGCGCAGAATGGTCGCCTGGCTCAACGTCCACGCTTCATCGCCGCTGAGCACCACCAGCCGGCGGTGCCCGGTACGCTGAAGCTGGTTGACCAGCTGTTCAAATCCCAACATCACATAGCTTTGCCGAAGGTATTACACTGCGACGGGTTGCCGCTGTCGAAGCCACGCTTAAACCAGCTGTAGCGCTGCTCTGAGGTGCCATGGGTAAAGCTGTCCGGCACAACGCGCCCCTGGCTCTGCTGCTGCAAGCGATCGTCACCAATCGCCTGTGCGGCATTCAGGGCCTCTTCCAGATCGCCTGTTTCCAGCACGCCCTGCTGCTGCATGCTGTGTCCCCAGACGCCAGCGAAGCAGTCGGCCTGAAGCTCCATGCGTACGGACAGACGATTCACCTCCGCCTGAGAAGCATTCTGCTGCATCTGACGCACTTTAGGCTCAATACCGAGGAGCTTCTGCACGTGGTGGCCGACTTCATGCGCGATCACGTAGCCCTGGGCAAAATCGCCGTCGGCGCCCAGCTTGCTTTTCATGTCGTCATAGAAGGAGAGATCGATATAGACGGTGCTGTCCGCCGGGCAGTAGAACGGCCCCATAACGGACTGCCCGGTGCCGCAGCCGGTGCGGGTTGCGCCCCGGTACATCACCAGTTTTGGCGGCTGATAAGTCCGCCCCATTTTCTCGAACTGCTGACCCCAGGTATCTTCGGTCGTCGCGAGAATAACGGAAGTAAATTTCGCCGCTTCATCTTCATTCGGGCTGATGGAGCGCTGAGAATACTGCTGCTGTTGCCCGGTTTCACCGGTCATCAAACCGGTCAGGTCGACGCCGTAGTAGCCCGCCACCAGCACGACGACCAGCAGAATAATGCCGCCCTTGCCGCTGGGTAACCGGAAACCTGGCCCGCCCATAGACGGACCACCGCCACCACTGCTGCGTCTGTCTTCTACGTTGTCACTTTCACGACGCCCTTGCCAGCGCATAAACACCTCGAACTATTCCATTTATAATAGCTATGATCGTAGGCGGTTAATGAAAGGATTACCATAGTAAACAAGGATAAGACGCCAAAGGATGCCAACATCCTTTGGCAAATGCGCAGTTTAGTCGAGCTTAACGCCTAAACGGTGAGCAACCGCTTCGTACGCTTCGACCACGCCACCCAGACTCTGGCGGAAACGGTCTTTATCCATTTTATCCAGCGTCTCTTTGTCCCACAGGCGGCTGCCGTCCGGCGAGAATTCGTCGCCCAGCACCACTTCACCCTTGTACAGACCGAACTCCAGCTTGAAGTCGACCAGGATCAGGCCCGCGTCATCAAACAGCTTTTTCAGCACGTCATTGGCTTTGTAGGTCAGTTCCTGCATGCGCGCCAGGTTCTCTTTGCTTACCCAGCCGAAGGTTTCGCAGTAGGATTCGTTGACCATCGGGTCGTGCATGGCGTCGTTTTTCAGGAACAGATCGAACAGCGGTGGATTCAGTTCGATACCCTCTTCAATGCCCAGACGCTTCACCAGGGAGCCTGCGGCACGGTTACGGATCACGCACTCAACCGGCACCATATCCAGTTTTTTTACCAGACATTCCGTATCGGACAGCAACGCTTCCATCTGAGTCGGGATACCGGCTTCGGCCAGTTTGGTCATAATGAAGTGGTTGAACTTGTTGTTCACCATGCCCTTACGATCGAACTGCTCAATGCGTGCGCCGTCTCCTGCTGACGTATCATTGCGGAATTCGAGCACCAACAGATCCGGGTTTTCCGTGCTGTATACGGTTTTCGCTTTGCCACGATACAACTCAGCTTGCTTCTGCATCTTCATTACTCCTGGTGTGATGATTTGTATTCAAAACTGGCCATATTATGCCACGCACACGTTTGCGTAGCACGAAAATAAAAAGGGCTGGATTAACCAGCCCTCACTATTATTTGCTGAATGCGGCCTGGAAGGCAGCGACCAGCGCATCGTTCTGCGCCTGGGTCAGCGTGTGTCCTTTCGGATCGATAAATTGCAGGCTGCTGCGGTTATCGAGGTCGCCAACCTGGATTTTGTAGTCACCGGAAGGCAGCTGTGGATCGCTTGCCCCCAGCTCCTGCCAGGCGCTATCAGACAGCGGCTTATAGGTCGCTGTGATGCTGCCCGTTGAACGGGTGCTGTCGGTCACCTTCATGCCCACTTTTTCAAGCGTTGCTGGCAGGCGCTGCCAGGTCTGATTAAACGGCGCACGCACCACCAGCATTGGCAGGCCGGTATCGTCTGCACCGCTCTGCACATCAAACGTTGAACCGTTACGGTTCTGCGCGGCGTTTGCGGCATCGGTAGCGTTTTTATCCAGACCTGCGGCAATCACGTTCAGCATTTCAGTGCTGTAGCGCTGCATGGCGGCCGGATCGGCAACCGGTTTACCTGCCTGCTCAAGATTCAACAGCTTGACGGTAACCGCCTGCTGATAACCCTGCGGCTTAACGGAGACTTGATAACGACCACGATACTGCTGGTCTTCATCGAGACGGTTCCACTCAATCCAGTCGGTGGTTAAGGTCTGGCTGGCGTCGTCGCGTTTATCAATCGTATAGTTTTTCGACTGAATAACGTTCACAACCTGCGGCCACAGCGTGGTACCGCGTGCGCTTTCCACCAGCAGAGAGGCCGTATCACCGGTAAACTGCGTGCGCGCGCCACTCACCAGCGCCAGAGGCTGAGCCGGCGGACGAATATCAAGCGCTTTACCCACCAGGCCACTGCCGTTGGTAACCGGAATATTATAATCACCGTTCTGGATCGGCAGGATCATGCCGGCAGGCGCGTGAAGTTCAGCAAGCGGCGGCGCATCCAGATAGGATTCATCACCGCTCACCTGGCGCTTGTAGCGCGAGTCTGAACTACAGGCAGCGAGGAGCATAACAAGCGAAACACCCGCAACCTTCGCCAGGCGCGACTTCTGTACTGAATAAGCCATCAAATCTCCCTAAACTTTACAGCAAACCGGCATGCTTCAGCGCGCCAGCGACAATTTCACGACCGTGGTCGGTAATCGGTGTCATTGGCAGACGCAGCGTGTCGGTTGCTACAAGCCCCAACTCCTTACATGCCCATTTCACTGGGATCGGATTGGGTTCGACAAATAATTTATTGTGCAACGGCATCAGACGCTGATTAATCACGCGAGCTTCATCAAAGTGACCGGCTGCGGCCAGTTTGCACATGTCAGCCATATCACGCGCCGCCACGTTCGCCGTAACGGAAATCACGCCATTACCACCGAGCTGCATAAAGTCCAGCGCGGTCGCATCATCACCGCTCAACAGGATAAAGTCGTCTGAAACCAGCTCTTTGATCTGATGAACGCGGCTTAAGTTCCCTGTCGCCTCTTTAATCCCGATAATATTTTTTACTTTCGAGAGACGGCCAACGGTTTCCGGCAGCATATCGCAACCGGTACGGGACGGCACATTATACAGAATTTGTGGCAAGTCAGTATGTTCAGCGATGGCTTTGAAATGCTGGAACAAACCTTCCTGAGTAGGACGGTTGTAATAAGGGGTCACCGTCAGGCAGCCGACAATGCCGCTGTCGTTAAAACGCTGAGTCAGGCTAATCGCTTCTGCCGTTGCGTTTGCGCCCGTCCCCGCGATGACCGGAATACGCCCGTCCGCCAGTTCCAGGGTCAGCATCACAACGTCGCCGTGCTCTTCGTGGCTCAGCGTAGCGGATTCACCGGTAGTCCCTACCGAAACGATCGCCGAGGTTCCATTGGCGACATGGTAATCAATGAGCTTCTTCATGCTTGACCGGCAGACATTACCTTTTTCATCCATCGGTGTAACAAGCGCGACAATACTTCCCGTGAACATGAGCCATCCTCTGTGCGAACAAGAGCCTCAATGTTACGTTTGGAACTGTAATAAAAGCAAGCGACCTGAGGCTCTCAGGCGGTTGTATGCATGTTTTTTTTATGCTTTCCTTAGGAAGACTTAACCACGCAAAGGAAGAACAGGTTTGACAACCTCATCACAACATTACCTGGTTATCACTGCGCTGGGTGCTGACAGGCCGGGTATCGTGAATACCATCACTCGCCACGTGAGCAGCTGCGGCTGCAACATCGAAGATAGCCGGCTGGCTATGCTTGGCGAAGAGTTCACGTTCATCATGCTGCTTTCCGGAACATGGAATGCCATTACCCTCATCGAATCTACCTTGCCGCTGAAAGGCGCAGAGCTGGATTTACTGATTGTGATGAAGCGCACCACCGCGCGCCCGCGTCCGGCTCTGCCTGCCACGGTCTGGGTACAGGTTGAAGTGCCTGATTCACCTCATCTGATTGAACGTTTCACCGCGCTATTTGACAGCCATCAGATGAACATTGCCGAACTGGTTTCCCGCACGCAGCCGGGCGATGAAAACGCAATCCCGACGCTGTTTATTCAAATTACCGCACACAGCCCTGCCTCGCAGGATGCGTCAAATATCGAGCAAGCGTTCAAAGCCC
Source organism: Enterobacter cloacae complex sp. IR5441 (assembly GCF_049238215.1). NCBI lineage: Bacteria > Pseudomonadati > Pseudomonadota > Gammaproteobacteria > Enterobacterales > Enterobacteriaceae > Enterobacter > Enterobacter cloacae complex sp. IR5441. The sequence goes on from NZ_JBMKIA010000002.1 coordinate 287,554, forward strand.
TCTGTACAGAATTACATGCGCAAGGCAGTATAAGCGTCGTCGATTATTCGCAGCACGAACAGGATGGAGTTGAGTAATGAACCCACTGAAAGCCGGTGATATCGCACCGAAATTTAGCTTACCGGATCAAGACGGCGAGCAAGTAAATTTGACCGACTTCCAGGGACAGCGTGTTCTGGTCTATTTCTACCCGAAAGCCATGACCCCGGGCTGTACCGTACAGGCCTGCGGTCTACGCGACAACATGGATGAGTTGAAGAAGGTCGGTGTGGAAGTGCTGGGCATCAGCACCGATAAGCCAGAGAAGCTGTCACGCTTTGCGGAAAAAGAGCTGCTGAACTTCACGCTGCTTTCCGATGAAGACCACCAGGTTTGCGAGCAGTTTGGCGTCTGGGGTGAGAAGTCCTTTATGGGCAAAACGTACGACGGTATTCACCGCATCAGTTTCCTGATTGACGCTGACGGTAAAGTTGAGCACGTGTTTGATGATTTCAAAACCAGCAACCACCACGACGTGGTGTTGAAGTGGCTGAAAGAGAACGCGTGATCATTTTAGTGCCGGGTGGCGCTGCGCTTACCCGGCCTACAAGGTAAATGCAAAACGGTAGCATGCGCTACCGTTTTTAGTGTTTGCCCCCTCTCCCCGCAGGAGAGGGTGGGGTGAGGGCATCAGCCCGCACTAAATCTACTTCTCTTCCACCGCTGGCACATCCGGCCACGCGTGGACCACGGCTTTAATCAGCGTCGCCAGCGGAATGGCGAAGAATACCCCCCAGAATCCCCACAGCCCGCCGAAAATCACCACTGACAGGATAATCACCAGCGGATGCAGGTTAACTGCTTCTGAGAACAGCACCGGTACCAGCAGGTTCCCGTCCAGTCCCTGAATAATCAGGTATACGGCGAAACAGCTCCAGAACTCCGTACCCAGACCAAACTGGAACAGCGCCACACCGACTACCGGAATGGTCACCACAAACGCGCCGATATACGGGATCAGAACCGAGAATCCGACCAGCACCGCCAGCAGCAGCGAGTAGTTCAGTCCGAAGATCACGAAGCCAATCCAGGTCGCCACGCCCACCACAATCATCTCCAGCACTTTGCCGCGAATGTAGTTGGTGATCTGCTGGTTCATCTCCTGCCAGACCTGACCGGCGAGACCGCGATTGCGCGGCAGCACGCGGCGTACCGCGTTCAGCATCTGCTCTTTATCTTTGACCAGGAAGAACACCATTAGCGGCACGAGAACAAGGTAAACCGCCAGCGTCAGCAGGCCTACCAGCGAGGCCAGAGAGTATTTCACCACCGAGTCACCCATGGTCATGATGCGGGCGCGCATGTTTTCGGCCATTGCATCGATGATCCCGGCGTCCATCAGCGCAGGATAGCGGCGCGGCAGCGTGGCGGCAAAATCAGACAGTTTATTCAGCATGCCGGGCATATCGCGGATCAGGTAGATCCCCTGTTGCCAGGCGATGGGCATCACCACGAAGGACATCAGCAGCAGAATGCCGACAAACAGCACCAGAACAATGCTGGTCGCCCAGCGGCGGGAACAGCCGATATGTTCCAGACGCGCGGTGGGCCACTCCAGCAGATACGCCAGCACAATCGCCACCAGTAGCGGCGCCAGCAGGCCACTAAAGAAGAACAGGATACTGAATCCGGCAACCAGAATGACCAGCAAAGCAATGGCTTCCGGGTCGCTAAACCGACGCCGATACCACTGCATTAACATTTCGAGCATACAACCCTTCCCTGAATCGAATGGCGGGAGTGAGAGACGGTGAATTGTATCTAACTGTCACAAAAAAGACTTTCCTTTTTGTTTCACTGTCAGGTTTCGCAAAACCCTGATGAATGGGATTTTCTTCATCTCTTAACACGGCTACACTCGCAGAGCAGCGGAGATGAACGTTATGCGGGTTCATCGGTCAAATTAGCACATCCAACATACAGGACAGTGGTTATGTTCAGGCAGTTGAGAAAAACACTGGTTGCGACACTGATTGCCGCCGTGACGGTGGGTCAGGTGTTGCCCGCTTTCGCTGACTCGTCCGATTCATTGCCGGACATGGGCACCACGGCAGGAAGCACGCTCTCCATCGGGCAGGAGATGCAGATGGGTGATTATTACGTACGCCAGCTGCGCGGCAGTGCTCCGCTGATTAACGACCCATTGCTGGTGCAATACATTAACGGTCTGGGAATGCGTCTGGTGGCGCACGCCGACTCGGTAAAAACGCCCTTCCACTTCTATTTAATCAATAACGACGAAATCAACGCCTTCGCCTTCTTTGGCGGGAACGTGGTGCTGCATTCGGCGTTGTTCCGTTATTCCGATAACGAAAGCCAGCTGGCGTCCGTCATGGCGCACGAAATTTCGCACGTCACCCAGCGCCATCTGGCGCGTGCGATGGAAGATCAGAAGCGTAACGCCCCGCTAACCTGGGTGGGCGCGCTGGGCTCTATTCTGCTGGCGATGGCCAGCCCGCAGGCCGGGATGGCGGCGCTCACCGGGACGCTGGCGGGGACGCGTCAGGGGATGATCAGCTTTACCCAGCAGAACGAGCAGGAAGCAGACCGCATCGGCATTCAGGTTTTACAGCGTTCCGGCTTTGACCCGCAGGCCATGCCGAGCTTCCTGGAAAAGCTGCTCGACCAGGCACGCTACTCGTCGCGCCCGCCTGAAATTCTGTTGACCCACCCGCTGCCGGAAAGCCGCCTCTCGGATGCGCGTAACCGAGCCAACCAGATGCGTCCGGTCGTGGTGCAGTCTTCGCAGGATTTCTACATGGCCAAAGTGAGAACGCTTGGCATGTACAACTCCGGACGTAATCAGCTCACCAGCGATCTGCTGGACGCGCTGGCGAAAGGCAACGTGCGCGAGAAAAACGCGGCGCAGTATGGTCAGGCGCTCCAGGCGATGGAGGCCAGCAAATACGATGAAGCGCGAAAAGCGCTACAGCCGCTGCTGGCGGCGGCGCCTGACAATCCGTGGTATCTCGACCTCGCCACCGATATCGATCTGGGGCAGAAAAAAGCGACCGATGCGATTAATCGCCTGAAAGGGGCGAAAGATCTTCGTAATAATCCAGTATTGCAGCTTAACCTGGCGAACGCCTACCTACAGGGCGGCCAGCCCGGCGAGGCGGTGACCATTCTGAACCGCTACACCTTTAACAATAAAGATGACCAGAACGGCTGGGAGCTGCTCGCCCAGGCCCAGGGGCAACTGGGTAACCGCGATCAGGAGCTGGCCGCGCGTGCGGAAGGTCTGGCGCTGGCGGGTCGTCTCGATCAGGCCATTTCCCTGCTGAGCAGCGCCAGCTCGCAGGTGAAGCTTGGCAGCCTGCAACAGGCCCGCTACGATGCGCGAATCGACCAGCTGCGCGGCCTGCAACAACGCTTTAAGCCGTACGAGAAGATGTAATAAAGGAGAAGTCATGACAGACGCGGTAAAAATTTACCATAACCCTCGCTGCTCCAAGAGCCGAGACACCCTCAGCCTGCTGAAGTCTAACGGCATCGAACCGGAAGTGGTGCTGTACCTGGAGACGCCGCCGGACGCGCAGACTATCCGCCAGCTGCTGAAGATGCTGAACATGGGCAGCGCACGCGACCTGATGCGTCAGAAAGAAGATCTGTATAAGTCGCTCAATCTGAACGATACCAGTCTCACTGAAGATCGGCTGATTCAGGCGATGGTCGACAATCCAAAGCTGATTGAGCGCCCGATTGTAGTGGCAAATGGCAAGGCGCGTATCGGCCGTCCGCCGGAAGACGTGCTCGAGATCGTCTAATCGTTACGCCGCAGCGCTTCCAGAAACGCCTGCGGCGTACGCTCTCCCAGCTTTTTCTGCGCTTTTCCCCGGTTGTAAAACTCACACAGTTGGATCAACAGCTCTCCCATCGGTTCACTGTTCACCCGCGGAATGATTTCGCGTAACGGCACGGTGACCTGAAGGACGAGATAATACTGTGAATGCACTTTTACGGTGACGTTATGTTCCGGCAAGTTCACTTCTAGCCCAAAAGTCTCAACAGATTGAATATCAGCCGGACAGGCAGCCAGCACCTCGTTCGTCCAGCGGGTCAGCAACTGCGGCGATACGCCAGCATAAAGCCGGGCGTAACACCAGCCGCTGACGGGTTCACGCGCCCAGAGCAGGTGTTGCTCGCCACCGTCGTCCATATGCAGCGACAGCGGCTGATGATGCAGGAGTAGCTTCTGCGGCATGATCCCGGCCTTCAGCGCCTTTTTGCCCTGCAACGACGCCCCCTTTTGTTTTAGCGAGGCTGGTTTGAGGTAGCGGTTCAGGGTCGCGCGGGAAACGGCGATCCCGAGTCCGTCATTCACCAGCAGCAGCAGTTCATCCAGCGGTGCCCCGGTGATATCCCGCAGGGCATTTATCAGTGCCGCCTGCTCTTGTCTCAGCGCTTTGTGTATCACTTTTGGCGTTGTGTGGTTATCCGAAACCTGGTCGCGGTTGCGCCAGCGCCTGACGGTGGTGACCGAGATCCCCAGCTCAACGGCAAGTTCCCTGTCGCTTTTATCTGACTGCTGAAGATAACGACGGATACGCGGTGTGGTGGTGGCGTTGGCATGCAGTTTGATTTCCATCGCGTCTCTCTCCGGAACTAATCTTATGAGATTTATATCAGAGCAGCGAATGCTTTGTGACCGATTTCACCTTTCGCTCGCCGCGCTTCACTGATAATCCACAGACATAACATAAACAACACCTCTCAATCTTGTACGGAGTTCACAATGAACAATGTTCTGGGATTTCTTGAAGCAAAACTGATGCCGCTGGCGGCGAAAACGGCCCAGCAGCGTCATCTTGGGGCCATTCGCGGCGCCTACGTTTCATTCATGCCGTTTATCATCGTCGGCTCCATTCTGCTGGTGATCTCCTCCTTCCCGAATCAGGCCTATCAGCAGTTTATGTCTCAGGCCTTTGGTGAGAGCTGGAGTGCAATTATAGAGATCCCGTTTAACGCGGTGTTCTCAACCATGTCGCTGTTTATCACCTTCCTGGTGGCCTACCGCCTGGCTGAGCATTATGGCGAGGACCGCATCTCCTGCGGCATCCTGGCGCTGGTCGCGTTTCTGATCCTGACGCCCTTTATCAAAGTGGCGGAAAACGGCGGCATTACCGTGATGCCGGTGGAGTGGATTGGCAGCAAAGGGCTGTTCGTGGCGATGATCGGTTCCCTGCTGTGGACGGAACTGTTCTGCTGGCTGAAGCGCAAAAAGCTGGTCATCAAAATGCCGGACGGCGTGCCTCCGGCGGTGCAGGAGTCGTTCGCGGCCCTGATCCCGGCCCTGCTGGTGATGATTCTGGTGCTGCTTATCCGCATCATCTTTGAAAACACCCACTATCACACCATCCACCAGTTTATTTATGAAGTGGTTGCCACCCCGGTGCGCCACTACGGCACCTCTTATTTCGGGGCGCTGATGACCGTATTCAGCATCACCATTCTGTGGTCAGTGGGCATTAACTCCGGTTCGATGATCAACGGGATTATTCGCCCGCTGTGGATGGAGAACCAGACCGACAACATCGCCGCGATCCAGGCGGGAACGACGCCGCCGCACATCATCACCGAACAGTTTTTTGACATGATCTGGATGGGCGGCGCGGGCGCCACGCTGTCGCTGGTGATTGCGATGCTGATTTTCGCCCGCAGCAAAAACATGCGCGAAGTAGCGCGCCTCGGTGCGGGCGCGTCGGTGTTTAACATCAACGAACCGATCCTGTTTGGCCTGCCGGTGATCATGAACCCGATCATGCTCATCCCGTTCAATCTGGTGCCGCTGGTGCTGGTCACCGTGCAGTATGCGGCGATGAAAATTGGTGCGGTCGCCGTCACCACCGGGGTGTTTATCCCCTGGACGCTGCCGCCGGTTATCAGCGGCTTTATCGTCACCGGGCACCTGAGCGGCAGCGTGATGCAGCTGATCAACCTGCTGATTGGCGCCATGCTGTACCTGCCTTTCATGCGTATCCTGGATAAACAGTACCGCGCCGCGGAGCTGACTACCGCTACGCAAACCGACACCACCCTTGCAAAACAGGAGTAAAGCATGTGGGGAATTATCGCAACCTGGCGAATGGCGCTTGAAGGCGTCACGGAATCTGCGTCTGCGCTGGCTGCGGGCAAACCTGTCGCTCCGGCGGTGGTGGATGCCGTCGCCGCCGTCGAGGACTTTCCGTTTTATAAATCCGTCGGCTACGGCGGGCTGCCGACCGAGAACGGCGAGGTAGAGCTGGACGCGGCCTATATGGACGGCGACACGCTGGCGTTCGGCGCCGTGGGCAATCTGGTGGATATCGCCAACCCGGTACGCGTGGCGCACGCGCTCAGCCGCCAGCGCTATAACAGCCTGCTGGTCGGCCAGGGCGCGCGCGAATGGGCGCTGAGCCAGGGCTTTGCCGACAAAACCATGCTCACGGATCGGGCCATGCAACACTACCGTAAGCGCTGCCGCGAAACGCTGGATAAGGGGTTAAGCCCCTACGACGGACATGACACCGTCGGTATCATCGGCCTCGATAAACAGGGATCGATGAGCGTCGCCACCTCCACCAGCGGCCTGTTTATGAAAAAACGCGGCCGCCTCGGTGACTCACCCATCATCGGCTCCGGCTTTTACTGCGACAGCGAAACCGGCGCGGCCACCGCCACGGGCGTCGGTGAAGATCTGATGAAGGGCTGTACCAGCTACGAAATCGTTCGCCGGATGGCGCAAGGGATGACGCCGCAGCAGGCGGCGGATTCGGTGGTGTTCGAACTGGAAGACAAGCTGATGTCGCGCTTTGGCCGCGCGGGCGATCTCTCCGTGGTGTGCATGAACAGCAAAGGAGAATTTGGCGCCGCGACCAACATCAAAACCTTCTCGTTTGTGGTGGCGACGGCTCGCCAGCCCCTCACCGTTTTCCGTACTGAACGCCTGCGGGAGAAAACGCACTATCACGCGGTAGATGAGGAGTGGATGCAGGCCTATGCCGCGCGGATCCGCGCACCGATTTAGGAGTCATGATGATCACATACCAGTTTATCAACGCGCTTTCAGACGCGAAGCCGCAAAGCCATTTGATTGCGCGCGCTGACAGTTCCCTGTTACCGGAAAGCGCTCTTGTCGCTGAAATGCGCCAGCAGAGCACCGTCGCGGACGCGCGCTTTGGCTGCGCGCCGTTTGCCCGCATCACCCTTTTGCCGGATGCGCTCTGGCATGACGCCCTGACCGAAGGGTTGCTAACCGCTCTGCGACCGCTGCTTGCCGCCCCCGCCAGCGCCGAACTCGTGCTGGACGTGACGGATATTGACGATGTGGTGCTGGCGCAGGTACTGCGTTTTCTCTTTAATCAGGCGCACAGGCTCAGTGACCTGAAGCTGAAGAAGACGGACGAAGCGCTGCGTCTTACCTGCATCACTGCCCTTTGCCTGCCGGAACAGCAGGCGAAGCTGGAGACGACCTTCCGCCAGCAGCAGACCATTGCGCTCGGCATGGTTGCGGCGCGACGTCTGGCGGATATGCCGTCCGACCGCTGCACGCCGCAGTTTGTGGTGGAAGAGGCGCAAAAACTGTGTGCCGCCAGCCCTGCCCTGCGCTGCGAGGTGTTGGATGAAAAGCAAATTGTTGAGCAGGGGCTGGGGCTACTGCACGCCGTTGGCAAAGGGGCGACCTGCCCGCCGCGCCTGCTGGCTATTCACTATAACGGCGTGTCTGATGGCCCGGTGCGCTGCTACGTGGGAAAAGGCATTACCTTCGACACCGGCGGCCTGTGGCTGAAGGAAGGCGCGGGCATGTACACCATGAAATATGACATGTGCGGCGCGGCTAACGTGCTCGGGCTGATGCTGACCGTTGCGGAGCTGAAATTACCCGTGCGCATCATGGGCGTGCTGGCGCTGGCGGAAAACGCCATCGGCCCCGACGCCATGCAGCCCGGCACGGTGGCGATGGCCTGCAACGGCACCACCGTTGAAATCAACAATACCGATGCCGAAGGCCGGCTGGTGCTGGCAGACGCTATCGCCTGGGCGAGTCAGCGCTATCCGCAGGCGCACTATATCATTGATATGGCGACCTTAACCGGAGCGGTGGTGAAAGCGCTGGGGTATGAGCTGAGCGGGCTGATGACCCAGGATGAACCGCTGCGTCAGGCACTGACGCTCGCGGGCAAACGGAGCGGCGACGAGGTGTGGTCCCTGCCGCTGGATGCGCGGCTGAGAAAGCAAACCGACAGCGCGATTGCCGATCTGTGCAACACGCCGACCAACAACGCGGCGATCAGCGCGTCGGCGGCGTGGCTGCTGCACCATTTCTGCCCGCCGACTATTCCGTGGGCGCATCTGGATATCAGCGGGACGGCGCTGTGGCGTGAGAACGGCAGAAGCGTGGCATCGGGAAGACCGATTCCGCTTTTGGTTGAGCATCTGATGGAAGATTGTTAAGCCCGGTGGCGCTGCGCTTACCGGGCCTACAAAGCGTGACGGGTTTTCGTAGGCCGGGTAAGGCGCAGCCGCCACCCGGCAAAACTAGAGCTTAAGAATATCTTTCACAAACGGAATGGTCAGCTTGCGCTGGGCGGTAATGGAGGCGCGATCGAGCTGATCGAGCGTATCAAACAGCGTGCGCATTTCGCGATCCAGACGCTTGAGCAGGAAACGACCCACGTCTTCCGGCAGTTCAAATCCGCGCAGTCTGGCGCGCAACTGAAGTGCCTGGAGTTTGTCTTCATCCGACAGCGGTTGCAGCTTGTAGATTTGTCCCCAGTCCAGACGAGACGCCAGATCCGGCAGCCCCAGATTGAGCTGGCGCGGCGGACGATCGCCAGTGATCAGCAGCCGGGTTTTGCCCGACTCCAGAATGCGGTTGTAGAGGTTAAAGATCGCCATTTCCCACGGTTCGTCCCCCGCCACGCATTCGATATTATCGATGCAGACCAGGGAGAGATGTTCCATGCCCTCCAGCACTTCAGGCACAAACCAGGTGCGTTTATCCAGCGGCACATAGCCTACCGCGTCACCGCGCGCCGAAAGCTCCGCACAGGCGGCATGCAGCAGGTGGCTGCGTCCCGCGCCTTCGCGTGACCAGATATAGATGTATCCGCTGTGTTCCTGGCGCAGCACGTTTTGCAGTGCAGCCAGTAAAGAGGGGTTATCACCCGGCCAGAAACTCGCGAAAGTTTCGTCGTCAGGGAGATAAAGTGGCAGAGAGAGCTGTGCCGGTCCGTTCAGAAATACCTCAACCAGAGATCTTACATAAAATCGGAATGGAGTTTAACACGGAACCTGCAAGGAGAGAACCGGGCGATCCTTCGCCCGGCATGACGATCAATGTGGCGCTTTTTCGCTTTCGTCCGCGTCCAGCACCACCTCTTCCGGGCGGATCACCGAGATCAGCTTGAAAATCAGGCTCAGGCCGACGCCGACGATGGTCGCCAGCGCCATACCCTTCAGCTCTGCCGCGCCGATGTGCACCTTCGCGCCGCTCACGCCGATAATCAGGATAACGGAAGTGAGGATCAGGTTCTGCGCCTTGCTGTAATCCACTTTGGATTCAATCAGCACGCGAATACCGGAGGCACCGATCACCCCGTACAGCAGCAGGGAAACGCCGCCCATCACCGGAACCGGGATAATCTGGATCGCCGCCGCCAGTTTACCAACGCAGGAGAGCAGAATGGCGATGATCGCCGCGCCGCCGATAACCCAGGTGCTGTAGACGCGGGTGATCGCCATTACGCCGATATTCTCACCGTAAGTCGTGTTTGGCGTGGAGCCGAAGAAACCAGAGATGATGGTGGAGAAACCGTTGGCAAACATGGAGCGATGCAGGCCCGGGTCGCGGATCAGGTCGCGCTTCACGATGTTCGCCGTCACCACCAGGTGGCCGACGTGCTCAGCAATCACCACCAGCGCGGCAGGCAGAATAGTGAAAATGGCGAACCATTCAAAGCGCGGGGTGTAGAAGGTTGGCAGCGCGAACCAGTGCGCCTCGGCAATCGGGGTGGTATCCACAACGCCCATCACGAAGGAGAGCGCGTAACCCGCCAGCACGCCGATCAGGATCGGGATAATCGCCATAAAGCCGCGGAAGAGGACGGAACCGAAAACCGTCACGCCCAGCGTCACCAGCGAAATAATGATGGTTTTGGAATCCGGTGACTGACCGTCCGCAGGCAGCAGCCCGGCCATGTTCGCCGCCACGCCCGCCAGCTCCAGGCCGATGACGGCAACGATGGCCCCCATTGCCGCAGGCGGGAACATCACGTCCAGCCAGCCGGTACCGGCTTTCTTCACGATGAAGGAGACCAGGCAGAACAGCACGCCGCACATGATAAAGCCGCCCAGCGCGACCTCATAACCCAGCGGCAGCAACAGCAGAACCGGGGAGATAAACGCGAAGCTCGACCCGAGATAGGCCGGGATTTTGCCTTTACAGATGAAGAGGTAAAGTAGCGTACCGATGCCGTTAAACAGCAGCACGGTAGCCGGGTTAATGTGAAACAGGATTGGCACCAGCACGGTTGCGCCAAACATGGCGAACAGGTGCTGCAAACTAAGCGGGATTGTCTGTAAAAGCGGCGGTCTTTCACTCACCCCGATAGCACGGCGCGTCATAGTGTTTTCCTCTGAGTGTCATTGTTGGTTTTTATTCAAAAAAAAGCCGACTATCAAAGTCGGCTTCTTTATCGTTATTCGATTATTTAGTACCAAAAATCTTATCGCCGGCATCGCCGAGCCCCGGGATGATGTACCCGTGCTCGTTCAGTCCCTGGTCGACAGACGCGGTATAGAGTTCAACGTCCGGGTGCGCTTTTTCCAGCGCCGCGATACCTTCCGGCGCCGCAACCAGCACCAGCACTTTGATGCTGCTGCATCCCGCTTTTTTCAGCAGGTCGATGGTGGCGATCATCGAACCGCCGGTCGCCAGCATCGGGTCAACCACCAGCGCCATACGCTCGTCGATGTTAGAGACCAGCTTCTGGAAGTACGGGACCGGCTCAAGCGTCTCTTCGTTACGGTAGATCCCCACCACGCTGATACGCGCGCTTGGGACGTGCTCCAGCACGCCTTCCATCATGCCCAGACCCGCACGCAGGATTGGCACCACGGTAATTTTTTTACCTTTGATCTGCTCAACCTGTACCGGACCGTTCCAGCCTTCGATGGTCACTTTTTCCGTTTCCAGATCAGAGGTCGCTTCGTAGGTCAGCAGGCTACCCACTTCAGAAGCCAGTTCGCGAAAACGCTTCGTGCTGATGTCATGCTCACGCATCAGGCCCAACTTGTGTTTAACGAGTGGGTGTTTCACTTCCACAATCTTCATTCTCTTTCTCCTCTGAGGTGGCATCCGCAAAAAAATCGCGGGATTATACCGCTTTTTTCGGATTGCGCCATACCCATCTTGCTTGACGTACATCAATCAAAAACAAAAAAGCCGGAGGCTGGGCTCCGGCTTGGGTGCGGGATTCTGCCGGGTGGCGCTAACGCTTACCCGGCCTACACATCCCGTAGGCCCGGTAAGCGCAGCGCCACCGGGCAATTATAGCTGCTCTCCGTTGCTGGCAATCACCTGCTTATACCAGTCGAACGATTTCTTCTTGCTGCGGTTCAGCGTGCCGTTACCTTCGTTATCTTTATCGACAAAGATAAAGCCGTAGCGTTTTTTCATCTCGCCGGTGCCGGCAGAGACCAGGTCGATACAGCCCCACGGGGTATAGCCCATCAGATCCACGCCGTCCTCCACCACCGCTTTTTTCATCTCGCGGATATGCGCGGAAAGGTAGTCGATGCGGTACTGGTCGTTCACCGTGCCGTCGCTCTCCTGCACGTCGATCGCGCCAAAGCCGTTCTCAACGATAAACAGCGGCAGCTGGTAGTGATCCCAGAACCAGTTGAGGGAGTAGCGAAGCCCCACCGGGTCAATCTGCCAGCCCCAGTCCGATTTCTGCACGTACGGGTTAGAGACCAGGCTCTTGCTCTCGTCGTAGTCCAGCTGCGGGTTGTCCGCCGTCGCTTTGGTGGCGAAAGACATGTAGTAGCTGAACCCGATGTAATCCACGCAGCCCTGCGTCAGCGCCACTTTATCTTCTTCGGTGATATCCAGCGCGAAGCCGCGACGTTCAAAGTAGTTGAGCAGATGCTGCGGATACTTGCCGCGCACGTGAACGTCGGTGAACCAGTAGCGACGATGCATGGCGTTCATCGCCATCATCATATCGTCCGGGGCACAGGTCAGCGGATAGATGGGGCACATGGCAATCATGCAGCCGATTTGCAGCGACGGGTTGATCTCGCGCCCCGCCTTCACCGCCAGGGCACTGGCCACCAGCTCATAGTGCGCCGCCTGGAACATCACCGGCTCGCGATCTTCTCCCGGCGCATATTTCAGCCCGGAGTTGGTAAACGGCGCAAAGTCTTCGTGGAAGTTGGCCTGGTTATTGATCTCGTTAAAGGTCATCCAGTACTTCACTTTATGCTGGTAGCGCTCAAAAACGACCTTCGCGAAGCGAACAAAGAAGTCGATCAGCTTACGGTTGCGCCAGCCGCCGTATTCCGTCACCAGGTGGAAAGGCATCTCGAAGTGGGAAAGCGTGATCACCGGCTCGATGCCGTGCTTCAGGCACTCGTCAAAAAGATCGTCATAGAATTTGAGTCCCGCTTCGTTCGGCTCCAGCTCGTCGCCTTTCGGGAAGATACGCGTCCAGGCGATGGAGGTGCGGAAGCATTTGAACCCCATCTCGGCAAAGAGTTTGATGTCTTCTTTATAGCGGTGATAGAAGTCGATGGCTTCGTGGTTTGGGTAATTTTTCCCCTCCAGCACGCCGTTGGTGATTTCACGCGGTACCCCGTGGGCGCCTGCCGTCATGACATCGGCAACGCTCACGCCCTTGCCGCCCTCTTTCCAGCCGCCTTCGAGCTGGTGCGCCGCAACGGCCCCACCCCACAGAAAACCTGCTTTAAATCCTGACATTCGCTATCCCTCATTCTGCGTTATTTTCTGCAAAAACAGTTACAGAAACCGGTTTCAGTTTGATGATGTGCAAAGGGGATAGCCGTTGCAAGCAGATCGCCGAAACCGGTTTCATTTCCGTGAACAGAGTCAAGTTAGTTGCCCTGGACAGCCCGCACAGAAAAAAAGATCCTCGCGCCGAGAATAGGCTCGCAAACGTTTGCCTGGACTGTTAGAATTGCGCCGATTTTTCTTACTAGCTATGCAATCGCGTGGGGATTTAAGCCGTGACCAACAAAACTTCTCTCAGCTACAAAGATGCCGGTGTTGATATTGACGCAGGTAATGCGCTGGTTGACCGAATCAAAGGTGTGGTGAAAAAAACCCGCCGCCCGGAAGTGATGGGTGGCCTGGGTGGATTCGGCGCACTGTGCGCGCTGCCGCAAAAATATCGTGAACCTGTGCTGGTCTCGGGTACGGATGGTGTCGGTACAAAACTGCGCCTGGCGATGGATCTTAAGCGTCACGATACGATTGGTATCGATCTGGTGGCGATGTGCGTCAACGACCTGGTGGTACAGGGCGCCGAGCCGCTGTTCTTCCTCGATTACTACGCGACCGGCAAGCTGGACGTGGATACCGCAGCCAGCGTCATTAACGGTATCGCCGAAGGCTGCCTGCAATCCGGCTGTGCGCTGGTCGGCGGTGAAACCGCGGAAATGCCTGGCATGTATCACGGTGAAGATTATGACGTCGCAGGCTTCTGCGTCGGCGTGGTAGAAAAATCAGAAATTATCGACGGCAGCAAAGTGGCTGACGGCGATGTGCTGGTTGCGCTGGCTTCCAGCGGTCCGCACTCCAACGGCTACTCTCTGGTGCGTAAAATCCTCGAAGTGAGCGGTTGCGACCCGCTGACCACCGAGCTGGACGGCAAACCGCTGGCCGATCACCTGCTGGCCCCGACCCGCATCTACGTGAAAAACGTGCTGGAGCTGATTGAGAACGTTGACGTGCACGCCATCGCTCACCTCACCGGCGGCGGCTTCTGGGAAAACATTCCGCGCGTGCTGCCGGACAATACCCAGGCGGTGATCGACGCATCCTCATGGCAGTGGCCGTCCGTCTTCAACTGGCTGCAAACCGCAGGCAACGTGAGCTCTCACGAAATGTACCGCACCTTTAACTGCGGCGTGGGCATGGTTATCGCCCTGCCCGCCAGCGAAGCGGATAAAGCGGTTAAGCTGCTGACAGAAAAAGGTGAAAACGCGTGGAAAATCGGTACGATTAAAGCTTCCGATTCCGAACAGCGTGTGGTCATTGAATGAAAAACATCGTGGTGCTCATTTCCGGCAACGGAAGCAATTTGCAGGCAATCATAGACGCCTGCAAACAGAAGAAAATCAATGGCACCATTCGGGCAGTATTCAGCAACAAGGCCGATGCATTCGGCCTTGAGCGCGCGCGGGTAGCGAACATTCCTGCGCACGCGCTGGAAGCCAGCCAGTTCGCCGGGCGTGAAGCCTTTGACCGTGAGCTGGTGCAGGAGATTGACGCCTACGCACCTGACGTGGTGGTGCTGGCAGGCTACATGCGCATCCTGAGCCCGGCTTTTGTTGCACACTACGCCGGACGACTGCTCAATATCCACCCTTCCCTGCTGCCAAAATACCCCGGTCTGCACACCCATCGTCAGGTGCTGGAGAACGGCGATGAGGAGCATGGTACCTCCGTGCATTTCGTCACCGACGAGCTGGACGGCGGTCCGGTCATTTTGCAGGCAAAAGTACCGGTCTTTGACGGCGACAACGAAGACGACGTGACCGAACGTGTGCAGACGCAGGAACACGCCATTTATCCGCTGGTGGTAAGCTGGTTTGTCGATGGACGTCTGGAGATGCGCAACGGCGCAGCCTGGCTGGACGGCGTGAAGTTGCCCCCGCAGGGTTATGCGGCTGAAGAGTAGTCTGTTTGAATTGCCCGGCGGCGCTTCGCTTGCACGGGCCTACGGTCCCGTAGGTCGTGGTAAGCGCAGCGCCACCCGACACCCCCTCCCCCAACCCTCTAAATTCCCCAACAAAAAAATAACTGTCATACTTTTCTGGCACTGTTGGACATATCGTGGAAATGCTCGCCATAATAAGGACGAGACGGATTTACCACGTCCTGTGATTGAACTGGAGTGTGAGCTGTAATGGGTCAGGAAAAGTTATACATCGAGAAAGAGCTAAGCTGGTTAGCATTCAACGAACGTGTACTTCAGGAAGCGGCCGATAAAAGCAACCCGCTGATTGAACGTATGCGTTTTTTAGGCATCTATTCCAACAATCTGGATGAGTTCTACAAGGTTCGCTTCGCCGAACTGAAACGCCGAATCATTATCAGCGAAGAACAGGGCTTAAACTCCCACTCGCGGCATCTGCTTGGAAAAATCCAGTCTCGCGTCATGAAAGCCGATCAGGAATTTGATGGCCTCTATAACGAGCTGCTGCTGGAAATGGCACGCAACCAAATCTTCCTGATCAACGAACGCCAGCTCTCCGCGAATCAGCAAAACTGGCTGCGCCACTATTTCAAACATTATCTGCGCCAGCACATTACCCCGATTCTGATCAACCGTGAAACCGATCTGGTGCAGTTCCTGAAAGATGATTACACCTATCTGGCGGTAGAAATCATTCGTGGTGAGACCATTAACTACGCGTTGCTGGAAATACCGTCTGATAAAGTCCCACGCTTTGTAAACCTGCCGCCGGAAACCCCGCGCCGGCGTAAGCCGATGATCTTGCTGGATAACATCCTGCGCTACTGCCTGGACGATATCTTCAAAGGCTTCTTCGATTACGACGCGCTCAACGCCTACTCGATGAAGATGACCCGTGACGCCGAGTACGATCTGGTGCATGAGATGGAAGCCAGCATGATGGAGCTGATGTCTTCCAGCCTCAAGCAGCGCCTGACGGCGGAGCCGGTGCGGTTTGTCTATCAACGCGATATGCCGGACGCGATGGTGGAGATGCTGCGCGATAAGCTGACCATCTCCCGCTACGACTCCATTATCCCCGGTGGGCGTTACCACAACTTTAAAGATTTCATTGGCTTCCCGAACGTCGGCAAGGCCAATCTGGTGAACAAACCGCTGCCGCGCCTGCGCCATATCTGGTTCGATAAGTTCCGCAACGGGTTCGACGCCATCCGCGAACGGGATGTGCTGCTCTACTATCCGTATCACACCTTTGAACACGTGCTGGAATTGCTGCGTCAGGCCTCGTTCGATCCGAACGTGCTGGCGATCAAAATCAACATTTATCGCGTGGCGAAAGATTCCCGTATCATCGATGCGATGATCCACGCGGCGCACAACGGCAAGAAAGTGACCGTGGTGGTTGAGCTCCAGGCTCGCTTCGACGAGGAGGCCAACATCCACTGGGCGCGCCGACTGACGGAAGCGGGCGTACACGTCATCTTCTCCGCGCCAGGGCTGAAAATTCACGCCAAGCTGTTCCTGATCTCCCGTAAAGAGGGCGACGACGTGGTGCGCTACGCCCATATCGGTACCGGGAACTTTAACGAGAAAACCGCGAGAATCTACACCGACTATTCGCTGCTGACTGCCGATGCCCGCATCACCAACGAAGTGCGTCGGGTGTTCAACTTCATTGAGAACCCGTACCGCCCGGTGAGCTTCGATTATCTGCTGGTGTCACCGCAGAACTCACGGCGCCTGCTGTACGATATGATCGATAAAGAGATTGCCAATGCGCAGAACGGCTTGTCGTCCGGCATCACGCTGAAGCTCAACAATCTGGTGGACAAAGGGCTGGTGGACCGCCTGTACGCGGCCTCCAGCTCCGGCGTTCCGGTAAATCTGCTCATTCGCGGCATGTGCTCGCTCATTCCGGAACTGGAAGGCATCAGCGACAATATCCGCGTGATCAGCATTGTGGATCGCTATCTTGAACACGATCGCGTCTATATTTTCGATAACGCCGGTGATAAGCGCGTATACCTCTCGTCCGCCGACTGGATGACGCGTAACATTGATTACCGTATTGAAGTGGCGGCACCGCTGCTGGATCCTCGCCTGAAGCAGCGTATCCTGGACATTATCGAGATCCTGTTCAGCGATACGGTGAAAGCACGTTATATCGACAAAGAACTCAGTAATCGCTATGTACCGCGCGGCAACCGCCGTAAAGTGCGCTCGCAGCTGGCGATTTACGATTACATTAAATCACTTGAGCAATCCGATTAACCTATGCCAATAAACGATAATACCCCACGCCCGCAGGAGTTCGCCGCGGTCGATCTTGGCTCAAACAGTTTCCATATGGTCATCGCCCGCGAGGTGGATGGCGCGATGCAGATCATCGGTCGTCTGAAGCAGCGTGTGCATCTGGCCGATGGTCTCGACGCGCGTAACATGCTGAGCGAAGAGGCCATGGAGCGCGGGCTGAACTGTCTGTCGCTGTTCGCAGAACGTTTGCAAGGCTTTTCGCCGTCCAGCGTCTGCATCGTCGGGACGCATACGCTACGCCAGGCGCTGAACGCGCCTGAATTTCTTAAGCGCGCGGAAAAGGTTATCCCCTACCCGATTGAGATCATCTCCGGTAACGAAGAAGCGCGCCTGATTTTTATGGGCGTGGAGCATACGCAGCCGGAAAAAGGCCGCAAGCTGGTGATTGATATCGGCGGTGGTTCCACGGAACTGGTGATTGGCGAGGATTTCGAGCCGCGTCTGGTGGAAAGCCGCCGTATGGGCTGCGTCAGCTTCGCGCAGATGTATTTCCCGGGCGGCGTCATCACCCGCGAAAACTTCCAGCGCGCGCGCATGGCCGCCGTACAAAAACTCGAAAATCTGGCCTGGCAATACCGTATTCAGGGCTGGAACGTGGCGCTGGGCGCATCGGGTTCGATTAAAGCGGCCCATGAAGTGCTGCTGGCAATGGGTGAAAAAGACGGGTTTATTACGCCTGAGCGCCTGGTGAAACTCACCGAAGAGGTGCTTAAGCATAAGAGCTTCGACGCCCTGAGTTTGCCGGGTCTGTCCGACGAACGTAAAGCCGTGTTCGTACCGGGGCTGGCGATCCTCTGCGGCGTGTTTGACGCGCTGGCGATCAAAGAGCTGCGCCTCTCTGACGGCGCCCTGCGTGAAGGCGTGCTGTATGAGATGGAAGGCCGTTTCCGTCATCAGGATATTCGCAGCCGCACCGCGCAGAGCCTGGCCAACCAGTACAACATTGACCGCGAACAGGCGAAACGGGTGCTGGAAACCACGGTTCAGATGTACGAGCAGTGGGAGGAGCAGAATCCGAAGCTGGCGCATCCGCAGCTGGCCGCGCTGTTGAAATGGGCCGCCATGTTGCACGAGGTGGGGCTGAACATTAACCACAGCGGAATGCATCGCCATTCAGCCTATATTCTGCAAAACAGCGATCTGCCTGGTTTCAACCAGGAGCAGCAAACCATGATGGCGACGCTGGTGCGCTATCACCGCAAAGCCATCAAGCTCGACGATCTGCCGCGCTTTACATTATTTAAGAAAAAGCAGTTCCTGCCGCTCATTCAGCTGTTGCGCCTGGGCGTGTTGCTCAATAATCAGCGACAGGCAACCACCACGCCGCCGACGCTGAAGCTAAAAACGGATGACTATCACTGGACGCTGAGCTTCCCGCACGACTGGTTTAGCCAGAACGCGCTGGTGCTGCTGGATCTGGAAAAAGAGCAGCAGTACTGGGAAGCGGTCACCGGCTGGCTGTTGAAGATTGAAGAAGAGAGTTCTGAGGCGGCAGCGTAACGGCTCAGGCGGTCTCCTGAGAAGGCTGCGTGTTGAGCAACGTATCAAGCTCAGCCGGCAACCCAATCAAATAGCCCTGCACATAATCGATACCTAGCGCGTGCACCGCGCTACGTATCTCTTCCGTTTCCACATATTCCGCCACCACCAGCATTTTCTTCATCCGGGCCAGATGGCAAATGGAAGCCACAATCTGGTAATCCAGGCTGTTGCTGACAATATTGCGAATAAAGCCGCCGTCGATTTTGAGAATGTCTGCGTCCACGCTTTTTAACCGCGCATAGCTGGCGTAGCCCGTGCCAAAATCATCAATGGCGATCCGGATGCCCATTTTTTGTAATTTCCTGAGGGTCGACGCCGCCAGATCCGCATGACCAAAGGCGCTGCTTTCGGTCACTTCAAAGATCAGCTGCCACGCTTCAACGGCGTATTTGGCTAACAGGCGGCTCACTTCAAGCGGGAACTGCGCCCTGTAGGCGGTAGAAGGTGCGAGGTTGATCGCAAAGCGCTGGCCCGGCAAACGCTGGCGGTGCTGTGCCAGAAAACTCAACGTACGCTCCAGTACCCATAAATCAACACGCGACGATAAACCAAACTCCTGTGCAATGGGCAGGAACTGCTCGGGAAAGATCAGCGCCCCGTTATCATCACTCATTCGCAGCAGCACCTCGTGATAACAATCACCGCGCAGCCCGCGAACGGGCTGAACCAGCAGGGTAAAAGCGTCCTGCTCCAGCGCGGCCTGCAAACGACTCATCATCGCGACCTTATCTTTCAGGCTACGCTGCAAATGAACAGCCCCGCGCTGCTGAAGATTTTCCGGGTGGTTGGTAGAAAGGGAGAGATCGGCCACGATGCCCAGTTCCCCCAGCACCAGATAGAGATGATTGACGGGTGAGCGTACATAGCAATAGCTCACGCCGACCTGAGGCTGTACCGGCATACCATCCCAGATAAAAACAAACTGCTTGATATGCTCGTCCAGCGTTTCAATGCGCTGTTGATGCGACTCCGCCTCCAGACGCACCGCCATGTCATACCCGGTGAGGTGATAGACTCGCTCATTGGGCTGAAGGGTGCCGTTTATCCATTGCGCCAGCTGCTGTTTATACTGGATCCGCAGCATCACGCCGTAATTGCGTCCCAGCACCTCCAGCTCGGGCACGCGCAGTAAACAGAGCGCTGACCACGGATGACTGGCCAGCTCGCGCGACAGCGCCCGCAGGTTGGGCATATGCACCACCGGATCGAGAAAAGCCTGACTGCGGGAGCGAATATTGATGGCCCGCTGGCGTGTCGCCAGCATCGACATGTACGTCACAACGAAGGAAAAGACCAGATAGCTGGATGAGGTGATCGCCAGCTGAATGCCATAACCCTCTTGCACCGGAATGTAGTGATAAAAAAAGTGAATCGACACCAGCAGGACCGGCGTCCAGATGAGTGACATCAGCT
This sequence comes from Enterobacter cloacae complex sp. IR5441, assembly GCF_049238215.1. Classification (NCBI taxonomy): domain Bacteria; kingdom Pseudomonadati; phylum Pseudomonadota; class Gammaproteobacteria; order Enterobacterales; family Enterobacteriaceae; genus Enterobacter; species Enterobacter cloacae complex sp. IR5441. Next base: position 307,782 of record NZ_JBMKIA010000002.1, read on the forward strand.
TGTAGCCAAAGCGCATCGCCCCCCAGAGCATCACGGGCATCAGCAGGGACAAGGTGTAGTTGGTACTGAAAATGGAACTGTTTGCATTCATGGGCAGCAGCAGCATGACCAGCAACCCGCCCAGGGCTAAAAACCACACCACAAACTCAAAGGCCGTCACCTTTTTGTCTATTTGCGCGCGGAGCTGGGACATCAGTCCCTTGATATAGCGAGGATGACGTATCAGGCGGATCAGCAGGTAGCTTAGCGGCACGCCCGTCAGCCCGCTCACCAGCAGCCCCTGATAGTTAATAAGGGTCCGAATATTGAGGGGATTCAGTCCTGCGAGGCTCTGGCGGCTCTCATAGACGCCGAGATAGACCGCAAACTGAAACAGCAGCAGAAATAGCGTTGCCGGGCAAAACACCTGCCAGAAAATACGCTGCCCCATCAGGCGTATGTCACCGTAAGCGGTCATATTGCGCCGGGGCGCAAACACGCGATAACCGCCCCAGCTGAGCACCAGAGGAACGATAAAATGCAGAATGCCGGCCATGGCTTCAAATAACCCAACGGAGGGGTAATAACGTAAAAACAGCGACACCACCACCCCGGGGAGGGCTTCCAGGCCAAAGAATAACATCAGCGTCAGCAAAAAGGAGAGCGGGAGATAATAGAGCGCAACGATACCGTCGCCCAACTGCGTTAAGGTATTAGCCACACTAAGCACCGGGAGTAACACGACGGGTAAAATAAGAGGAAGTGCCCACCAGCGGTCTTTATTTTGCTTCAGGATGTGGTGAATATTCATAGATGCTCGTTTACAACCCTTGCGCTCCAGAGGGTAAATGAAGACAGGCATCCAACCTGACGTACACGTTGCCCGGAAAATTCCTGGCAAGCACAGTGGAGGAGGGATTTTAAATATCAACGACGGGATGCGGTTGACCTAAATCAAATTAATTTATCTGAATAAACCTTTCTTACGTTTTTTTTGAATATTTTTCCTGTAATTATCAATGCGATAAATAAAAGCGTTGTTTTTAATAACATAAATTAATGTAAGCATTGACGCTATTTTACATTTCGCCGAATTGACCCTGACTTGCGGCTGTGCCTTAATAGCCGTATCGCCCAAAAGGGTATACTCAGGAAAAGAAAGTGAGTCAGGCTACGCGTATGCGAAAACGACATCGATTTAACACCCGGATGACCCGCATCATACTGCTCATCAGTTTCCTGTTTTTCTTTGGCCGCTTTGTTTATTCCTCCATTGGCGCCTGGTATCACCATCAGGACAAAATTCAGTCGCAGCAATCAGGTCTTGTGGTGGATTCGCCCGAGCGCTAAAGCGTGTTCGCTCCCGGAAGACAAACTGTATCACACTGTATCCCGAGCGCTACGCTGACAAACCGGTACAACACGCCCGCAAAAGCAAACATCCCCGATACATAAAAATGGTCTTCTGTATCCCTCGCCATAATAAACTGATGAGGAGAGACACAGATGATTCGTCGATATTTCCTGCTTCCTGTATTTGCGCTGACGTCCTTTGCTGGCGCAATGGCCGCACCGTTGGATGGCCTGAGCGCCGCTGATGTCAACGGTCCAGCCGCCGTCGCCCCGCCTGAACACCCCCAGCCGCGGGCAAAACTGATTGTCGATCCGCCGCTGGCGGGACCGCTAAGTAAAGGTGCGGTCTTTATTCAGTACCGTGTCGAAAACCTGCGCATTGAACCTGTATTTGGACCCGACGCGCTGAAAGTCACTCCGCGTATCGGCCATATTCACGTTGTGGTGGATGACGCGCCCTGGCACTGGGCTGATACCAGCGGCGAGCCGGTGATCCTGGTCGGGCTGCCCGCAGGAAAGCACAAGGTGACGATCGTCGTTGCCGACCCGACGCATAAACCCATCGACCATAAAACCGTTGAATTCACCGTGCCGCCACACGCCGCGGTTCATCACTTTTAAGGAGCCTGTTATGAAAGCATTGTCTGTATTAACAGCGATGGTGCTGGCGGTTTCCACCAGCGCGCTGGCAGAGACGAAAGCCAGCGTGGTGCTGGTGCACGGGGCGTTTGCCGACGGCAGCAGCTGGAATAAGGTGATTACCCGGCTGCAAAAACACCATACCGAGGTCATTGCGGTACAACTTCCGCTCACGTCTCTGAAAGATGATGTCGCCGCCACGCAGCGTGCTATCGCCCGGGCTCATGGGGATGTGGTGCTGGTCGGTCACTCCTGGGGCGGGACGGTAATCAGCGAGGCGGGAAACAATGCCCGCGTGAAGTCACTGGTTTACGTTGCTGCTTTTGCGCCGGATTCCGGCCAGTCGACGGCAGCTCTGGCAAATAGCTTCCCTGCTCCGCCAGGGAGCGCCAGCCTCGCTAAAACCACAGAGGGGTATTTATATCTGCCGACAAAAGCGGTCAGCGAGAATTTTGCCCCTGACGTAAAGGACGTTGAGCGCAGCGTGATTGCCGCGACGCAGGGCCCCATTAAGGCCAATGCGTTTGGGGAGAAAATCGCGCATGCCGCCTGGCATGACAAACCGAGCTGGTATGTGGTCAGCAAAAATGACCGGATGATCAATCCTGAGCTAGAGCGCGCAATGGCGAAGAAAATCAACGCCAACACCACGGAGGTAGCGGCAAGCCATGTATCGATGGTCAGCCAGCCGGACGTCATTACCCGTACGATTGAACAGGCGTTATCGGGTCAACAGTGATAAAAAAGCCCGCATGATGAACGGTCCGACTTCGGGCCACGCCATCCTGCGGGCTTTATGCACTTCCGGCTCCTGCAACGGGGTTATGTGCGGTTTTGTCACAAACGCACCTTCCCCCTCGCTGAACCATCAGAAGCTGTACGTCACCTTCAAACTTCCCACAGGAGACGTTTTTCGCTGAACAATGGGGCTATCGCCAGCCTCTCCCGTCAGCTGCGTAACGCCAGCTGCGGCAAGCAGGCTCCAGCGGGAGGTAAGCTTATGGGTCCAGTCCAGGTTCAGCGAATACGCATATATTCCCGATCCGGCATCGTGTCGGGCAAAACCCGATGCGGCCGACTGGGCGGCATTCACCCCGTAGTAGGTTTGCACATACTTACTGGATCCCCAGCTACCGGTCAGCGCCAGCGTTAACGCATTTTTCGGAGATGTATAGAGCGGGCTGGCAATGCCGAAATGCACAGCTTCACCATTGTCTCTCTCAGAAACCGGGACCTCTGCCTGCAACTGCACGGTCAGCCAGTCAGTCACCCTGTATCCCAGCCCTGGCACAACGATAGCTGAGCCTTTAATGTCACCCATTCCTCGCAGGTCGTCGCTGCCGGAGGCGATCGAATCGCTGCTTACATCGCGATCCTTACGTCCTGCGCGATAGCTCAGCGCTGCGTTGTAGTCCAGGTTACCAAAGCTGTTGCCGTAGCCGATCCCCCGCGTGGTGCTGACAAAAAACCATTGGCCATCGCGTAATCAACCACCTGAGCCGCAGAGACCCGGCTCTTGTCCGAACCGGAATAGCGTGGCGCAACATCCACGCCGCCTCCCAGGGTTAACACGTTGCCCTGAGGCTGATCTGCCGCCAGGGTCGGGGTAGCCAGTAACGCCAGGACGGCCCCCGGCAAGATGCTTTTCATGCTGCGACCGATGCGTGAACGGGGGAAACTATTACGCAGTGTGATGTTTCTCATTAAAGAAGCCCTTTGGATTCAGATGATTGCGATACAAGCGGTGTTAAACGCCAGAGCGCTCATTCTGAATACTCACCCTAAGGTTCTTATGAGCCGTAAATGAAGAAATGCTGAAGCACGTGAAGGTTCTGTAAACCCTGTAGAATTCCTGTTACCGTTTTTTCTTCAGTTGTTCTTCATGCACTGTTGATACAGTTACCAATGTGAAAATTCTACTAATTGAAGACGACCTGGATCTCGGCAATGGCGTGCGTATCGCCCTTGCAGATCAAGGATTTGATGTCATATGGGTACGCCGCAAAGAGGATGCGCTGCATCAGCTTGGGATCTGCGTGCCGGAACTTATTTTGCTCGACCTGGGGCTGCCCGATGGCGATGGCATGAGCCTGATGACGCGCCTGCGTCAACAGCTTAAGGGCGTCCCCGTCATCATCCTGACGGCGCGAGGCACGCTACAGGACCGCCTGTGCGGGCTGGATGCAGGTGCAGACGATTATCTGGTCAAACCTTTTGTTCTCGCCGAACTGCTGGCGCGCGTGAGAGCCCTTGCGCGGCGCAGTTACGGTTTTGAAAATGAGGCAATAGAAATTCGCGGTTTGTCGCTTCATATTCCGACGCGTCGCGTGACGGTGAGCGAACGCCACGTTGAGCTGACGGCAAGCGAATATGCGCTGCTTGAAACGTTAATGCTGCGCGCCGATCGCGTGCTTACGCGACGGTATCTGGAAGAAAGGATATTTGGCACGAAAGAAAACCTCAGCAACGCGCTTGACGTGCATATGGGTAACCTGCGGCGAAAAATTGGCGATGGTTTTGTGCGAACGGTAAGAGGCGTTGGGTATGTCATTGATACCGTACCCGTTCAGAAGGCGGCAGGTTGATGCGTAATTTTGGCACCACCTCCGGCTTCCCACGCTGGTCAGGCGAATGCTGGTCGCCCAGATGCTGCTGCTTACGTTGCTCTGGTGTCTCTTTTTAACCTTCATTTTGCTGGAAGACCTGCGTAGCCCTCCCATACTGACGGGCAGTGAGACTTACGAAACCCTGTTTTCCCTGGTAGAGAGCATGGACGATCGCCCGCAGGCGCGTGATGCCGTGCTGGCAGCGTTCAGCAAGGCGCTGCGGGAGGGGTATGGCGGCGGCGAAGATCCGGAGCTGTCCATCAACCTCATTGTTCGCAAGAATAACGAGATTATTTTTTCTTCGGATGGTGCGCCGACGGGGGTAAAAAATAGCCGTCTGGGGGTCATGCAGCATGTCCAGAGTGAGGACCATACATGGACGAGCCGTACCCTCAAATCCGCGCACTCCGACGTGGAAGTCACCCTTTTTACCCCTGCCGGTAGCTGGAATTTCTTTATCTATCTGAACTCGCGCGGCTACTACGTCATGCCGCTGATGATATGCATCCCTTTTCTTCTGTTCCCCGCGTGGCTGTCCATCCGCATCGCGATGCGCCCCTGGAACAAGGTGGTGAATGAAATTTCATTGCGCACGCCGGACGATCTCTCGCCTTTAAAAGCCGTCCCCAGACACAGGGAGCTTCGCCAGACGGTCGACGCGATTAATGACTTTCTGGCCAGGGTGCGGGAAAGCGCCGAAAGGGAAAGAATGTTTATTGCCGATGCCGCACACGAACTGCGTACGCCTCTGGCCGCGATGCGGATCAACGTCGAGGCGTTGCAGTCCTGGGTCATCAGCGAAAGCCAGCAGGAGCTGCTTGCGGGCATTGTTCGCAGCAATAGCCGTGCTGCGCGTCTCGTCAATCAGCTTCTGCTGATGATGCACAGCGAAGCGCACATCAGCACGGTGATGTCGCCTGTGCCGCTGACGACGCTTATTCAGGAGCGAATGGCTGCCCTGGAACCGCTGGCGTCCGGGCGCAGAATTGAGTTTGAATTCATCGCCGATGATGAAATCCATATCACAGGCATTCGGGAACGTCTGGTATCGCTGATCGACAATTTAATTGAGAATGCCGTGAAGTACAGCCCTGAGGGTGGACGCATTGAGGTACAACTGCAATCGCGTGACAAGTCCGCTCAGCTGCGCGTCTCAGACGCGGGTCCCGGCATTCCGGTTGAATTGCGGGAGCGCGTGTTCGACAGATTTTTCCGCGATCCTAATCAGACCCAAAGCGGGAGTGGACTGGGGCTTGCTATCGTTAAAGCCGTTACGCAGCAACACAACGGCAGGGTCAATCTGAGTACGTCAGCCGAAGGCGGTCTTATGGTGACCGTTGATTTCCCGAATCCGGCGTTCGCATGAACGTAAACGCGGCGCTACACGTCCTGACATGTGTCAGCGCAGCGTTACTTTACGTATGCCGCAGATTGCTTCAATAAAATTACCGTATTTGTTATATTGTTACTTACTGATTATTCACCTCTGCGGTGCCAAAAAGAACAAGATTCACCGCAACCCAGGACAGAAAAATGTTAGATTACCGCTTCCCGACAGCTTTGCAGATGGTTCTCAGCGTAGCGATGGCGGAGCAATCGGGTGAACGTTCGACGAGTGCAATCCTGGCTTACGGCCTGGAAGCGAATCCGAGCTTTATCCGCAAATTAATGGTTCCTCTCGCCCGCGACGGCATTATCGTCTCCACGCTTGGTCGCAACGGCTCTATTCACCTTGGCCGCCCGGCGGAAGAGATTACCCTGCGTGATATCTACCTCTCCGTCACTGAAGATAAAAAGCTGTGGGCGTCCCGTCCTGACGTCCCGGCCCGCTGCGTGGTCAGCGCCAACGCCTGCTGGTACTTCAAATCAATCGCTGATGAAGCGGAGCAGGCTTCGTTAGCGGTTTTAGCGCGCCATACCGTCGCCAGCGCGCTGGAAGAGGTGAAAAAAGCCGATACCAGCGGGTGCGATCCGGTGCCGGAACTCTGCACACAGCATAAAAAAGCGCCCTAATCCTGACAGACTGCGAAAAAAAAGCCGCCTTCATTGTGAAGGCGGCTTTTTGCTATCTGCTACGTCCTACGCAGGCAACACCTCTCTTTCCGCTTTACCGCGCGTCACGAACTTACGCAGCGTCACGTAAAAGACCGGCGTCAGGAACAGACCAAACAGCGTCACACCCAGCATCCCGGCGAACACGGTGATCCCGGTGACGCCGCGCACTTCTGCCCCTGCCCCGTGACCAAGGATCAGTGGAATGGTCCCGGCAATAAAGGCGATAGAGGTCATTACAATCGGGCGTAGACGCAGGCGGCACGCTTCCAGCGCGGCCTCCATAATGCCTTTGCCCTGAATTTCCAGCTCGCGGGCAAACTCCACGATAAGAATCGCGTTTTTACAGGCCAGCCCCATCAGTACCACCAGCCCTACCTGCACGAAGACGTTGTTATCGCCCCCGGTCAGCCAGACGCCGAACAGCGCGGAGAGCATCGTCATCGGCACGATGAGGATCACTGCCAGGGGCAGCGTCCAGCTTTCATACAGCGCCGCCAGCACCAGGAACGCCAGCAGCACCGCGACCGGGAAGACGATCAGCGCCGTGTTGCCCTGGGTGGCCTGCTGGAAGCTCAGGTCCGTCCATTCAATATTCATCCCGTTCGGCAGGATCTGCTTAGACATACCGTCCAGCTGCGTCATCGCCTGCGCGGAAGAGAGCACGCGCGGGTCGGCATCGCCAATCAGATCCGCCGCCGGGTAGCCGTTGTAGCGGATCACCGGGTCCGGACCGTAGGTGGTCGTGATTTTCACCATACTGCCAATCGGCACCATTTCACCCTGGCTATTACGGGTGCGTAAATTCGCGATATCTTCCACGCTGTCGCGGAACTGCCCGTCGGCCTGTGCCATTACGCGCCAGGTGCGACCGAACTGGTTGAAGTCATTCACATAAGACGAGCCCAGATAGGTTTGCAGCGTCCCGAAGAGATCGGTGAGCGACACGCCCTGCGCTTTCGCCTTATCACGGTCAACCTGTACATCCAGCTGCGGAACGTTTGCCTGGTAGGTTGAGATAGGGAAATGCATCCCCGGCGTCTGCATAATCGCCCCGGACATGGTGTTCACCGCGTTTTGCAGCGCGCCATAGCCCAGACCAGCACGATCCTGAATATACAGCGAATAGCCCGATCCCTGGCCCAGACCTAAAATCGGCGGCGGCAGAATCGAGAAGCCAAAGCCCTGCTGGATTTGCGCGATTTTCGCGTTGATCTCCGCGTTTATTTCCGCCGCAGTATGTTTACGCTGGTCGAAAGGCTTCAGGCCAAAGAAGACCGTCCCGGTGTTCGGCGTATTGGTGAACTGGAGCGCATTCAGGCCAGGAAACGCGACCGCATAATCCACGCCTTCGGTATTCATCCCGATTTCGCTCATTTTGCGGATCACCGCATCGGTGCGCGCCAGCGACGAGCCTTCCGGCATTTTCACGCCGCCGATCAGGTACAGCTTATCCTGCGTCGGAATAAACCCGCCGGGAACGGCTTTAAACATCACGCCCGCAGCGCAAAGCAGCAGCAAATAAACCACGAACACTGCCCCGCGTCGGCCGAGCGTTTTGCCCACCAGCCCCTGATAGCCAGTCGAGCTGCGGTGGAAAAAGCGGTTAAACGGACGGAAAATCCAGCCGAACAGACGATCGATAAGCCGGGTCGGGAAATCTTTCGGGGCGCCATGCGGCTTCAACAGCAGCGCGGCCAGCGCTGGCGAGAGCGTCAGCGAGTTGATCGCGGAAATCACCGTGGAAATGGCTATCGTTACCGCAAACTGCTTGTAGAACTGACCGGTCACGCCGGAGAGGAACGCCATCGGAACGAATACCGCACACAGCACCAGCGCAATGGCAATAATCGGTCCGGACACTTCACGCATCGCCTGATGCGCTGCCGCAAGTGGGGCGAGCCCCTCTTCGATATTTCGTTCGACGTTTTCCACCACCACGATGGCATCGTCCACCACGATACCAATCGCCAGCACCAGCCCGAACAGGCTCAGGGTATTCAGCGAAAAGCCCAGCAGGTAGAGAATACTGAACGTGCCCACTACCGATACCGGCACCGCAATCAGCGGGATTATCGACGCGCGCCAGGTTTGCAGGAACAGGATCACCACCAGCACGACCAGCACCACCGCTTCCAGCAGCGTTTGCACCACAGCGCGGATCGAGTCGCGTACAAACACCGTCGGGTCGTAAGGCGCCGCCCATTTCATATCGTCCGGGAATCGTGTGGACAGTTCGTCCATTTTGGCGCGTACCGCGTTAGACAGATCGATGGCGTTTGCCCCCGGCGACTGGAAGATACCAATCCCGACCGCGTCTTTATTGTTCAACTGGGAGCGCAGCGCGTAGCTGCCGGACCCCATCTCGACACGCGCCACGTCGCGCAGTCGGACGACCGTACCATCCTGCGTGGTTTTCAGGACAATGTTGCCGAACTCGTCTTCGGTATGCAGGCGGCCCTGGGCGTTAATGGAGATCAGGAAATCGCTCTCTTTCGGCAGCGGCTCGGCGCCAAGCTGCCCGGCGGACACCTGCACGTTCTGCTCCTGCATCGCCGTGACCACGTCCGAAGCGGTCAGCCCGCGGGCCGCGACCTTGTTCGGGTCCAGCCAGACGCGCATCGCGTATTCACCCGAGCCGAAAATCTGAATCTGCCCCACACCGGGCAGACGCGCCAGCTCGTCCTTCACCTTCAGCGTGGCGTAGTTACGCATATACAGTGAATCGTACTTACCGCCAGGCGAAAACAGATGCACCACCAGCGTCAGCGTTGGCGACTGTTTCTGAGTCGTGATGCCCAGACGCCGCACGTCTTCCGGCAGACGCGCTTCGGCCTGCGCGACGCGGTTTTGCACCTGAACCTGCGCCTGATCCGGGTCGGTGCCCGGACGGAAGGTGACGGTAGTCACCAGCACGCCGTCGGAGCCCGCGACGGATTTCATGTACATCATGTTCTCAACGCCGTTGATCGCCTCTTCCAGCGGCGTTGCCACGGTCTCGGCAATCACTTTCGGGTTGGCGCCCGGGTACTCGGCGCGCACCTGCACGCTTGGCGGCACGACGTCAGGGTATTCGCTCACCGGCAGCAGCGGGATGGCGATTAATCCTGTGATAAAAATCAGAATCGACAGTACGGCGGCAAAAATCGGCCTGTCGATGAAAAAACGGGAAAAGTCCATGGATTGGATTCTCAGGTAAGGGATCAGTTGAGGGCGGCGCTGGCGGTCATGGCAACGGTTTTCGCGTTAACCGGCATACCCGGCATAAACACTTTTTGTAAACCATCGACGATGACTTTATCCCCGGGATTCAGCCCCTGCTGTACGATACGTAAACCGTCGGCCAGACGCCCGGGCGTAATGTCGCGGCGCTGCGCTTTCCCGTCTTTATCCACGATATAGACATATTTACGATCCTGATCGGTCAGCACCGCCTTATCGTCAACAAGCGTGGCTTTAAATTCCGCACTGCCCGGCAGACGCACGCGGGCAAAGAGTCCAGGCGTGAACTGACGCTGTGAGTTATCCAGCAGCGCGCGCATGCGGATCGTTCCGGTACCCGGCGTGAGCTGGTTATCCAGGAAATCCACTTTGCCCTGATGGGGATAGCCCTCCTCGCCCGTCAGGCCAATCTCCACCGGCAGCGCCGCATGATCGCCAGACACCCGCTGCCCGCTGCGGGCCAGGTTCTGATAGTGAAGGTAGGTTGACTCGTCCACGTCGAAGTAGACATAAACCGTTTTCTGCGAGACCAGGGTGGTGAGCACGCTGGCGCTGTCGCCCGCCGTCACCAGGTTACCGCTGGTGATCAGCGCCCGGCTGGCGCGACCGTCGATAGGCGCGGTCACTTTGGTGAAGTCGAGGTTAAGTTGCGCAGCGTCTACCGCCGCCTGCGCGGCGCGAATATCGGCCTGCGCCTGGGTAGCGGCGGAACGGCGCTGCTCCCACTCTTCGCGGGACACCACGTTGGTATTGACTAATTTATCGGTACGGTTAGCCTCGCTTCGCGCCAGACTGGCCTGCGTTTTGGCTCTCGCCAGGTTCGCCTGCGCCTGTTCCAGCGCGGCGCGATAGGTTCGGTCATCAATCGTGAACAGCACCTCGCCCTTTTTCACCTCCTGGCCGTCGGTGTAATTCACTTTCTCAATGTAGCCGGAGACGCGCGGACGCAGCTGAACGCTTTCCACCGCTTCAATGCGACCATTAAAGCTGTCCCACTGGCTAATGGATTTCACCACCACGTCAGCAGCGCTGACAACGGGCGCTTGCGGCGCGGCATTTTGCGCGACGCTGTCATCGCACCCGACGAGAAGCGCGGAGAGTAAAACCACCCCCATCGCGCTCAGATGAAAGTTACCCCAGGTTTTTTGCAGGCTCATTATTTTTATTCCGGTTATTGTAGCCGCCGGGCAAGACGCAGCGGGAGGCGCCGCGCCACTTCCTTTGTCCGGTAGCTGGCTGAAGGCCATTTGTGTCGTTCATCGCCACAAAACTGTAACAGTTGCGAATACACTATCGCGGCGATTGTAGGAAGGCGCTTAATTAAGTGCAAGAATAATTGTTGCACTTTATGTGCTATTTGCGGCGAAGATAAATCACGCGTTTTGAGAAGGGATTTAAATGCAACAATAAAACTTGCAATTAATGTAAAAACGGGTCACCTTTAAGTGCAACAAACAAAGATGCTTTTTAATGCGTGGCGTAGGGGGAAGCAAAATGAACACGGGTGCATTCATTCACGATTTACTCGACTGGATCGACAACAACCTCGATAGCCGTCTGGACATTGAAACCGTCTCCAGGCGAGCCGGCTATTCGAAATGGCACCTCCAGCGGCTTTTCAAAGAACATACCGGCTCCCCTCTCGCCGAATATATTCGCGCGCAAAAGCTGCAAAAATCGGTTGAGCGCCTGGCCCACAGCGATGAACCGATTCTGAACGTGGCGATCGCGCTGGGCTTTGACTCTCAGCAGTCCTTCAACCGCAGCTTTAAGCGTCAGTATGGTCAGGCACCCGGCGCATGGCGACGCAGTATCGGCTGCCGTGAATCGCGGCAGATGAGCCAGTAGTTCACCGCCGGGCCGGATATCGGCCAAAAAGAAAAACCCTCTGTAAACAGAGGGTTTTATCAGTCTTACCTGCTTATAACTTCGCAGGAAAGGTTATGGGCTTACTCCCACTCGATCGTCGCCGGTGGCTTGCCGCTGATGTCATACACCACGCGGGAAATGCCGTTCACTTCGTTGATGATGCGGTTAGACACGCGGCCTAAGAAGTCATACGGCAGGTGCGCCCAGTGCGCGGTCATGAAGTCGATGGTTTCCACCGCACGCAGGGAGACTACCCAGTCGTACTTACGGCCATCGCCCATCACGCCGACCGAGCGCACCGGCAGGAACACGGTGAACGCCTGGCTCACTTTGTTGTACAGGTCAGCTTTGTGCAGCTCTTCGATGAAGATCGCGTCCGCGCGACGCAGCAGGTCGCAGTACTCTTTCTTCACTTCGCCCAGCACGCGTACGCCGAGACCCGGGCCCGGGAACGGGTGACGGTAGAGCATGTCGTACGGCAGACCCAGCTCCAGGCCGATCTTACGCACTTCGTCTTTGAACAGCTCACGCAATGGCTCAACCAGGCCCATCTTCATCTCTTTCGGCAGTCCGCCCACGTTGTGGTGAGATTTGATGACGTGCGCTTTACCGGTAGCGGAGGCCGCAGACTCGATCACGTCAGGGTAGATGGTGCCCTGCGCCAGCCATTTCACATCTTCCAGCTTCAGCGCTTCTTCGTCGAACACTTCCACGAACACGCGACCGATGATTTTACGTTTCGCTTCCGGATCGTTCTCGCCTTTCAGCGCGTCCAGGAAGCGCTGCTCGCCTTCCACGTGAACGATGTTCAGACCGAAGTGGTCACCGAACATGTCCATTACCTGCTGGGCTTCGTTCAGACGCAGCAGACCATTGTCCACGAAGACGCAGGTCAGGTTTTTGCCGATGGCGCGGTGCAGCAGCATCGCGGTCACGGAGGAGTCCACGCCGCCGGAGAGGCCGAGGATCACTTTGTCATCACCAACCTGCTGGCGGATACGCTCCACGGCATCGTCGATGATTTTTGCCGGGGTCCACAGGGCTTCACACTGGCAGATGTCACGCACGAAGCGCTCCAGCATGCGCATACCCTGACGGGTGTGGGTCACTTCCGGGTGGAACTGCACGCCGTAGAAACGTTTTTCTTCGTTCGCCATGATGGCGAACGGGCAGCTTTCAGTGCTGGCAACGGTCACGAAGTCAGACGGGATAGCGGTGACTTTGTCGCCGTGGCTCATCCACACGTCCAGCAGCGGTTTGCCGTCTGCGGTCAGGGAGTCTTCGATACCGCGCACCAGCGCGCTGTCGGTGACGACTTCAACCTGTGCGTAGCCGAACTCACGCTCGTTAGAGCCTTCTACGTGGCCGCCCAGCTGCATCGCCATGGTCTGCATGCCGTAGCAAACGCCGAACACCGGTACGCCCGCTTCGAACACGTACTGCGGCGCACGCGGGCTGTTCTCTTCGGTGGTGCTTTCCGGGCCGCCGGACAGGATGATGCCGCTTGGATTGAACTCGCGAATCTGTGCTTCCGTGACATCCCACGCCCACAGCTCACAGTAAACGCCCAGCTCACGCACGCGGCGCGCCACCAGCTGAGTGTACTGAGAACCAAAGTCCAGGATGAGAATGCGATGTTTATGAATGTTTTCCGTCATTGACGCTAATTCCGAGGCAAGTGAAACAAAACAAAGCGCCCGGCATTGAGCCGGGCGCGGAAATTTATCAGGAGCCCAGACGGTAGTTCGGGGACTCTTTGGTGATCGTCACGTCGTGAACGTGGCTCTCCTGGATACCCGCACCGCTGATGCGTACGAATTCCGCTTTGGTACGCAGCAGGTCAATGGTACCACAGCCGGTCAGACCCATACAGGAGCGCAGGCCGCCCATCTGCTGGTGAATGATCTCTTTCAGGCGGCCTTTATACGCCACACGGCCTTCGATACCTTCCGGCACCAGTTTGTCTGCGGCGTTATCGGTCTGGAAGTAACGGTCAGAGGAACCTTTAGACATCGCGCCCAGGGAGCCCATACCGCGGTAGGATTTATAAGAACGCCCCTGGTAGAGTTCGATTTCACCCGGGGATTCTTCGGTACCGGCCAGCATGGAGCCCACCATCACGGCTGCGGCACCTGCGGCGATCGCTTTGGCGATGTCGCCAGAGAAACGGATACCGCCGTCCGCGATGACCGGAATACCGGTACCTTCCAGCGCTTCAACCGCGTCAGAAACCGCCGTGATCTGCGGCACGCCTACGCCGGTGACGATACGAGTGGTACAGATAGAGCCAGGGCCGATACCCACTTTCACCGCGCTGCAACCCGCTTCCGCCAGCGCGCGAGCGCCTGCGCCGGTTGCTACGTTACCGCCGATGATCTGGAGATCCGGGTATTTAGCACGGGTTTCACGAATACGTTGCAGAACGCCTTCGGAGTGGCCGTGGGAGGAGTCAATCAGCAGCACGTCAACGCCCGCAGCAACCAGCGCGTCAACGCGCTCTTCGTTACCCGCACCTGCGCCAACCGCAGCGCCGACGCGCAGACGGCCATGCTCGTCTTTACAGGCGTTCGGTTTACGTTCTGCTTTCTGGAAATCTTTAACGGTGATCATGCCGCGCAGGTGGAAGTTCGCGTCCACTACCAGCGCTTTCTCAACGCGTTTTTCGTGCATTTTCGCCAGCACCACGTCGCGGGTTTCGCCTTCACGCACGGTCACCAGACGCTCTTTTGGCGTCATGTAGACGCTGACAGGCTGGTTCAGGTCAGTCACGAAACGCACGTCACGACCGGTAATGATACCCACCAGTTCGTTGTCTTCAGTGACTACCGGATAGCCTGCGAAGCCGTTACGTTCGGTCAGGGCTTTCACTTCGTGCAGCGTGGTGGTTGGCAGAACGGTCTGAGGATCGGACACGATACCGGATTCATGCTTCTTCACGCGGCGAACTTCTTCCGCCTGACGCTCGATAGACATGTTTTTGTGGATAAAGCCAATGCCGCCTTCCTGTGCCAGGGCGATAGCCAGACGCGCTTCAGTCACGGTGTCCATTGCTGCGGAGAGCATAGGAATGTTCAGACGAATGGTTTTCGTCAACTGCGTGCTGAGGTCGGCAGTATTCGGCAGAACGGTGGAGTGAGCGGGAACGAGGAGGACGTCGTCAAACGTCAGTGCTTCTTTAGCGATACGTAGCATGGGCAATATCTCTGACCTGGGTGGTTAAATATTGCCGTGGCATTATACAGAGCGTAACCGATTGCATCCACACTTTTTTGAAAAAAATGCTTGCGCTCACCTCTCAGCAGGTTACTATCGACTGAATAACTTGCTGATTTAGAATTTGATCCCGCTCACATGTTATCCTCTCAATCCCCCTCAATTTATACTGTCAGCCGCCTTAATCAGACGGTACGTTTGCTGCTTGAGCAGGAAATGGGACAAGTCTGGATCAGCGGTGAAATCTCTAACTTCACGCAGCCTGCTTCCGGTCACTGGTACTTTACGCTGAAAGACGACACCGCTCAGGTGCGCTGCGCGATGTTCCGCAACAGCAACCGTCGCGTGACGTTCCGTCCTCAGCATGGCCAGCAGGTTCTGGTTCGCGCCAACATTACCCTGTATGAGCCGCGCGGCGATTATCAGATTATCGTCGAGAGCATGCAGCCCGCGGGCGAAGGCTTGCTGCAACAGAAGTACGAGCAGCTCAAAGCCATGCTTTCGGCTGAGGGATTGTTCGACCAGCAGTTTAAAAAGCCCCTGCCCTCACCCGCTCACTGCGTTGGGGTCATTACCTCGAAAACCGGTGCGGCCCTGCACGATATTTTGCACGTTCTGAAGCGCCGTGACCCTTCCCTGCCCGTCATTATTTACCCAACTGCCGTTCAGGGTGACGATGCGCCGGGGCAGATCGTGCGCGCGATTGAACTGGCAAATGCCCGTCAGGAGTGTGATGTCCTGATCGTCGGGCGCGGCGGCGGCTCGCTGGAAGACCTTTGGAGCTTTAACGACGAGCGCGTGGCGCGGGCAATCTTTGCCAGCCTTATCCCGGTGGTAAGCGCCGTCGGCCATGAAACGGATGTGACGATAGCGGATTTTGTCGCGGATTTACGCGCGCCCACGCCGTCCGCGGCGGCAGAGGTAGTCAGCCGTAACCAGCTGGAGCTGCTGCGTCAGATCCAGAACGGGCAGCAGCGCCTGGAGATGGCGATGGACTACTTCCTCGCCAACCGTACCCGCCGCTTTACCCAGCTTCACCATCGTCTGCAACAGCAGCATCCGCAATTGCGTCTGGCGCGTCAGCAAACCGTGCTGGAACGTCTGCGTCAGCGGATGAACTTCGCGCTGGATAACCAGCTTAAGCGGGCGGTATCTCGCCAGCAGCGCGTCACGCAGCGTCTGAATCAGCAAAACCCGCAGCCGAAGATTTATCGCGCACAAACGCGTATCCAGCAGCTTGAGTTCCGCCTCGCGGAAAATATCCGCTCACGCCTGAGCACCACGCGCGAGCGTTTTGGCAATGCGGTCACCCATCTGGAAGCCGTCAGCCCGCTCTCCACGCTGGCTCGCGGCTATAGTGTGACCACTGCGACGGACGGCAAAGTGCTGAAACAAACGAAACAGGTTAAAGCCGGGGATGTGCTCACCACCCGGCTTTCTGACGGCTGGGTCGAGAGTGAGGTGAAAGAGATCAAACCGGTGAAAAAAACGCGCCAGCGTAAAAGCGGATAAATCTTCGCCGGTTACAAACTATACTGCTGCTATTGCCTTTTTTAATAAGGAGAGCAGCATGCCCCATTTTCATAGCGTCATCCCTCCGTATATTCTTCGCCGTATTATCGAAAGCGGTTCTGAGCCGCAGCAGCGCTGCGCCCGTCAGACCTTAACCCACGTCCAGACGCTGATGGCCCATATGCCGGGCAAACCCGCCGCCCCGCATGTTAATAAAGCCGGTCAGCTTGAGCGTGACATCTACGATGCGAAACAGACCCAGGAGCTGCCGGGTACCCAGGTGCGCTATGAAGGCCAGCCCTCCAACGGCGATGTGGCGGTGGATGAAGCGTACGATTATCTGGGTATCACCCATGATTTCTTCTGGAAAGAATATCAGCGCGATTCGCTCGATAACAAAGGGCTGATCCTCACCGGCACCGTGCACTATGGCCGGGAATATCAGAACGCCTTCTGGAACGGCCAGCAGATGGTCTTTGGCGACGGTGACGGAGAAATCTTCAACCGCTTCACCATTGCCATCGACGTGGTGGCGCATGAGCTGAGCCACGGCGTGACCGAGACCGAAGCCGGACTGATCTATTTTGAGCAGTCGGGCGCGCTGAACGAGTCCTTATCAGACGTGTTCGGCTCGCTGGTGAAGCAATACCATCTTAAGCAAACCGCCGATCGGGCAGACTGGCTGATTGGTGAAGGGCTGCTGGCAGCGGGGATTAACGGCAAAGGGCTGCGCTCAATGTCTGAACCCGGTACCGCCTACGACGATCCGCTGCTCGGCAAAGACCCGCAGCCCGCGCACATGAAAGATTTCATCAAAACGCGCGAGGATAACGGCGGCGTGCATCTTAACTCCGGCATCCCCAACCGCGCGTTTTACCTGGCCGCAACGGCGATCGGTGGCTACGCCTGGGAAAAAGCGGGTTATGCCTGGTACGACACGGTTTGCGATCGCAACCTGGCGCAGGATGCGGATTTTGACGCTTTCGCAAAACTGACGATAGCGCACGGCGAGAAACGATCCGGTAGCGACGTTGGGGCGGCCATTAAACAAGCCTGGGAACAGGTGGGAGTACTGTAAATGCAGGTTCCGGAACTGACGGATGACGCCGTGGTTGAGCTGGCCCGGGAAGGCGGCGTCGCCTTTATCCCTAAGCTGAGCGGCCAGCGCACCATTGCGCTCTCCTCGCTTAATGAGGCCCAGCGCCAGCGCCTGGTGAGCATTCTTGAGCAGGCTTTCCCGCGCGGCCAGCCGCCCGGGCAAGCCTCTTCCCCCGGCAGCGGTGACCAGCGCTATTTCCGCATCCAGATTATCTGGACCGGCCAAAATCAGGCGCACTACGCCGATATCATCGTGCTGGTACCCGAGCAGGAAGCACCCGAGTCGCTGGTGGAACTGTGGCAGAAAGGTGAAGGCTGCGTGTGCGATTAACCTTCGGCCCGAACAAACTCCACGCGTTTTTTAGAGATAAGACCGTGGCCGTTCTGGCAAAAATAGTCCACCGCACCGCAGGCTTTTAGTACCTGGAGTGGCTGATGACACTCCGGGCAGCGGGCTTCGAGCGCGATATCTTTATTACAACTTTCGCAGTGCGCTACCCCGTTCAGGGGCTCCAGCGGTGTCTGGCAATCCGGGCAGGTAATCGTCATGGTGACTCCTTCAAAGCGTTCAGGTCTGCGATAATTTTACCACGTCGTGTTCAGTGCGGGCCACGCAACTGTTGCTGTAAGGTCAGCAGCAGCGTCACCTCCTCGACCCTGCGGCGCGTCGTGCGGCTCACCTGGTGCGGATCCCGTTCAAAGAGACTTTTTGCCCCCAGAATATGCTCCGCAAGGCAATGCTCGTAGATCGTACCGGGAATATGCCAGCGCTGAATTTCTTTACCCTTAATCAGCTCCAGCACATCTTCTGCGCCGCGTCGGTCGTGGCTGACGATGCGCCCGTCGCGCAAATGGAAGCGTAATCCCTTTTGCCCGCCCGCAGGCCCCGCGTATTTGTTAAGCCAGATGTCCACCGGCACGCCGCTGATGCTTCCCTGCAAATGCGCCTCGCCTTCCGCCGTGGTCAGATCCCCCGTTTCAATATCGCTGCCCAGGCGGTCTTTTGCTGTCACCACCTGCAACGTCATATCGTCACTGCCGCCCAGGTAACGCACCGTTTCACGCAGCATCGCCAGCACGTGCGTGCCGATATCCAGAATCACACCATCTGGATGGCGAAGCGTTCGCGCGTCTGGCTCGCCGGTGGCGAAGTTGAGCGCAATGGGCTCTCCTTCGGCGTTATACCCGCTTGGCTCCTGCAAAAAGCCTTCGATTTTGACGATGTCAGAAACATGAGCGACCAGTGATTGCTTTACGCTATCGAGACGCGCCATCCAGTGATCGAGCGCCAGCATGCGGTCGGCGGCTCCCGGTTGAGCCAGCAGCGCTTTCAGTTTTTCAATTTGGGGCAGCGTGGCGACAATCGGTTTTTCTACCACAATACGCGACGCGGGTGAGGCCAGCGCCTGCTCAAGCACCTCGAGATGGTACAGGGAGGAAGTGGTGATAAACAGGGTATCCAGCGGGTGGGAAAGAAGTTCACCGAGCGACGCGCAACGTGTGACCCCTTCAGGCTGCTTCTCGGGATGAATATCAAAACCTAAACAGCGCGGAGTATCAGGAAAAAGATTTCGTATTGCCGGTAAGTAAGCCGTTTCAACCACAGCACCAAGCCCAACAAACCCTAACAGCATGTTCTTACCTCGTTAAGTCAATTGCCGGGGCATAACGCCACCCCGGCAAGGTCGAGGTTTATCAGGCGTTAGCGGCCGGTTTAGTCTGCGCATTTTCCAGCATGCGGCGCACCGGAACAATGAGGACGATCAGCACCGCAGCACAAATCAGCAGCGCAATGGAGCAACGGGCAAAGAGGTCTGGCAGCATATCCAGCTGGTCGGCCTTCACGTGACCACCAATCAGCCCCGCAGCCAGGTTACCCAGCGCACTGGCGCAGAACCACAGGCCCATCATCTGGCCGCGCATTCTCTCCGGCGCCAGCAGGGTCATGGTCGCCAGACCAATCGGACTCAGGCACAGTTCCCCGAGCGTCAGCATCAGGATACTGCCCACCAGCCAGAACGGAGAAACCCCTGCCCCACCGTTGCTCAGCACGTTCTGCGCCGCCAGCATCATCAGGCCAAAGCCCGCCGCCGCGCACAGAATGCCGATCACGAACTTGGTGATGCTGCTCGGACGAATGTTTTTGCTCGCCAGCTTCGGCCATGCCCAGCTAAATACCGGGGCCAGCAGAATGATGAACAGGGCATTGATCGACTGGAACCACACCGCCGGGATCTCAAAATCACCGATCATGCGGTTAGTGTAGTCGTTGGCGAACAGGTTGAAGGAGGTTGGCTTCTGCTCGAACGCGGACCAGAAGAACGCGGCGGAGACCAGCAGAATAAAGCACACCAGCAGCCTTGCGCGCTCTTTGCGATTCAGCCCGGCGAAGATGAACAGATAGATGAAGTAGAGCGCGACGGAGGCGGCAATCACATACACCAGCACGCTGGCGACCGCGACCGGATTAATCACAATCACGCCCTGGGCAATCAACGTTACGATGATTGCAACACCCACAGCCAGCGCCAGCAGCCAGGCACCCACGCCGTTACGTTTCACTACCGGACTGTTCCAGGTGGAGTCCAGACCGACTTCACTGTCGTAGCGCTTCATGGCCGGAACGGCAAACACGCGGAAGATAATCAGGGCGACCAGCATCCCGATACCACCGATACCAAAGCCCCAGTGCCAGCCGTGGGTTTTAATCAGCCAGCCGGAAATCAGAGGGGCAATGAACGAGCCCATGTTGATGCCCATATAGAACAGCGAGAAACCGCCGTCACGACGCGCATCGCCTTTTTTATACAGGGTGCCGACCATGACCGAGATACAGGTCTTGAACAGGCCGGAGCCGAGCACGATAAACATCAGGCCGATGAAGAACAGGTTGTCGCCCATGATGGCCGACAGGGCAATCGACAGGTGCCCGAGCGCAATCAAAATCGAACCGTACCAGACGGCCCGCTGCTGGCCGAGCCAGTTATCCGCCAGCCAGCCGCCCGGCAGCGCAGCGAGGTACATGGTGCCGGCAAAGATGCCGACAATCGCCGAGGCGTTTTCACGCGCCAGGCCCATCCCGCCGTCATACACGGTGGCGGCCATAAACAGAATCAGTAGCGGGCGAATACCGTAAAACGAAAAACGCTCCCACATCTCGGTGAAGAACAGCGAACCGAGCGGATAAGGATGGCCGAAGAAGGTTCGGCTCTCTTTTTGATTAACAGAGGATTGCATAATTCTCCCGAAAAGGTATGTGTCGTGCTTGTAAACACCAGCATGTACGCCGAACGGTTACGTATCCGATCGATTTTTTACATGCGGCGAAATGTTGGTTAACCATTTGATAACCAGGCGCTAGTTTTGTCTAGTACCGAACCCTGGACTTTAAGACGAAAATTCGATGATTGTCTACTTTCTTAGATATAAACATGGTTAAAAGCGAATAGTGATTGACATCACACAGGGAAGGCAGGCCTTTTGAATGGGCGAAAAAAACCCGCGACAGGCGCGGGTTTTAGTGAGTTCGGTAAGAATTATTTGCTTTTCTTAATGTGCTTAATCAAACGCTTACGCTTACGCATCTGGTTCGGCGTCAGGGTGTTGCGTTTATTCGCAAACGGGTTCTCCCCTTCCTTGAACTGAATACGGATAGGCGTACCCATCACGTCCAGCGACTTGCGGAAGTAGTTCATCAGGTAGCGTTTGTAGGAGTCCGGCAGATCCTTCACCTGGTTACCGTGGATCACCACGATAGGCGGGTTATACCCCCCGGCGTGAGCATATTTCAGCTTCACGCGACGACCGCGCACCAGCGGCGGCTGGTGGTCTTCAGCAGCCATGTTCATGATACGGGTCAGCATCGCCGTGCTCTGACGGCGGGTAGAGCTGTCATAGGCTTCACGAACGGATTCGAACAGGTTGCCAACACCACTCCCGTGCAGGGCAGAGATGAAGTGAACGCGGGCAAAGTCGATAAAGCCCAGACGGAAGTCCAGCGTCTCTTTCACCTGCTCGCGCACTTCATTGCTCAAACCGTCCCACTTGTTGACGACGATAACCAGCGAGCGCCCACTATTGAGGATAAAGCCGAGCAGAGAGAGATCCTGATCGGAGATACCTTCACGTGCGTCGATGACCAGCAGCACCACGTTGGCGTCTTCAATCGCCTGAAGGGTTTTGATCACCGAGAATTTTTCTACCACATCGGTGATTTTCCCACGCTTACGCACCCCTGCGGTGTCGATAAGTACGTACTCACGTTCATCGCGCTGCATTGGAATGTAAATGCTGTCACGCGTTGTGCCTGGCATGTCGTAAACCACCACGCGCTCTTCACCGAGAATACGGTTAGTAAGCGTAGACTTACCTACGTTTGGGCGACCCACAATAGCCAGCTTGATAGGCAGATCCTGCGGGTTGAAGTCGTCTTCCGGCTCTTCCTCGCCTTCCTCTCCGGCTTCAAACTGCGCCCAGTATTCAGCGTCCTCGTCCACCTCTTCCGGCGGGTTCACTTCATCTACCCACGGCAGCAGAACGGTTTCCAGCAGGCTGGTGACGCCACGACCATGCGAGGCCGCGATAGGATAAATATCGCCCAGGCCTAAAGACCAGAAATCCGCAACAGCCTGATCGGCATCGATGCCGTCAGTTTTGTTCGCCACCAGGAAGGTAGGCTTTTCGCGTGAACGCAGATGTTTAGCAATAGCAGAATCCGCGGGCATCAGGCCAGCGCGAGCATCCACCATAAACAGAACCACATCCGCTTCTTCGATAGCCAGCAGAGATTGCTCTGCCATGCGGGTTTCTACGCCGTCTTCCGTACCGTCAATACCCCCGGTATCGATACAGATGAACTCGCGTCCTTCTACCTCTGCACGACCGTACTTACGGTCACGCGTCAGCCCCGGGAAATCCGCAACCAGCGCATCACGGGTGCGTGTTAAACGGTTAAAAAGAGTGGATTTTCCAACGTTAGGGCGCCCGACAAGCGCGACCACAGGTACCATGTTTGAAGCCTCATAAAATTCAAAATAACGTCGCTTTCGCAGCGTTTTTAAAAATGTCAAAACGGCTCCTGAGTGAACAGGAGCCGTTTAGTATACTACAACCGCCGTGTAATTAACGCGTGATCGCGTACAGCGTGCCGTCTTTTGCCTGAATCAGCAGTTTGCCGTCAGCCACAACGGGCTCCGTCAGGAAGCCTGAGCTATCCACTTTCTGCTGTGCCACGAAGCGACCATTCTCTGGATCGATCCAGTGCATATAGCCTTCGCTGTCGCCCACCACCAGGCTGCCGTTATACAGTGCCGGTGCGGTCAGCAGACGGTGCAGCAGATCGCTCTGCGTCCACAGCGTCACGCCACCTTCGGTGCTCAGCGCCAGCAGACGGTCGTTCTGATCCACCATATAAATACGGTTGCCGTCGACGATGAAATCGTTCACGGAACCCAGCTCACGTTTCCACATGATCTGGCCGCTACGCAGGTCCAGCGCCGTCAGGTTGCCGTTGTATGCCAGCGCGTAAACCACACCGTCGACGATAACTGGCGTGGTGTCCACGTCACTCAGACGGTCAATTTCAGTTGAACCGGTCGCCTGGGAAATACGCTGCTGCCAGATCATCTGGCCCTGCTGCATCAGTACCGCGCTGACACGGCCGTTGTCACCACCCACAATGGCGGCGCCAAAGGCGGTCGCCGGAGCAGATTCACCACGCAGAGACAGCGCTGGCATATCCAGGTTAACCGTCCATTTTACCAGACCATCGGCTTCGTTCAGCGCCTGCAACTGGCCGTTGCTGGTATGGATCAGCACCAGGCCGTCGCTGACAACCGGACGCGACAAGGATTCACCGGCAACGGTGGTCTGCCATGCAACCGAACCGTCGCTGGCATTCAGCGCGTAAACCTGCGCTTTTTCGCTGCCCACATAGACATGACCGCCGGCAACGGTCAGGCCGCCAGAAAGCAGTGCAGGTTTACGGGAGAACCAGCCGTCTTTTTCCGCCAGGTTAATGGACCACACTTCTTTTCCGTCATCAGCGTTCAGCGCTTTAACGGTGCCTTTGCGATCGGCCGCATAGACAACGCCGTCAGCAAATGCCGGGTGCAGGTTGGAATAAAAATCGCCAATACCATCACCCACGGAGGTGTCCCAGGCGGTGGATGGGGTGAACTGGTTTTCAACCGTCGGCAGCGGGGACATTTTAACAACGTCTTCTTCGCCACTGAACAGTGAACAACCACTCAATAACGTAACAGAAAGCAGTCCTGGCAGAAGTAATTTACGCAATTGCATTGGGTCCCTCTCAGACGGACAAATTATTTATTTTCATCTGCATCATTTCGCTCAGCGCAGGTGAAGCTTTACTATCCACGCCAGCTTGCCACGCTTTACGCGCGCCCGCTTTATCACCTTTACTCAGCAGTGCTTCACCGCGAAGATCGGCAACAATAGCGGCAAAGCCTTCGCCTTTGATGGTATCAAGCGTTTTCAGCGCGTCGTCGGCTTTTTTCTGCTGAACCTGGATACGCGCCAGACGCAGATTGATCACCGCTTTCAGATTTTCGTCACTGGCAGCAGCAAGCCCCTGAGACAGTTGCGCAGCGGCTTTGTCCAGTTCGTTTTTATCAACATACTGCTGAGCCACTTCCAGCGCAGCCAGCGCGCCGTAGGTGTTTTTGTTGTCAGCGGCAAATTTCTCCGCAGCCGTCAACGTTTGCGGCTGATCGGCACGGATTGCGCTAACGGTATTTTCGTAGTTCAGGGACGAACCGCGAGCAGAGTCAGCCTGATGATTGTTCCAGTAACGCCAGCCTACCAGCGCACCAACACCTAAAATAACCCCTACAACCAGTGCCTTGCCGTTTTCAGCAAAGAAGCGCTTAACCGCATCAACCTGGTCGTGTTCGTTCTCGTAAATTTCCACGCAGTCCTTCTCCTTAGCCCAATAGAGTGCGCAAGTGCGCCGCAACGCCATCCTGCGTTACCGTAGTTTGCTCACCAGAGCGCAGGTCTTTGACTACCACTTCGCCGTTGGCCACTTCGGACTCACCCAGCACCAGTGCGATACTTGCGCCCCACTTATCGGCACGAGCAAACTGTTTTTTAAAGTTGCCGCCGCCGTGGTTGGTCATCAGCTTAACGTCCGGCAGCGCATCGCGCACGCGTTCGGCAAGCTGCATCGCCGCAGACTGCGTATCCGCACCTGAAGCCACCAGGTATATATCGACAACAGGATCGGCTTTAAATTCCGGATTAACTGCCTGAACCAGCAAAACAAGTCGCTCAAGGCCCATCGCGAAGCCTACAGCCGGTGCTGCACGACCACCCAGTTGCTCGACCAGTCCGTCATAACGACCGCCGGCACAGACGGTGCCCTGCGAACCGAGGCTGGTGGTGACCCACTCAAATACGGTGCGGTTGTAGTAGTCCAGACCGCGCACCAGACGCTGGTTAACGGTATAAGCAATGCCCGCCGCTTCAAGCAGCTTGCACAGGCCGGCAAAGTGTTCGCGGGAGTCCTCATCCAGGTAGTCACCCAGCGCTGGCGCATCGTTCAGCAGCGCCTGTACGTCAGGATTTTTGGAATCAAGTACGCGCAGCGGGTTGCTGTACATTCGACGCTTACAGTCTTCGTCGAGCTTCTCTTTGTGCTGTTCCAGGAACGCCACCAGCGCATCGCGATAGTTCGCACGCGCTTCCAGAGAACCGATAGAGTTCAGCTCCAGGGAAACGTGCTCAGAAATACCGAGCGCACGCCACCAGCGGGCAGTAAGCATAATCAGCTCAGCATCGATATCTGGTCCTTGCAGACCAAACACTTCCACGCCAAGCTGGTTGAACTGACGGTAGCGGCCTTTTTGCGGACGTTCGTGGCGGAACATCGGGCCGATATACCACAGGCGCTGCTCCTGATTGTACAGGAGACCATGTTCGATGCCGGCGCGTACGCAACCCGCCGTCCCCTCAGGACGCAGGGTCAGGCTGTCGCCGTTGCGATCCTCAAAGGTGTACATCTCTTTTTCAACCACGTCGGTTACTTCGCCGATCGCGCGTTTGAATAACGGGGTCTGCTCTACAATCGGCAAACGAATTTCGCTGTAACCGTAGCTGCCGAGCACCTGCTTCAGTGTGCCTTCAATGCGCTGCCAGATGGCGGTTTCGCCAGGCAGATAATCGTTCATGCCGCGGATGGCTTGAATGTTTTTTGCCACGTTTATTCTCTTTCTATATACAAAAAAGAACCCAAAGAATGGGTTCAATCATACATGGGAAGCAGCCTGCTTCCCATCACGTTATTTTTCAACCTGCTGAACGCTGATGCGCTTCGCTTCGTCCATCATCGTCGCTTTCGCGCGAATCCGGGCTTCGAGCTGGTCGATCATATCACTATTATCCAGACGATCTTTACGAACGCCATCTTCATAGAGACCACTTTTCTTGTTACCGCCGGTAACGCCCAGCGTGGACACCAGCGCTTCACCCGGACCGTTCACCACGCAGCCGATGATGGAAACGTCCATCGGGGTGATGATGTCTTCCAGGCGCTGCTCCAGAGCATTCACGGTGCCGATCACGTCAAACTCCTGACGTGAACAGGTTGGGCAGGCAATGAAGTTGATCCCACGCGCGCGGATACGCAGTGATTTCAGGATGTCGAAACCGACTTTGATCTCTTCCACCGGATCGGCGGCCAGGGAGACGCGTAACGTGTCGCCGATGCCTTCAGAGAGCAGCAGGCCGAGACCAATCGCCGATTTTACCGAACCGCTTCGCAGACCGCCCGCCTCGGTGATCCCAAGGTGGAGCGGCTGATCGATCTGTTTTGCCAGCAGACGATACGATTCAACGGCCAGGAAGACGTCAGACGCTTTCACGCTCACTTTAAACTGATCGAAGTTAAGGCGATCCAGATGATCGACGTGACGCATTGCGGATTCGAGCAGCGCCTGCGGCGTCGGCTCACCGTACTTTTCCTGGAGATCTTTTTCCAGTGAGCCAGCGTTCACGCCGATACGGATTGGAATGTTTTTGTCGCGGGCGCAGTCAACAACCATGCGAATGCGCTCTTCGTTGCCGATGTTGCCTGGGTTAATACGCAGGCAATCGACACCATATTCAGCGACTTTCAGCGCGATACGGTAATCGAAGTGAATATCGGCAACCAGCGGAACGCTCACCTGCTGCTTGATCAGTTTGAACGCCTCGGCGGCATCCATGGTCGGTACAGAGACGCGAACAATGTCCGCGCCTACGCGTTCTAATGCTTTGATTTGATTGACCGTCGCTTCTACATCCGTAGTACGCGTATTGGTCATCGACTGGACGGCGATAGGCGCCCCATCGCCGACTGGCACGTTCCCAACGTAAATCCGTTTCGATTTTCTACGTTGAATAGGAGCCTGGTTATGCATGTAAAATCTCCCGCATTGCCCGTCTGTTACTGTGCTGCTGATTGTTCGGCATTAACGGTAAGACGCGCAACCTGGTTAGTTCTGATAAAGCGGCTCAGATCGACAGGTTTTCCTTGATACTGGATCTGTACCGCTGCCGGTGCGCCGATTTTAAGCTTGTAAGGTGCCTGGCCCGTTAGATTTAACGTGCCATCTTTACGTTGCAGGCCGCTGAACAGCTTTTTACCTGTCGCATCAGTCACTTCCAGCCAGCAATCCGCCGTGAAATTCATCACCAGCGCATTCGGGTCAACGGCAGGTGCCGCCGTACCCGCCGGGTCAGTTGGCAGTGACGCCGCGGTGTTATCTGCCGGTGCCGTTGCCGCAGGGGCGGTATCAACATTGGCCTGTGAAGGTGATACGACCGCGTTCTGATCCTGGGCCTGGGTGGCTGGTGCGTTATTCGCCGTCGCTTCTGGCGTCGTCGCTGGCTCGGTTGCAGGCGTGCTGCTTGCTGCCGCCTGAGGTTCGCTGGAGGTCGCAGCTCCTTCGGTGCTCAGCGGCACGCTTTGCGCGCCGTTATTACCAGACTGATTGAGCTCAGCGGAGGACTGATCGGCCATCGTCGTGATCTCTTCCTGCTGCGCTTTGTGGTTTTGCCACCACCATGCGCCCGTCAGGCCGACAACCACGAACAGGACCAGCCAGGTAAAGCTCATCAGCCAGCCATCGCGTTTTTTACGACGTTTACCCAGAGAGAAGCTCTGCATCGGCGCAACTTTTGCCGCACGCACAGGCGCCTGCTTCTCCATCATCGGCAGTAATTCGTCTTCAGGGATATGAACCAGTTTGGCGTAAGAACGGATATAACCGCGCAGAAACGTTGAAGCCAGATCGGCGGGTGCCTTATCTTCTTCAATATCGCGAACGGTGGAAACCTTCAGGCACAGGCGTTCTGCAACGGCTTGCTGGCTGAGTCCGAGTTGTTCACGGGCGTTGCGAAGACGAACGCCAGTGGAGAGTGCTGCATTTTGATCGTGAGCGGCTTCAGTATTCATTCGCTACAACTACTGGTACGTGAAAATAAGGGTTCAGGTGCCGGTGAGTCACAATGCCACCCGCACCGCGAAACTTTAGGTCAGTTAACCTGGAACAAACAGTATAAGACTGTCGGGCCGCAGATGACAGCGCTGGCAGGCCTTCACGCTAAACTGTTGTTACGTCGTTACATACTGCCCGAAAGTCGTATGAAACGCACCGTAATTATTAATCAGTCATAATGATTGTGACTGAATATTCAGTAAATTAATGCTTCACGGCGCAAAAAACGCGCCGTGTATGCATAATAATCAAACGGTTTTGACCGCGATTGACTCACCCTGCATGCGCTTACGCAGCGTACGTTTGGTACGGTCAATAACGTCACCCGCCAGCTGACCACAGGCTGCGTCGATATCATCGCCACGCGTTTTACGAACGATGGTGGTGAAACCATACTCCATCAGCACTTTTGAGAAGCGATCGATACGGCTGTTCGAGCTACGGCCATACGGCGCGCCCGGGAACGGGTTCCATGGGATCAGGTTGATCTTACATGGCGTATCTTTCAGCAGTTCAGCCAGCTCGTGTGCATGTTCGGTACCGTCGTTAACATGATCCAGCATCACGTATTCAATGGTCACGCGGCCCTGGTTCGCGTTGGATTTCTCCAGGTAACGGCGCACGCCAGCCAGGAAGGTTTCGATATTGTACTTTTTGTTGATCGGCACAATTTCGTCACGGATGGCGTCGTTTGGCGCGTGAAGGGAGATGGCCAGCGCAACGTCAATCATGTCGCCCAGTTTGTCCAGCGCAGGCACAACGCCGGAAGTAGAGAGCGTAACGCGGCGCTTGGACAGACCAAAGCCGAAATCGTCGAGCATGATTTCCATCGCCGGAACGACGTTGGTCAGGTTGAGCAGCGGTTCACCCATCCCCATCATCACCACGTTGGTGATTGGACGTGTACCGGTGACTTTCGCCGCGCCCACAATTTTCGCGGCACGCCAGACCTGGCCGATAATTTCCGACACGCGCAGGTTACGGTTAAAGCCCTGCTGCGCCGTAGAGCAGAATTTGCACTCCAGCGCACAGCCCACCTGAGAAGAGACGCACAGCGTAGCGCGATCGTCTTCCGGGATATACACGGTTTCAACGCGCTGATCGCCAACGGCAATGGCCCACTTGATGGTACCATCTGAAGAGCGCTGCTCTTCCACCACTTCCGGTGCGCGGATTTCCGCCACTTCTTTAAGCTTATTGCGCAGCACTTTGTTGATGTCCGTCATGTCATCAAAGTTGTCGCTGCAATAGTGGTACATCCATTTCATGACCTGATCGGCACGAAATGGCTTCTCGCCCATCTCTTTAAAGAACTCGCGCATCTGCTGACGGTTCAGGTCCAGCAGGTTAATTTTTCCATTTTTATTGGGAACCGCAGGAATGGCGACTTCGGAGGTATTCACTAATTCAGACATAATTTTTTCCGGCCTCGTTGTTACACGTTGTGGCCCTTGGTGGGTTGAAAAGAAACGCCCCGGTAAGCAGTCTGCTCGTCCGGGGCGTTGCATTGTACAAAGTCTGGCGCAGGGATGCCACGTTTGCACGCGGCATTTACGAAATTATTAGCGAGTGCGCGGGCACACTTCGCCTTCAGCGAAGAAGAACGCGATTTCGCGCGCAGCAGATTCAACAGAGTCGGAACCGTGGGTGCCGTTCTCGGTGAAGCTGTCTGCATAGTCGGCGCGCAGAGTACCTGCCAGCGCGTTGTCCGGGTTGGTTGCACCCAGCAGATCGCGGTGACGCTGTACCGCGTTTTCGCCTTCCAGTACGGATACCACGATTGGGCCAGAGGTCATGAACTCGACCAGACCATCAAAGAATGGGCGACCTTCGTGCTCAGCGTAAAAACCGCGAGCCTGCTCAACGGTCAGGTGCAGCATTTTGGTGCCAACGATCTTAAACCCTGCTGATTCAAAGCGAGCGAAGATGCTGCCAATAACGTTTTTTGCCACCGCGTTTGGTTTGATGATGGAAAAAGTACGTTCAATAGCCATTGATAACCTCTGTAAAATGTTCTGTTGTTTTTGCATACCTGAGTATGGTGTGGCGCGGATTATAAAGAGCAATAGCGCCATTGCCTATGGTTATGCATAACATTTTTTTAAAATGAGACGAAGATTAGCAACAGCTCGTATTTCGCATACCGTGTTGATGATGAAAACAGAGCGGACACTGCTTTTCATCAGACGTAAATGACCAGAAATGACGGTGGCACGTCAGGCAAACGGCTTCATATGCCGGTATGGTCACGCTTTTCCCTACCCCGTCTGTTTGCGTCACGTTTATCGCCGCATGCTGGCATACCGCTTCGCAGCCGCCGCACCCCGTACAGCGTCCGGTTTCCACGACCAGTTCAGCGTTCTTAAACCGAATCGCGTTTTCCATACAACTTCGCCAGCACGCGCCGCACAGTATGCAGGATTTGGCATCGAGAGTTATCTCTGCCTCGCTAAACGCAGAAAACGCCCTGCGCAGTTTACGCTGACCGGGCACGACGCTACAGGCCCGGACATCCTCACGGGGAACGTGCATCAGCGCACGCCGGGCGGTATTAACCTCGTTGACGGGTATATGTTTAAACGCCCACGCCGCTTCACCGCGCCGACGAAGCGCCAGATTCAACCGGGCAATCGCCAGCAACCAGTCAGGATTCTGCTCCGCGTCGATACTGATAAAACGAACGTGGTACTGCGCGTGCCACAGCAGAAGCTCATTCACCCCTGGCGCACGGTCAGTAAACGGCCCAACAAGCGTATCGCCACACAGAAAGCGTTTTCGCGGCGTGATGCCGGTGATGGCCTCAGCGGGGCAGACGAACAGGCAGTCACCGCATTCAATACAGCGGCTGTCATCAACCGAGACGCCTGAGTCGGTAAAAGAAAAAGCCTGCACAGGACAGACGTCCGCGCAGGCGAGGCAGGAAGCGTGGCGAAAACGGCGACGGACGCACGCATGCGTCACGTCCATCGCCGGGGCAAAGGTCAATCCGCCCATCAGCCAATACTGAAGAAAACGAAGCGCAGCATCAGCTCACCGACAATCAGCAATGCGCTTCCCAGCAGCATGGGAGATCGCGCCGCTTTCAGACCGCCCGCAGCAAAGCACAGCATACCCGCAACGGATACGCACCAGCTCAGCAGATGCACGGTTCGAAGTTGCTCCAGCATCTGTAGCGGTGCGTGAGGGAACGTCGCCACGGTGTTGTCCATAGCCGTAATATCTGCCAGCCAGACGGGCTGCATCACCAGACGCACAAGCACCAGCAGCGTAATAATGACAACCGCCGCACGCACGTTGATGCGGGCATGCGGCGCACAGGCCATGCAGGCTGAGCCGATTATTCCTACCGAGCCGATAAACAGCACCAGCGTGTTAACGTGCTGCCATGTCACCACGGATGCGTGCATGTAGATCTGCGCCATGCAGAACACGTCGACTAAACCAACCAGACCTGCCACAACCAACAGTGGCTTCCAGCCTGGCTTTTTGACAAACATAAGCAGCGTTGCGAAGCCAAGCGCCGCAAGATAAAGACTGGCAAAGATAATCTCACGGCTCAGCCAGGAGCTGGATACGTGGCGCAGCGCGTTAAGAGCATTAAGCGGATAGCCCATGTGCAGCGCGGAGGCGAGCAGCCCCAGACTCGCCAGCACAAACGCTCCGGCTGCCGGCAGCAGCGCGCTGCGTTGCGTGCTTCCGAACGCCAGCCACAGCGTAACGCCAACCGATCCTTGCAGGAACAACGTAAAAATCAGCAGTGGTAACTCATGCATGACGTTTCCCCTCTTTCTCTGCGCCCTGATGCGCTTTGATCACCAGGTTTGGTTTGGTGATGGAGGAATCAGGCAGGCCTTTCACATCACAGACCGCACCATACTTCGCCCGCAGTTCATCAATCGGCCCGAATTTAATCGCTTCGAGTGGACAGGTTGCCACACAGACGGGCTGCTCTCCCTTCGCCTGGAGATCCACGCAGAAATCACATTTGGACATCTGCCCAGTCTGCTCGTTGAGCTGTGGCGCGCCGTAAGGGCAAGACCATGCGCAGTAGCCGCAGCCGACACACTTATCAGTATCAACGCGCACAATGCCGTCCCCCGGACGCTTATGCATCGCGGTGGTTGGACAGTTTTTGGTGCAGACAGGGTCTGCGCAGTGGTTACAGGAAATAGAGAGCGTGTAGGCAAAAACGTTGTTGCTGACGCCGCCCTGCCCGGTCGGGATAAAACTCCCGCCGTTGACTTCATAAACGCGACGGAAACGACGTCCGACCTCAAGGTTGTTTTTATCTTTGCACGCCACCTGACATGCCTTGCAGCCCGAGCAGCGAGAAGAGTCGATATAAAAACCCAGCTGTTTGTCGCTCACCGGTGCGTAATGTTTAAACTGACTCATGCTTTAGCTACCTCCACCAGCATGGTTTGATGGGAATTCCCTTTCGCAAGCGCGGTAATACGGGCGGAACTGAGCACGTTCGCGCAGCCGCCTTTATCGATACCCTGCGCGTCCGGCTGCCACCAGGCGCCTGCCTGCATGGCCACCACGCCTGGAATGATGCGCGGCGTGACCTCCGCCGGGATCTCACAAATGCCGCGCGCGTTATGAATACGCACGGTATCCCCCTGCGCAATGCCGCGCTTTTGCGCATCCTGCGGGTTGATCCACAGCTTTTGCTGCTGCGCCTCAATTAACCACGGGTTGGCGTACTGGGTGGAGTTAGCGCGGTTTTTCCCTTTCCAGGTGATCAGCTGGAGCGGGAAGGTTTTGACCAGCTCGTCTTCCGGCCCTTCATGGGCAGGCACGTAGTGCGACAGCGCCGGGATTTCCGGGTGCTGCATGTCGTACAGACGCTTCGAGAAGATCTCAATTTTTCCGGACGGCGTCGGGAACGGATGATTCTGCGGATCGCGAATGTTGTCTTCAAAGGCAACGTACGGCGCGCTTTTGAAAAGATGCTGACGCGTCTTCTGTAGCGTCGCGAAGTCCGGCAGGTTTTCATCCGGCATGGACAGCCGCGTCTGCTCCCAGATGTGCTCAATCCACGCTTTTTCGTCACGGCCCTCGCTGAACGCTGGCTCGACGCCAAGCTTAGCAGCGACCTCCCGTAGCCAGTCGTAGTCTGAACGGCGTTCAAATTCAGGTTCAATCAGCTTTTCTGACAGGATCAGATAGCTTGCCGTGCCCCAGGTTTCGCCGATATTCCAGCGTTCCATGAAGCTGGTTTCCGGCAAAAGCAGGTCGGCGTATCTGGCGCTCGGCGTCATAAACAGATCGCTTGCGACGATAAACTCGATTTTCGACTCGTCTTCCAGGACACGGGTTGCATGATGAAGATCCGGGTTCTGGTTAGCCAGATAATTGCCCGCCAGCGAGAACAGGATGCGGATATTGCTGTCCAGCTTCTCAGCATCCTTCAGGCCATCTTCCGCGGTTACCTTAGAAGCATCATCCGCGGCCTGGACCCAGTTCATGACCGAAATTTTGGCGTTGACCGGGTTGTCCGGCATCTCTGGCCCGGCCGCAAATTTGCGGTTTGCGCAGCCGCCATAGCCTGCTGCCCAGCCGCCTTTCACCCCGACGTTACCCGTTAGCGTGGCCAGTATCGTCGAGCCGCGCGCGGTGCGCTCGCCGCAGTTGTGACGCTGCGGTCCCCAGCCCTGGATCAGCGCGGCGGGTTTGGTGGTTGCGTAGTCACGCGCCAGCTGACGAATAGTTTGTGCAGGCACGTGGGTGATTTTCTCTGCCCGCTCAGGCGTTTTCGCCACGCCATCCTTTGCACCGCTCAGGTAAGCCATCAGGGATTCATTGGCCGGAACGCCCTCTGGCATGGCGTCTTCGTCAAAGCCCAGGGTGTAGCGTTGAATAAAGTCGCGATCGTGCAGATTCTCCGTGACGATCACATACATCATCGCGTCCATCAGGGCGTTGTCTGTTGTGGGAAGCAGCGGGATCCACTGATCGGCAAGGGAGGAAACCGTATCGGAATAGCGTGGGTCGACAACAATGAAGCGCGTGCCGTTTTGCTTCATCTTCTGGTAGAAGTGGTTGCTGTGCCCGAAGATGGTTTCCGTCGGGTTATGCCCCCAGAGAATGACCAGTTTGGTGTCCAGCAGCGTGTCCAGAGAGCTGCCGCTGGCGGCGGTGCCATAGGTATACGGCGTTGCCGCCGCCGTGTTACCCATACTGACCGAGTGATAGCTTTCGAGATAGCCGCCGGTTAAGTTGAGCAGACGACGAACCATTTTATCGCCGGAAAAGGTCCCGCCGGACACCGCGGTGCCCACATGAACATAGCGTGACGCAGCACCGTATTTTTGCGTAATAGTTTTTAATTGATTCGCAATGAGGGTGGTGGCTTCATCCCAGGTAATACGCTCGAATTTTCCTTCGCCACGTTTACCTACGCGTTTCATTGGATATTTCAGTCGATCGGGGTGATAAACAAATTTCCGATAAGCCCGACCACGAACGCAGGCGCGCATTACTGGCATCTGCGGATCCAGCGCGTTATCCGGACGCGTTGAAATTCGGGTCACAACGCCATCACTGACGTGAGCACGAATATCACACTTCCCGCCGCAGTCAAACGTACTACAGGTTTGCACCACTTTTTCTTCAGGCGTAGCGTCTGAAACCGCCGCGCCCTGTGCCTGTACTTTGCCGGTTTTGACGACAAACGGCAGGGCGGCGAGCGCCGACCCTGCCTGAATAAACTGACGCCGGGATATGGCGGGAATAAGCCCTTCTCCCTGATGTTTATTTTTTTTCATTGCTCGTTCCTTCAAATAAAAACGCATTCTCGTTTTTTTTCAGGAACGAATATTGATAATTATCAAGCTAACTCTTGAGGGGTAATACTTAGCGATCTAATTCAAAATTCACTGTCGCCGTTTGTCCTGTTTCATCTAATACAATTAATTGATATTTACCCGGCAAATATAATTGCAGTGAATAATTCTTCTGGTGCCCGTCCAGCGGTTCGCCATTCAAAAACCACCATCGTTGTCCCTCCCCGCCGCTGGTTGAAACGTTGAGGGTCATATTTTTCTCACCCGGAAGACGTTTAATTACCGCCCCTTCTCTGACGCCTGACAACATCATCGGCGCCGCATTATGGTTATCCAGCGGAGGGCAAATAGCTGAACGGGCTGGGAGACGAGCAGCCCGTTTTTCAGCAGCAGGCAGCCAGGGCTCCAGCGGTAGCGGCCAGACATCCAGCACTTTCTCTGTCGCATCAGGACAATCCGCCGCAACGCGTTTGCCTTCTTTATCCAGCCAGACCGGGAAACGGATCCCGCGAATACCTTCCTGTTCCGGCAGCAGTAGCGTAGGCGGTTCACTGCCTTCCAGCAGCCAGGTTGACAGCCGACGCCGACAGTTTTCGCTCCCTTCAGGCAGGGACTGGCCCCCCGGCCAGCAAATCACGCCCCGTCCTACGCTTGCAGGACGCGGATCGCGCGGCAGGCGCGCTTCATCCACCATCGAGCGGGACTGAAGCATGTTATTGACCTGATTCAGGAGCGGTACCGCGCTGGCGAAACCAAACTGCCCGGCAACGGGCGTGCCGTCCGGGCGTCCGGTCCAGATTCCAATGACATACCGGGCATTCAGGCCGATGGCCCAGGCATCCCGGTAGCCATAGCTGGTGCCCGTTTTCCACGCCAGCGGCGCAACCTGGGGCAGCGCACTGTCCGGCAGGGGCTGTGCTTCATTAGCGAGAATGCGTCGAATGATCCACGCCGCCCCCTGCGATAACAGCGGACGTTCGATCAGCGGATCGCCCGGCTGTAAACGCAGCCGGCCCGCCTTACCCTGACGCGCAAAGGCGCTATAGGCGGCAGCGATATCAGCCAGGCGTGCGCCTGCGCCCCCCAGGATCAGAGAGAGGTTGGGCTGTGCCCCCGCAGGCAGAATGAGCGGTAATCCCGCGTTGCTCAGCATTCCGGCAAAACGTTTTGGGCCGTACGCTTCCAGAACCTGCACCGCAGGCAGGTTGAGGGAACGCACCAGGGCTTCGCTCATACTGACCGGCCCATGGAAGCCGCTGTCAAAGTTGCCCGGACGATAATCCCCCGTTTTTCTTGGCACATCCTGCAATAACGAAGCGGGATGGATCAGACCATCGTCCAGCGCCATGCCATAGATGAATGGCTTGAGGACCGATCCCGGCGATCGGATCGCATTGACCATATCCACGTGGCTGAAACGGCTGTCATCATTGATATCTACCGAGCCTACCCAGCCACGCACTTTCATGGATGTATGATCCACGACGATCATCGCCAGCGAACTGCGGGCAGGCAGGCGTGATTTCCAGTTCATTGCCAGCTCTTCAAGCTGTCGTTGCAAAGCTGCATCCAGCGTGGTGACTATTTTTGTGTCACGACTTTTACTCAGCATCATGCGGGAAAAGAGCGGCGCCAGCTGCGGCATCTGCCGGGGAGCCAGCCAGACCGGCTCTTCACGGGACTCTTTCACCTGCTTCTCAGACCAGACGCCCTGAGTCCGCATGCGGTCGAGCACTTTGTTCCGCGCCGCTTCGGCACGTTCCGGCCAGCGATCCGGGCGCAGACGGCTGGGTGCCTGCGGCAGCACTGCCAGCAGCGCCGCGTCGGAATAGCTCAGCTGAGACGGCGGTTTGCCCAGGTAAGTCCAGCTTGCCGCGCCCACGCCCTGCAACGTGCCGCCAAACGGGGCACGGTTAAGATACAGCGTCAGGATTTCACGCTTGGAGAGATGCCACTCCAGCTGCATCGCCCGCCACAGCTGACGAATTTTACCGCCAAAGGTACGCGGATGCGGATCCAGCAGGCGCGCCACCTGCATGGTAAGCGTGCTCCCGCCGGAAACCACTCTCCCGGAGGTGAGATCCTGCCAGGCGGCACGCAGTACAGAAAGCGGATTGACGCCCGGGTGATCCCAGAACCAGCGATCTTCATACTGGATCAGCGCCTCAAGATAGCGTGGGGAAACCTCTTCAATGGTAACCGGATAGCGCCAGATGCCTTCGCTGTCGGCAAAACGCCACAGCGGAACACCCTGCTCATCCACCACCACTCGCGCTGGGTTGACCTCTTTCAGGGGCAACGGCCACACGCGGTCAGCGACGACAATCAGCCCCCCTGAAACGAGAAGCGCTCCCGCCAGCCACAGCCAGCGGGAGCGAATCAGGCGTGCTATCCGCATCTTACGGAACAACGATCAGCGGGCCACTGGCCGCCCCCGTTGCCCGCCACTGCGGAACATACATGGACTCGACCATCGGAACAGGCACCCGATAGGTTCCCGGCGTAACGGCACGGGCCAGGTAAACCAGCGTGACCGGCTGACCTTCATTGACCGGCACCGCGGCCACAAAGCGATCGTCGCGGAATTCCATGTGCTGAATATCAGACTGTTGCATCTGATTCAGCAGGTTTTGCACTTCACTGCCGCTGTCCTGCAAGCTGGCGCTGCTGCTCGCCAGATTCTGGTTTTCCAGCTCCAGACCTGCCGGGAGCAGATCCACCACCAGCGCATCCGGCACGTTCTGGCTGGCCTTCACCTCCAGCCACACCAGAACCAGCTCACCGCTCTTCAGAGAAGAGAGCGACTTGCTGCTGCCGTCTGTCGCCAGGATATGACGTTCAATCTGCAAGACATTAGAGGATGGCTGAGGCGCATACTCCGGATAGCCAGTCGTGTCCAGTCGTACCCACAGCGGCGTAGTGCCGGTATTCGTCACCTGCAACGCACCAAGCTGAGCGCTGTTCAGGTTTTCTACCTGCGCTTTATCACTGCTCTGGGTCTGTTCAGAGAGGGTGGTCGTCGCCTGCCACGCGCCTGACAAGGTTTGCAGTGAACGTCCGGCCAGGAACAGCGCATTGCTCTCCTGAGTAGACAGCCAGCGCTGGCTGAACGCGTCTTCAGATAACGTGTTCAGCAGCCTGTTTTGCGCATCCGGCATCAGCTTGTACTCTTCCAGCAGGGAGAGCATCAGGGCATTATCACGCAGTTGGCTGCCGTAATCCGCCATCCAGTTTCGGCTGTCGTTACGGGGAGTTTTGAGAGCCAGATCCAGCGCCTGCTGGCTGCGCGGTGCATCCCCCATCAGTTTGAGTGCCATGCCCAGCTGCATCAACGGAAGCCCGGAAGCAGCCTGAGCGTGGCGCTCCCAGATTTCACGCAGCGCACCGAGCGGCGCTTTTTGCTGACGAGCCAGCACCAGCGAAGCGTACGCCTGAACAGCAAATTTGCTGGCCTGGGTGTCGTCGCTGTAGCGGATGGACATCATCCCCGGATCCTGTAAATAGCGCAGCAGTCGGCTGTTGGCGTTATTCACTGCCTCGGCAGGCACGCTGTAACCCTGCTCCCCTGCCCGCACCAGGAAGTCCGTGACATAGGCGGTCAGCCAGTACTCTTCCGGGCCGTTTTTATCCCACAAGGCAAAACCGCCATCGTCACGCTGCATTTGCAGCAGACGGGAGATCCCGATATCAATGGCCGCACGGCGTTTATCGTCGGTATCGCCTTTAATACCCAGAGCCTTAAGTTGTGCCGCGTTGGTGTAAAGCGACGGGAACAGGCCGCTGGTGGTCTGCTCAAGACATCCGTATGGATAAGCCTGAAGTTCACGAATGTAGCGTGCCAGATTTAAAGGTGGTTTACCACTGAGCAACAGTTGCCCCTGTAGCGTGGCAGGCGAGAAACCGTTGATATGCTGTGCTGGGGCACTCCAGGATTCGCCAGGGTTCAGCATCGTGCCCGTATTCACCGTTTGCGCCGGGAATGCGGGACGCACGCCAATTTTCCAGCTCTTCTGCTGCGGCGCAAACGTCTCACCAGGGAGCTGAAGCCCCGACACCTGAGCAGTCACTTCACCATCACCATAGCCTTCCAGGGCGCGCACCGGAATAAACAGGGTGCTACGTGCGCCAGGCGGCAGCTTAACCGGCTCTGGCTGAGCGCCTTCGAGCGACAACTTACCGGTTGCGGTTAACGCAATGTTCAGCGTTTGCGGCTGGTCCGTCAGGTTAGTCAGGTCCAGCGTCAGGCGGGAGGTATCGCCACTGGCGAGGAATCGCGGCGTGTTAAGCTCGGTGATAATCGGAGCCGCCACAATGATTTTGCTTTCGCTGCTGCCGAAATCGTCTTCCGTCCAGGCCTGCGCCATCAGACGCAGTTCGCCGTTGAAATCGCCAATCGGCAGCGTGATGGTGCCTTCGCCGTTGGCATCAAGCGTAACCGGCTGCGCCTGCTGGGCAATTATGGTGACATGGTTCACCGGTGGCTTACCGCCGCGTTTCAGTTCATCGCCGTCTCCGCCAAAGCGCAGTGCGGCCAGACGTCCCTGACCTTCAATCACCTGGCCGTAAACATCATAGATGTCCGCGCCATAGCGCTTCTGACCGAAGAAAGCTTCCCACGGATCCGGCGTGACGTAGTCGGTAATGTTCAGCACGCCGCTATCGACAGCCGAGACCAGTACGTTCACCTTCTGTGGCACAGTCCCCTCTTTTACGCTGGCTTTCACTTTCACAGAAAGCGTCTGGTTCGGACGCATTTTTTGCGGGTTATCCAGTGCGATGTTCAGGCGACGATTTTCGTCCCCCATTGGCAGATGCAGCAGGCCAACCGCCCGTTTTGGCGTGGCGGATTTGGATTTATCGCCAGGACGAACCACCAGCGTGCTGAGGTAGAGATCGTGACGTTTCCAGTCCTTATCCACCGGAATGGCGAGATCCAGACCGTTTGCTGGCACGTCGATCTCTTTCCACCACAGCGGTCCTTCGCTGGATTCGATCATTGCATAGCCCTTGCCTGCGGCCGGCGCTGCAATATGCAGGTTGATGGTATCGCCTGGCTGATAGGATGGCTTGTCCAGTTTCAGCGTCACACGATCCGGGCGAGCAGCGCCCGTGCCATCGCTGTTATCCTGCCAGCTGTACCCCGCCCAGAAGCGCACGCTGCTGACCATGTCATCAGGGGCTTTCACTTCCAGACGGTATGAGCCCCACTCCACCGGGAAGGTGACTTTACCGGTTTCATCGGCCTTGAGGTTTAGCTCCTGCTCGCCCTCAACCAGATCTTTTTGATCAAACTGGGACTGCCAGCCC
Organism: Enterobacter cloacae complex sp. IR5441; assembly: GCF_049238215.1. Lineage (NCBI taxonomy): Bacteria > Pseudomonadati > Pseudomonadota > Gammaproteobacteria > Enterobacterales > Enterobacteriaceae > Enterobacter > Enterobacter cloacae complex sp. IR5441. The sequence goes on from NZ_JBMKIA010000002.1 coordinate 347,919, forward strand.
TCACTCTCGGACCAGTTCCAGAAGTAGTCGCGACGCTCACGGATCAGACGCACCTGCAAACCAGATACCGCTTTTTTCGTCCCGCTGGCATCGGCATAGACGATGTCAAAGCTGGCGTTGCCGTTTTCATCGACAATCGGCTGATTGACGGTGGTATCGGTACGGTAGTCGTAAACGGCCTTGCTGGCGAACTGTGGGCGGATCCCCGGAAGTTCAGCCGCAGGCCAGATAGCCTGCTCGGCGCGTCGCGTTACCGGACGCCCACCTGATTCCAGCAGGCTGGCCTGCAAAATCAGTTGCAGCGGCGAGTGCGCCTCTTTCCACTGGCTTTCGGTGGTAACCTGCCCACGCCCCTGTTCGTCCAGCGTAAGCTGCACTTCATCCAGGCTGCGGCTCAGGTTCTCCTCGGCAATATCACCGAACTGGAAGCCAGGCAGCGCAGGCACCGCGTCACGTAGCGGACGCAGGAAAAGCTGGCCTTGCAGAGAATTACCGTTAGCCGGCGCGCCATACAGGTAATAGCCAGCAACGTTAAAGTCGACATTATCCTGCGGGGAAACTGGCGTTTTTTGCCCGGTCAGATTCAGCGCCATACGCTCAGGCATAAAATCTTCGACGTGGAAATCCCACATGCGCTGCTGGTTATCGCCCGTATTCGCGCGAATATGCCACATGCCGGTCTGGGCGCCGCTATCGAGCGGATAGTTGAAGCGATAAAGGCCGTTCTCAGGTTGCACAACGACCGTACGCGCCACCTGTCCGTCCGGGCGCAGCACGTCAAGTTTTACCGGCTGATCGGGAAGCGGTTTGCCATCGCTGTCGCGAAGCAGGCCGTTCAGGATCACCGTTTCACCCGGACGATAGATATCGCGCGGGCCAAACATAAAGAACTGTTTGCTGTAACCCGGGTTACCGGCGATATCAAACTCCGCCAGATCCAGCGCCGGAAGTTTGAGGTCGAGAAGCGTGGTCTGGCCATCTTTACTGGCCAGGATCAGCGCGGCTTCTTTATCGGTTTCCAGTTTCGCATGACCATCGGCGTCGCTGTTCGCCTCGGCCAGGGTCTGCCCTTTATCGTTCAGAAGGGTAATGGCCACACCTGACTGCGCCGCACCGTTTTCAAGACTCTGGGTGAAGATGTCCAGGCGGTTATGATAACGGTGAGCGGACAGCCCAATATCACTTAAGGTAAAGAGCGTCGCGGCGTTACTGTAGTTATAGTGACCAGCCTGATTCATCACGGCGATATAGACGCCAGACTGCTGGAGCGGCTTAATATCTTTGAGCGGCAGGAGCAGTTTTTCACGCGTATTGCGCGCCGGGTTGAGGTCGAAACGGCCGGTGTAGACCAGTTCCGCCATCTTCAGCAGGTTGTCAGATTCCCAGTTGGTCAGCGAGTTACGGTACTCCCACTGGCTGACAAACGAGGCCAGCGACTCCGGCTTCACGCGATAGAAGTTCACATCCACATTGTTGACGTTGAGCGCCATCACCGGCAACCCTTCCACCACCTTACCCGGCAGCAGCGATCCGCGGCTGGCGAATCCGACCGTCGGTTCAACATCCCGGGTGGTGATCGCTTTTTCATAGTCGATGCCGAATGTCGCTTTGTTCAGCGCCAGCAAATTACGTTCGACGGTGACGACCAGATTACGATTCGGCTCCAGATGGCGCAGGCGCAGCTCTTTCAGATTGGGGGCCAGTTCCCAGGCGCCGTCCACTTTGCCGCTTTTTTTATCCACCACATGCACCGTTTTCGCAAAATCCTGGCTGGGATCCAGCGGTACAGAGAAGGTCAGAACCAGCGTCGCAGCGCCGTCGAGTTGCACTTCAGAGGCATCCAGCAGCGTCAACGCCTTGCCCTGACTCTGCGCGGCCAGCTTAGCCAGCTTTTCAGGATCCGGTTTTGCCGGGGTTTTCTGTTCTGATGCAGTAGACGCTGCGGGGGCAGCGGCCTGAGGTTTGTCGTCGCTGTTATCACAGCCGACAAGCGTAAAGGTGGTGAGCAGCGCGAGAGAGATCGCAGCTAAGCGAAACGGTTTCATCCTGTGTCCCTGGCCTGAGGGGCCTGTTGGTCATCGTCCGGATAAGTATTATCCGCAAGTTTCGTTAATACAAAAAGTCCAATTTTATAATCTGGAAAGCACCTCGCAGAATGGCATCACGCAGCCAAACCGTGATGGAACGGCGATCACAGCGCATAACGTAACATGTTACCTTTCGCGTCATTTGTTTTTAAAACAAGAAGATAGCTGGATAAGCTCGCATCAGGCCTGCTAGTTTTATGACCATGACGCACCCCGAGTGCGCGGTTCAATAAGAGAGAAAGCCATGAAACGAGCCGTGAACGCCCTACAAAATTTCGGAAAATCATTGTACGGACCTGTACTTATCTTACCCATCGTCGGCCTGTTTATCGCCTTCGGGAATGTACTGGGTAACGGCAATCTGGCCGAGTACCTGCCGTTTCTCGGCCACCCGCTGATCCAGAGTGTCGGCCAGCTGATCGCCAAATCTGCCGTGTCGGTGCTGGTCAACCTGGCGCTGGTGTTTGCCGTCGGGATCCCCATTGGACTGGCAACACGAGACAAAGGCTACGCGGCGTTGATTGGGCTGGTGACCTTTATCGTATTCATTAACGCGATGAACGTGACGTTACAGCTTCAGGGAGAACTGGCCCCTGCGGAACAGATGAAAGCCGCCGGACAAAGCATGGTGCTGGGCGTCCAGGTGCTGGAGATGGGCGTTTTCGCCGGGATCCTGACCGGGGCGCTCTCCGGTTATCTGTACAACAAATATTCCGGTGTCCAGTTTAACGGCGCGATGGCGATTTACTCCGGCCACTGCTTTGTCGCGATTGTGATACTGCCTGTCTCTATGCTGCTCGGCGTGGTCATGAGCGAACTCTGGCCGTACGCACAGCATGGAATAAGCGCCCTGGCGCTGGCGATCAAAGGGTCCGGTCCGTTTGGCGTGGCGATCTACGGTTTCCTTGAACGCATTCTGGTGCCGACGGGCCTGCATCATCTGGTCTATACGCCGTTCCTGTATACCGAACTGGGCGGTACGCAGGAGGTGTGCGGTACGGTTTACCAGGGCGCGCGCAATATCTACTTCGCCGAGATGGCCTGCCCGGACGTGAAGCAGCTCAGCAGTACCGTGATGTGGGATGCGCGCGGCATCAGCAAGATGTTCGGCCTTCCTGCCGCCGCGCTGGCGATGTACATGACCGCGAAGCCAGAGCGTAAAGCGATTGCGAAAGCGATTCTGATCCCGGCGGCGCTGACCTCGCTGCTGGTCGGCGTAACCGAGCCGATTGAATTCTCCTTCCTGTTCGTCGCCCCGCTGCTGTTCGTGGTGCATGCGGTGCTGACCGGCATCGGCATGATGCTGTTCTCGCTGTTTGGCGTTCACGCCATCGGCGCCAACGGGATTATCGATTTCATCCTCTACAACCTGCCGCTCGGCACGGAGAAGTCCAACTGGCCCATGTACATCGTGGTCGGGCTGATCATGTTCGCCCTTTATTTCGTGGTATTCCGCTTCCTGATCCTGCGCTTCAACATGAAAACGCCGGGGCGTGAAGATGAGGACCAGGAGACACGCCTTTACAGCAAGCAGGAGTACCAGGCGAAGGGCAATAACGACGAGCTGGGCGAATCCATCGTGGTGGGTCTGGGCGGTCGGGAAAATATAGAGGTAGTGGATAACTGCTACACCCGCTTACGCGTCACGGTGAAGGACGTCGACATCATCGACGAACCGCGCCTGAAAGCGACCGGCGCGAAAGGGGTTATCAAACAAGGTAACAACGTTCAGGTGGTCTACGGGCTGCATGTCAAAAAAATGCGAGAAGCCGTTGAGACGTTTCTCTGAAAGGAGCTAAAGATGTTTACATCCCCATTTATTCTGTCGATTGCCGGCGGCGGTAGCACCTACACGCCAGGTATTGTGAAAAGCCTGATGGTACGTCTGCATGATTTCCCTCTGGCAGAGATCCGCCTGTATGACATTGACGAGGCGCGCCAGAACACCATTGCGCCCGTGGTGGAGAAGGTTATTCGCGACCACAGCCAGAGCATCAAATTCACCGTCACCAGCGACCCGGAAGTGGCCTTCAGCGGCGCGCATTTTGTTTTTGCCCAGATGCGCGTCGGACAGTACAAAATGCGCGAGCAGGATGAAAAGATCCCGCTGCGCCACGGGGTGGTCGGCCAGGAAACCTGCGGACCCGGCGGGCTGGCATATGGCCTGCGTACTATCCTGCCGATGGTAGAGCTGATCGATCGGGTGGAACGCTACGCGCACGAAAAGGCGTGGATCGTGAACTACTCCAACCCGGCGGCGATTGTCGCCGAGGGCGTGCGTCGCCTGCGCCCCAACGCACGCGTGCTGAATATCTGCGATATGCCGGTTGCCGCCATGCGCAATATGGGCGCCATTCTGGGCGTGGATCGTCATAAACTGGAGGTGGACTATTTCGGCCTCAACCACTTCGGCTGGTTTACCCGCGTGCGGGTGGACGGCGAGGACAAGCTGCCGGAGCTGCGTAAACATATCGCGAAGTTTGGCCTGCTGACGGAAGATGCCGCGAAAACCGACCCGCAGCACTCGGATCCGTCGTGGGTGAAAACCTGGCGCAACATCAAGCCGATTATGGATAACTTCCCGGAGTACCTGCCGAACCCGTATCTACAGTACTACCTGATGCCAAACCAGATTGTGGAGCATCAGAACCCTGACTATACCCGCGCCAACGAAGTGATGAACGGGCGTGAGAAAAAGCTGTTTGCCGCCGCCGAAGAGTACCAGCGCACCGGAATTTTACCGGACGCCTTCCACGTAGGTGTTCACGGCGAATTTATCGTCGATGTCGCCTGCTCACTGGCGTTCAACCTGCGCCAACGCCATCTGGTGATGGTGGAAAACCGCGGGGCGATTACCAACCTGCCGTACGATGCGGTGGTGGAAGTGCCTGCCTATATCACCTCCGAAGGGCCGGAGCCTGTCCGCGTGGGTCAGGTACCGCTGTTCCACCAGACGCTCCTGCAACAGCAGCTGGCCTCTGAACAGCTGCTGGTTGAGGCAACCATCGAAGGCAGCTACGAGAAAGCGTTGCAGGCGTTCACTCTGAACCGCACCGTGCCGACCATGGAGCACGCGAAAGCGATTCTGGATGAAATGATCGAAGCCAACCGCGACTACTGGCCTGCGCTGCAAAAGGCCTGGCAGGACGGTGAAGCGGTGAAAAAATAGGGGCTTGCTCGCGAGTTGAACGTGGTTAGCTTGTCGGTGTCAGAAAAAACACCGACAATCCTTTTTTACGGAAAAGAATGGAGGCAACCATGTCCACCTCATATTTTGTCGCTGCCGACTGGCTGATTGAGCACGGCGACGACCCGGAAGTTCAGATTATCGACGCGCGCATGGCCCCTCCGGGCCAGGAGCATCGTGACGTTCCCGCTGAATACCGTGCAGGGCACCTGCCTGGCGCGGTATTTTTTGATATCGAAGCCCTCTCCGATCACACCTCTCCCCTGCCGCACATGCTGCCTCGCCCGGAAGCGTTTTCCGTGGCGATGCGCGAGCTGGGCATCAGCAAAGATAAACATCTTGTTGTTTACGATGAAGGTAATCTGTTTTCCGCGCCGCGAGCGTGGTGGATGCTGAAAAACTTCGGCGTGGAAAAGGTATCGATTCTGGCGGGCGGACTTGCAGGCTGGAAGCGCGACGAACTACCGCTTCAGCAGGGTGACGTCACGCTGCCGGAAGGGGAATTTGATGCCACGTTTGACGCTAACGTGGTCAAGCGCCTGACCGACGTGCTGGTCGTGAGCCACGAAAACACGGCGCAAATCGTCGATGCGCGTCCCGCTCCACGTTTCAACGCAGAAACGGACGAGCCGCGTCCGGGACTGAAACGCGGACATATCCCGGGGGCGCTGAACGTACCGTGGGGCGATCTGGTGTTTGAAGGCGAGCTGAAAACCACCGATGAATTGCGTGCCATTTTTGAACGTCAGGGCGTGGATTTGCATCGTCCGGTTATTGCCAGCTGCGGCTCCGGCGTGACGGCCTGCGTGGTGATCCTGGCGCTGGCAACCCTTGGCGCGAATGACGTGACTCTGTACGACGGCGCCTGGAGTGAATGGGGTGCACGGGACGATCTGCCGGTTGAACCGGCGAAATAATGGATAACCGCCTGGCAACGCTGTTAACGCGCGGATCGTCGCTGACCCGCGCGGAGTATCGCGTCCTCGCCCACCTCACTGAGCATCCATTGCTGGTGGGCAACATCACGGTGCGCGAGCTGGCGCAGGCGACATTTGTCTCTACCGCGACGATTATGCGGCTGTGTCAGAAGCTGGGGTTTAGCGGCTTTAGCGAGTTTATCTGGCACTGCAAGCAGTTGCTTTCTGACACGCCGCATATCACCGTACAGCCTGAGCAACATGCGGAAATGCCCGGGCTTTTTACCCGGTTCGTTGCCAACTATCAGCAGACCTTCCAGTGGGTCACTCAGGACAAACGCCAGCAGTTTGCCAGCCTGCTGCGCCAGAAAGAGAGCTTCTTTCTCTACGGCGCCGGGTTTTCGTACCTTTTTGCCGAGTACCTGACCAAGAAGTTGCAGGTGCTGGGAAAAACGGCGTTCATCTCCGGGCCGGGAGACAGCCGGAATATTTTTCTCAGCAACGCCGCGCGCTATCAGGTGTTTATTGCCGTTTCACGCAGCGGCGAAACGGAGCAGGTACTGGATAAAGCGCGGATCGCCAAAAACGTCGGCATGACGATCGTCGCGTTTACCCGCGCGTCGGCCAATACGCTGGCGGGTATGGCGGACGTGCATTTTGCCCTCTATGACGAAGCGGTACATTTCGCCGCCGAAGCCGCAGGGGTAACGTCGTTTGAGTCGAATCTGGTGCTGCTGATGGATTTACTGCTGCTGGAAGCAACGGGGTGAAGGTCACCCCGCCGTAATCAGATAATGCGGTTGGTCTTGAGATCGCGCAGGAAGCCGCCCCAGCGACGCTCGTAGAACGGGGTGATGTGCTCGGTAATAAAGTGGCTGATCCCCTTCTCACCTTTCTTCACCTGACAGATATCAATCGGCTCATCGCCCGGCAGGGTGTCGGTTGCCACGCTTCCCGCTGCCTGGATGATCTCGTCGATATCGCCGTCGGCCTCAATCCCTATCAGCAGAACAGGCTTTTCGTCAGCGCTCTCTTTGATGGAGCAGAGAAACGCGCGTTTTACCGGCTTGATGGTTTTAAACAGCGTGGTCAGGGAGTCAATCATCTGCGCGGGCGGCTCGGCCACTTCAGACAGCAGCAGCGTTTCGCCCCCTTCCAGCACCTCCTGAGTGCTGAGCGGGTTGCCCTCGTCACCAATCAGGTGGCTGATTTCGCGCGGAGTAAACTCTTTCCCGGTCGGCAGTTTGGCGTTGAGGAACAGCGTCTGCCCCAGGGTCATTTCGAACAACGTGCGCACCGGCATCACCACGAACGCCTGTTCGTCTTCTACCGCTTCCTGCAAGGCCTCGAGCGAAGTAAAGAACGGGATCACCGAGGTGCCGTCGTCTTTCTCCCAGTGCAGCAGATCCAGCGCGCTGTCTTCGACAACCTGCTCCCCTTCCGCCGCGGTGCCCGGCACCCAGACGGTGGATTCCAGCAGCGTGCGGAAAAAGGCCGGACGGTGGGCGGGTTCGGTCGCCGCCTGCTCCAGCAGGGTTTCTAATTCGTTTTTGGTTTCTGACATAACAATTCCAGATGATGCATTTCCCCCTCACCCCAGCCCTCTCCCTCAAGGGAGAGGGAGCAAACCATCCCCTCTCCCTGTGGGAGAGGGTTAGGGTGAGGGCAAAAAAGATTACTCAGCCGTCAGCAGATTCGCCACGGTACGCACACCCAGACCGGTCGCACCCGCAGACCACTGCTCAACCGCCGCTTTACGGTAGGTTGCGGAGCAGTCAATGTGCAGCCAGCCTTCATGGTAGTTCTCAACGAAGTGAGACAGGAAGCCTGCTGCGGTGCTTGCCCCCGCCGGGTACGCTGCGTTCGCGGTGTTGTTCAGCTCGGCGAAGTTGGACGGCAGCTGGCTGCGGTGGAACTCGGCCAGCGGCAGACGCCAGAACGGTTCGTTTTCCGCCGCCGCGCTGGCCAGCAGGCGATCGGCCAGCTTGTCGTCGAAGCTGAACAGGGCGTGATAGTCGTTACCCAGCGCCGTTTTCGCCGCGCCGGTCAGGGTTGCCATGTCGATAATCAGCTCCGGCTTCTGCGCAGAGGCGTCGATCAGGCCATCGGCCAGCACCAGACGGCCTTCGGCGTCGGTGTTCATCACCTCAACGTTTTTACCGTTGCGGTAGCGAATGATGTCGCCCAGCTTGAAGGCGTTGCCGCTCACCATGTTGTCCGCGCAGCACAGGTAGAGCTTCACGCGCTTGTTCAGGCCACGGGTGATGGCGAACGCCAGCGCGCCGGTGATGGTGGCCGCACCGCCCATGTCGGACTTCATGGAGTCCATGAACGCGCTCTGCTTCAGGCTGTAGCCGCCGGTGTCGAAAGTGATGCCTTTTCCGACCAGACAGGCAAAGACCGGCGCTTCTTTATCGCCGGTTGGGTTGTAATCCAGCGCCAGCAGGACCGGAGGACGCTCGGAGCCACGGCCCACGGTGTGGATGCCCATGTAGTTCTGCTCGCGCAGGTCTTCACCTTTGGTGATGCGGTAAGACATCTTGTCGCCCGCCACGCCGCACAGCAGGTCGACGGCGCGCTGCGCCAGCTGCTCAGGGCCTAACTCTTCCGCCGGGGCGTTGATGGTGTCGCGCACCCAGTCGATGATTTGCAGGCGGCTTTCCAGCTCTTTCTGACCGGCTTCGTCGAGGTTCGCCCACTCGATTTTGCGGGTGCCTTTCGGCCCTTTGTAGCCTGCCCAGAACGCCCAGCTGCGGTCGGTGTCCCAGCCTTCGCCTTCCAGCGACACATGCTTAATGCCAAGGCCGTCAATTTTACGCGCGGCGCGCTGGATCAGGCCCAAATCATCATTGCCCGTCAGGTGCAGGGTAATACCGTCGTTGTTGATGCTGTAGGTGGCTTTTTCGCCCCAGCGTGAGTCGGCTGGCTGCGTGGAGAGCGTAATCTTCATCGCTTCGGTCATTTTATTTATCCTTATTAGCAACTAGCAAACGGGCCGCCTGAAGGCAGCCCGTTTATGTTATCTATTCTGCTTCATCTAACCAGACTAACAGAATCGCCTCCAGAATTTTTTCATTGGATGCGTTTGGATCGTCGTCAAAATCTTCCAGATCGCAAATCCACTGATGCATATCGGTGAATCGTACGGTCTTCGGATCGAGATCCGGGTTCGCGTCGTAGAGCGCCTCGCCGATTTCACGGCTGTCTGTCCACTTCAGTCCCATATCAATGCTCGCGTGCGTGGTTGATGGTGTAACGTGGGAACTCCACGACCAGATCTTCATCGGTCACCGCGGCCTGGCAGCTTAAGCGGCTGTCGGGCTCCAGACCCCATGCTTTGTCCAGCATGTCGTCTTCGTCTTCGGTGCTCTCGGCGAGAGAGTCGAAACCTTCACGCACGATGCAGTGGCAGGTGGTGCAGGCACAGGATTTTTCACAGGCGTGTTCCACTTCGATACCTGCACGCAGGGCAACATCGAGAATGGTTTCACCGGTCTTCGCTTCCAGAACAGCGCCATCCGGACAGAGGTCCGCATGAGGCAAAATTACAATCTTTGGCATATTAAACCTCGTCCACGGACTGGCCTTTCAGCGCGACGCGGACAGATTTGTCCATGCGGCGAGCAGCGAAGTCCTGGGTTTGTTTATCAACGTTTTTAATGGCTTCTTCTATTGCGTCAGCGTCATTGCCTTCGGCCACTGCGCTCAAGCGCGCGGCAGCATCGTCAATCACCTGACGCTCAGCGGCGCTTAACAGCGCGGCATCGGCAGCGAGCGCGCCGTTCAGGCTTTCCAGCACGCGTGCGGCTTCAACTTTTTGTTCAGCCAGCATACGCGCCTTCACATCCTGCTCGGCGTAGCTCATTGAGTCCTGAATCATGGAGGCGATTTCGCCATCGGTCAGGCCGTAGGACGGCTTCACCTGGATGGACGATTCCACGCCGGTCGATTTTTCCATCGCCGTGACGCTCAGCAGGCCGTCCGCATCCACCTGGAAGGTAACGCGAATATGCGCCCCGCCCGCCGGCAGCGCCGGAATTCCGCGCAGCGCAAAGCGCGCCAGAGAGCGGCAGTCCTGCACCAGCTCGCGCTCGCCCTGCATCACGTGGATGGACATCGCGGTCTGGCCGTCTTTGAAGGTAGTAAACTCCTGCGCGCGCGCCACCGGAATGGTGGTGTTACGCGGAATGACTTTCTCCACCAGGCCGCCCATGGTTTCTAAACCCAGAGACAGCGGGATGACGTCCAGCAGAAGCATTTCGCTGTCCGGCTTGTTGCCGACCAGGATATCGGCCTGGATAGCGGCGCCCACGGCAACTACTTTGTCCGGGTCGATAGAGGTCAGCGGCGTGCGGCCAAAGAATTCGCCCACGCGCTCGCGCACCAGCGGCACGCGGGTTGAGCCGCCAACCATGACCACTTCCAGCACCTCGCTGGCCTCCACGCCCGCATCTTTCAATGCGCGACGGCAGGCCAGCAGGGTACGCTTAACCAGAGGCGCAATCAGTTCGCTGAACTGATTGCGGGTGATCTCACCCTGCCAGCCCGCAACGTTAACCGTGACCGATTGCGCGTCGCTCAGGGCAATTTTGGCGTCGATGGCCGCATCCAGCAGTTCACGCTGTACGCGCGCATCGCTGCGATCGCTGATGCCCGCCTGCTCGCGGATGTAGTCTGCCAGCAGATGGTCGAAGTCATCGCCGCCGAGCGCGGAATCCCCGCCGGTCGCCAGCACTTCGAACACGCCGCGGCTCAGGCGCAGGATTGAAATATCAAACGTCCCGCCGCCGAGATCGTAAACCGCAATCACCCCTTCCTGACCGGAATCGAGGCCGTAGGCAATGGCCGCCGCCGTCGGTTCGTTCAGCAGACGCAGCACATGCAGGCCCGCCAGACGCGCGGCGTCTTTGGTGCCCTGACGCTGTGCATCGTCGAAGTAGGCCGGAACGGTGATTACCACGCCGTCGAGATCGCCGCCGAGCGTCGCCGTGGCGCGCGCCGCCAGCGCTTTGAGGATGTCAGCGGAAACGCGAATAGGGTTCAGCAGACCGGCAGACGTCGCGATCATCGGCAGGCCGTTTTCGCTGGCCTGTAGCTGATACGGCAGATGCGGGTAACGGGTCTGGATATCAGCCAGCGAGCGGCCCATCATGCGCTTAACCGAGCTGATGGTGTTGGCCGGATCGCGCGCGGCGTTGGTGCGGGCATCAAACCCGACCGCGTGACCCTGCTGCTGGTAGTGGACCACGGAAGGCAGCAGATGGCGGCCCTGCTCGTCAGCCAGCGTTTCCGCCTGGCCGCTGCGCACGGTCGCCACGAGGGAATTGGTGGTGCCCAGGTCAATACCGACCGCCAGACGACGCTGGTGCGGTGCGGCGCTTAAGCCTGGCTCACTAATTTGTAATAAGGCCATAATTGCTTCCGAAATTAAAAATCGAGCAGCTTTTCTTCGAGTTGTTCAGCACTGCTTCGCAGTTTATCGAGAAAACGGAGTTTGCGCACAGTGTCTGCCGCCACGTCCCAGGTCTCGTTGTTCAGTTGCTCCACCATCTGCTGATGGCGGGTATCGAACATGCCCTTTACGCGCGTGATAAAGCTTTCCAGGCGCGCTTCGTCTTTAGCCTGTTCAATTTCATCCAGCTCTTCGCGCAGCTCCAGCTGTTCCATCAGAAAGGCGGTGTCGCGCACGGTATGCTGTTCGCTCGCCAGATCGAAACCGTGGAGCGAGAGCAGATATTCTGCACGCGCCAGCGGATGACGCAGCGTTTGCCAGGCCTGGTTGATGGTTGCGGAGTGTGATACCGCAGCCAGCTGCTCTGCCTGCGTCCCGCTGGCGAATTTATCCGGATGGTACTGACGCTGGAGATCCTGAAAACGGACCGTCAGCGCCTGGAGATCGATCGGGTATTGAGCGGGTAGTCCGAAGAGAGTGAAGTAATCCATAACAATCTCAGGGGTAGCCTGTTAGAACAAACCCCACGCGTAGCAAAGCCACGGTGGGGTTTTGGATGACGCGCGGTTAAACGTGGAAGCTTTCGCCGCAACCACACTCGTCTTTGACGTTCGGGTTCGTGAATTTGAACCCTTCGTTCAGGCCTTCTTTTACGAAGTCCAGTTGAGTGCCGTTGAGGAATTGCAGGCTTTTGCCATCGACCACCACCTTCACGCCCTTGTCTTCAAACACGGTGTCATCAGACGCCGGTTCGTCAACAAACTCCAGTACGTAAGCCATACCAGAACAGCCGGAGGTACGTACGCCCAGTCGCAGGCCAAAGCCTTTACCACGGTTCGCCAGAAAAGAGCTTACTCGCGCGGCAGCGCTGTCGCTAAGGGTAATCGACATACTCAAACCTCAATTATTTTGCTTCACGTTTGCTTTTGTAATCCGCAATGGCGGCTTTGATCGCGTCTTCTGCCAGAATTGAGCAGTGAATTTTCACCGGCGGCAGTTCGAGTTCTTCAGCAATATCCGTGTTCTTGATTGCCTGTGCTTCGTCCAGAGACTTGCCCTTCACCCATTCGGTGACCAGGGAGCTGGACGCGATAGCTGAACCGCAGCCGTAGGTCTTGAAGCGCGCGTCTTCAATGATACCTTCATTGTTGACTTTAATCTGCAACTTCATCACGTCGCCACACGCTGGCGCGCCAACCATACCGCTACCGACAGATTCATCGCTGTTGTCAAAAGAGCCAACGTTGCGCGGGTTCTCGTAATGATCGATAACTTTTTCGCTGTATGCCATGATTGAATTCTCCTTATGTACCGATTAGTGATGTGACCATTCAATGCTGTTCAGATCCACGCCCTGCTTGAACATTTCCCACAGTGGAGAAAGGTCGCGCAGACGGCCAATGGAGTTACGAACCAGTTTGATGGTGTAGTCAATCTCTTCTTCGGTAGTAAAACGACCTAAAGAGAAACGGATAGAGCTGTGTGCCAGCTCGTCAGTCATACCCAGCGCGCGCAGCACGTAGGATGGCTCCAGGCTTGCAGACGTACAGGCAGAACCGGAAGAAACGGCCAGGTCTTTCAGCGCCATGATCAGCGACTCGCCTTCAACATAGTTGAAGCTGACGTTGAGGATGTTTGGCGCGCCCTGCTCGAGATCGCCGTTCAGATACACTTCTTCCATATCTTTCACGCCGTCCCACAGACGGTTACGCAGCGTACGCAGGCGTGCCATCTCGGTTTCCATCTCTTCTTTCGCGATGCGATACGCTTCGCCCATGCCCACGATCTGGTGAACAGGCAGCGTACCGGAACGCATGCCGCGCTCGTGACCACCGCCGTGCATCTGTGCTTCGATGCGGATACGTGGCTTACGACGAACGTACAGCGCGCCGATACCTTTCGGACCATAGATTTTGTGACCGGAGAAGGACATCAGGTCCACTTTCAGCTGGCTCAGGTCGATAGGCAGTTTGCCCACGCTCTGGGTCGCATCCACGTGGTAGATGATGCCGCGCGCGCGGCACATTTCACCGATGGTCGCGATGTCCTGAACGACGCCGATTTCGTTGTTAACGTGCATGATGGAAACCAGAATGGTGTCATCACGCATGGCCGCTTCGAGCTCTTTCAGGTCGATGATCCCGTTGCTCTGCGGCGCCAGGTAAGTCACTTCGAACCCTTCACGCTCCAGCTGACGGCAGGTGTCCAGCACGGCTTTGTGTTCGGTTTTGCTGGTGATGATGTGCTTGCCTTTTTTCTGATAAAAGTTGGCAGCACCTTTGATCGCCAGGTTGTCGGATTCGGTCGCGCCGGAGGTGAAAACAATTTCACGCGGGTCGGCACCGACCAGGTCAGCAATCTGATTACGGGCGATATCAACCGCCTCTTCAGCATGCCAGCCAAAACGGTGAGAACGGGAAGCTGGGTTACCAAAGTTTCCGTCCAGGGTCAGACACTGCATCATTTTCTCGGCAACACGCGGGTCCACCGGCGTGGTTGCGGAGTAATCGAGATAAATCGGTAATTTCATTGCTCTATAAACTCCGTACATCGCTTCAATGCAAGGAATCAGGCAACCGGCTGGATGTACGACCGAGTACACGGGGCGAGCTAACGCCCCGGCCTGATTCTGAAATACTTATCTTTTTATTACGCGCGCAGTTTAACGTCGATAGCGTCCTGCGAACGGGTGCTGCGCTGTGATTCATGGCTTTGCTGACGACCCGACACGTCCAGAACTTCCTGGTTATTCACCAGTTCACCCAGGGTGATGTTGTTCAGGAAGCCGGTCAGACGGTCGCTCAGATCGCGCCACAGCGCGTGGGTCAGGCACTTATCGCCGCCCTGGCAGCCGCCTTTACCCTGGCAACGGGTCGCGTCGACGGATTCGTCAACGGCGCTAATCACTTCGCCAACCGCAATACTGCCCGCGTCTTTACCCAGCAGATAACCGCCGCCCGGGCCACGAACGCTGGACACCAGTCCATTTTTACGCAGTCTGGAGAACAGCTGTTCCAGGTAAGAGAGGGAGATCCCTTGTCGTTCAGAAATATCAGCCAACGGAACCGGGCCCGCTTCGGAGTTGAGCGCAACGTCCAGCATCGCGGTCACGGCATAACGCCCTTTAGATGTCAGTCTCATGTCTTACTTAACCTCAAACTCGCCCCTGCCCGGGGTTTTTTATTGTAAAATGGGGGTATTGCATAGCAGGGCCAAGTCTGACATTCCTGACTAAATTGGTCAACTATTTACTTGACTGTTTTAGTCAGGTATTTAACCTTCTGTGCCGTTTTTTTTGCCCGGCGGCGCTGCGCTTGCAGGGGCCTACGGGCTTTGTAGGCCGGGTAAGCGAAGCGCCACCCGGCGAACAGACGACACTATTCCTTATTCTTCTGCTCAATCGACGCCAGAATCCCGCGCAGGATGTTCAGCTCCTGGCTTTCCGGACGCGCGCGGGTGAACATACGGCGCAGCTTGTTCATCACCTGGCCCGGGTGGCCTTCACGGATAAAGCCGGTTGAGAGCAGCGTCTGCTCCAGATGACCGTAGAAGCGCTCGAGGTCGTCCACCAGCGGGTAGGCCGTCTCTTCTTTAGGTTCGACCGGTTTCTCCTGCGTCGCCAGCCATGCCATGCGCACTTCGTAGGCAATAACCTGCACCGCCATCGCCAGATTCAGCGAGCTGTATTCCGGGTTGGCGGCAATCGCCACGTGATAGTGGCACTTCTGTAATTCCTCGTTGGTCAGGCCAACACGTTCACGGCCAAACACCAGCGCAACCGGCGCCTGTTCCGCTTCTGAGATGCTTTTCAGGCCGCATTCGCGCGGGTCCAGCATCGGCCAGGGCAGCGTACGGGAGCGCGCGCTTGTCCCCACCACCAGGCTGCAACCGGCCAGGGCTTCATCCAGGGTGTCCACGATCTGCGCATTCCCGATCACGTCGCTGGCGCCGGCCGCCAGAGCAATAGCCTGAGAGTCTGGTTTCACCAGCGGATTCACCAGCCACAGGTTCGTTAAGCCCATGGTTTTCATAGCGCGGGCCACAGAGCCCATGTTGCCGGTGTGCGATGTTTCGACCAGCACGATTCGAATGTTTTGCAGCATAATTTTTAAATGTCTGGATTCAGTGTCTGAAGAATATTCGGGCATATTATCATAAACGAGAGACATAATCCGATCCCGCTGCTATACTCTGCGCCGATTTTCCTGTTCTTTAACATCCAGTGAGAGAGACCGATGCATCCGATGCTGACCATCGCCGTGCGCGCAGCGCGCAAGGCGGGTAATGTAATTGCCAAACACTACGAAACCCCAGACTCCGTAGAAACCAGCCAGAAAGGCAGCAATGATTTCGTGACGAACGTCGATAAAGCCGCAGAAGCGATTATTATCGAAACGATCCGCAAATCTTACCCGCAGCACACCATCATCACCGAAGAAAGCGGTGAACATGAAGGTACCGATCAGGATGTTCAATGGGTTATCGATCCACTGGATGGCACCACCAACTTCGTCAAACGCCTGCCACACTTCTCTGTGTCTATCGCAGTACGCATCAAAGGCCGTACTGAAGTTGCCGTTGTTTACGATCCAATGCGTAACGAACTGTTCACCGCAACCCGCGGTCAGGGCGCGCAGCTGAACGGCTACCGTCTGCGTTGCAGCAATGCACGCGATCTGGACGGCACGATTCTGGCGACCGGCTTCCCGTTCAAGGCGAAGCAGCACGCAACCACTTATATGAATATCCTGGGCAAGCTGTTCACCGAATGCGCGGACTTCCGTCGCACCGGCTCTGCTGCACTGGATCTGGCCTACGTGGCGACCGGCCGCGTTGACGGTTACTTTGAGCTGTCACTGAAGCCGTGGGACTTTGCGGCGGGCGAGCTGATCGCTCGTGAAGCTGGCGCGATTGTTTGCGACTTCACCGGCGGCCATAACTATATGTCTACCGGCAACATCGTTGCAGGTAACCCGCGCGTTGTTAAAGCCATGCTGGCAAACATGCGTGATGAACTGAGCGATGCGCTGAAGCGTTAATTCAGTCTGTTAAGCCCGGTGGCGCTACGTTTACCGGGCTTACAACACGCCTCAGATACGGCTAGAAAGGCCGCAACCCCCTTCCCACCGGCACCGCGCTCATCCACATCGTAACCGCAGCCACCAGCAGAATCACCCCGCCCGCCAGCGCAAGCGTTGTCCAGCCAACCTGTCGCCACAATACCGGCGTTTTATTGCCGCTGAGTTTGACCGCCAGCTGACGGAAGCTGTGTACCAGCAACGCTAAAGACGAAATGGTGAGAGACGTTCCTGCCGCCATCGCCAGCGCGGACAGCATGCCCCAGCCAAACACGCCAATAACCTTACTGAACAGCAGAACCATGATCGCACCCGAGCACGGACGCATCCCCATTGAGAGAACAATCATCAGGCGCGCACGCCAGTCCTCACCGTTCTGTAATTGTTCCTGCGTCGGCAGATGCTGATGCCCGCACCCGCAGTTTTCATGGTGAACGTGATGTGGCGTAAAGGCTTTGAATTTTGGTTTTTGCAGTAACGCGCGCAATTTTTTCAGCGCCCGCCAGCAGAGGATCAGCCCCAGCACGCCTACCAGCGCGTAACTCCCCTTCTCCAGCCAGAAGCTGCTCATATGCAGCTGGCGGGCCGGCAGCTGTAGCAGCGAAAGGACGACCACGACCAGCGCAATCGCCACACCGCCCTGAAGTAAAGAGGACGCCAGCGTCAGGCCGATACTCGATTTCAGCTTCGACGGATGCGTGGCAAGCCAGGTCGTGATAACGATTTTGCCGTGTCCCGGTCCCAGGGCATGCAGCACGCCATAGATGAAGCTGAACGCCAGAAGAGCGCCGCCCGCTTTGGTCGGATTTTCCGCCACGGCTTTCAGCAGACCGCTCATCTGCTGATTAACTTCCCGCTGCCAGAGGATGCTTTTCACCATCACCTGCGGCCATGCCTGCCACAGCCAGAGCGCGCCGCCAACCGCAAACAACAAAAAGAGCGCCAGAGGCCAGAGGTGCAGCCAGCGACGCGGCTTACTGACGGGAGAGGAGATCACTGACATTGTAACGTCACCTCCTGCGCAAACTGTTTACCTAACTCCATGTCTTCGGGGGGCGCATCCTCTTTATCAAGAGAAACGGCAAAGTTCAGCATCTCTTCGCTGGGTTTCGGGGTGTGCACGGCAATTTTGCAGATTTTTTGCAAATTTTCCGGCAGCTGCACGTCGCTGTCCTGGGCGTAATGCATATCGACATAGTAGGTTGGGTCAAACGTGGAAAACCTGTACTTCTGCCCGGCCAGCGGCTGAGGGTGCGCCAGCGGAAGGATAAAGGTCAGCACAGCCTGATGACCGTCGCGGGTCATGCCGTACTCCGTGGGACGATTAAGAAACTTCACCTTTTGTCTGTTGTGCCAGAACTCGGTGAAGTAGTGCTGACCCAGCACGTTGGCCATCACTTCCGCCGCCAGCTTTTTCCAGATCTCATCGCCGGGCTTTGCGTTTCCGGCATCGTACAGCAGGTCGGCGGAGGTGATTTCATCCATCGTCCAGCGCATTTTCAGGCCGCTGAGCTGCGTGCCGTCCGTCACCAGTTCGGTTTTCAGGCTGATAAAACTGTGAGGATGTGCGCCGGCGGCAAAAGTGAAAACCGCCAAAAATAACGCTACCGCGCTTTGTTTAACTATTTGCATCTGTTCCTCACGTCAAAAATTCTGTGATGTTCGCCAGCAATCCTGAGTGAAATGCCTGCCGGTGCGCTTTTCAGCGCCCATCCTTTAGCTATTCTTATCAAACATTCACACTGGATACCCGACAGATGATGACGACGCTTGAAATTCCATCTGTGCTTTCCAGTTCGCAGCGCCGCTGCCAGGTGCTTTTGATGCTTTACCTGCCCGATGCTGCCGTCACCGCACAGAGCATAATCGCTGCCAACGGCGTGGACGACGTCATGGCACGGCAAGATATAGCCGAGACGCGCGATGAAATCCAGCGCTATCATCGCCTTGATATCGTCACGCACCATGATGGCTGCTACCGAATTGAGGGTTCCGCCCTTAATCAACGTTTGTGCCTGCTGCACTGGCTGCGCAGGGCGCTTCGGCTCTGTCCACATTTTGTTGCCCAACAGTTTACCCCTGCCTTAAAAACCGCGCTTAAACAGCACGGCATTGCCCGCCCGCTTTATGACGATGCGAACCTTCGGGCGCTTATCAACTTTTGTGCGCGCAAGCTTCAGCGCCAGTTTGAGTCCCGCGACGTACAGTTTTTACAGCTTTATCTGCAATATTGTCTGATTCAGCATCATCTGGGCAATACGCCAGAGTTTTCGCCCGTTCAGCGCAGCTGGACGCAGTCCCGAGGGGAATACTTTACGGCGCAGGAAATTGTCCGCCACTGGAAACGGCGCGTCCCGCAGGGAACGCACAGCGATGAACAGCTGTTCCTGGCACTGCTGTTTATGATGCTTCGCACACCCGACCCGGTGATGGATAAACACCAGCAGGATCAGCGCCTGCGTCGCGCCATCGTGCGTATGATTGCCCGTTTCCGGGCGCAAACCGGGATGAACTTCAGCGATGAGCAAGGGCTGACCGATCAGCTTTATATTCATCTGGCTCAGGCGCTGGACCGCTCCTTATTTGACATCGGCATCGACAACAGCCTGCCGGAAGAGATCCACCGTTTATACCCCCGGCTGCTGCGCACCACTAAAGAGGCGCTGTTTGAGCTGGAAGCCGAATTTGGTCTGCGATTCTCCGGTGAAGAGATGGCTCTGGTGGCGGTGATTTTTGGTGCCTGGCTGATGCAGGAGACCGACCTGCATGAAAAACAGGTGGTCCTGTTAACGGGGGAAGATAAAGCCTGCGAAGCGTTAATTGAGCAGCAGCTTCGCGAGCTGACGCTGCTGCCGCTCAATATTCGTTATCTTAGCCTGGAGGCGTTTAAGAAGGAGGGCGCCCCCCGCGAGGCGGCGCTGGTCATTACGCCTTATCCAACCGCCCTGCCGCTGTTCTCGCCGCCGCTCATTCATGCCGTTGAGGCCCTGAACACGCAGCAGCAGGAACATATTCGCGTTATGCTCGAATCATAGTTACGAGCGAGCAGCCACCTTTGGGCGGATGACGATGGCAGGTAAAGCGACCAGCGCCATCACCCAGAACACACTGTGCCCCAGGTGCTGATAGAGGAAACCGGCAAATACGGTCATCACCGCAATACTGCCGCCCATCGCCACCGCTGAATAGACCGCCTGAAGACGAATAACGTCCCCACCCTCTCGCGCCGCGATGTAGCGCATCGCCGCCAGATGGCACACGGTGAAGGTTCCGCAGTGCAGAATTTGCGCCACAATCAGCCACGGCAGCTCAGTCGTCCAGCCCATGATGCCCCAGCGCACCACGCCGCAAACGGCGGAAAGCAGCAGCAGGTCACGCGCCCCGAAACGACGGAAAAGTTTTTGGCTCAGCGCGAAGATAATGACCTCCGCCACCACGCCGAGCGACCACAGGTAGCCTACCGCAGAAGCCGAGTAGCCCGCCCCCTGCCAGTAGATGGCGCTGAAGCCGTAATAGGCCGCATGTGCCCCCTGGAGCAGACAGACGCAGGCCAGGAAACGCCAGCTTTGCGCCACCAGCGAGCGCCAGGCGGGCCAGCCGGCGCTCTCCTGATGGCGGCTTTCGCCCTGCGGCATTACCGACGGACGCAGCAACATACCGAGCAGCATCGAGGCGATGCCGAGCGTTAACAGCGCCAGAATGGCACGATAGTCATAGAGGCTGACCAGCTTCCCGACCAGCGCAGAGCCGATCACGAAGGCAATCGATCCCCACAGGCGCACGCGGCCATAGTCCATGGTGATCTGCTTTTGCCAGGTGTTCGCCAGGGCATCCGTCAGCGGCACTAGCGGGGAGAAGAACAGATTAAAGCCAACCATTACCACCATCAGCCAGGCAAACTGATGGCTGACCCAGAAGCAGGCCGCAAAGACCAGCGTCAGCAGGGCCAGAATTCGCACCGCTTTAATCAGTAAGGAGGGATCGCTGACGCGGGGCGCAATCAGCAGGCTACCCAGGAAACGTGCCACCAGCCCCGCGCCCAGCAGGATGCCAATGGTCTCAGGCGTCAGACCAATTCCCTTGAGCCAGACGCTCCAGAAAGGCAAAAAAATACCGTAACTAAAGAAATAGGTGAAATAGCTGAGCGCCAGCCAGCGCGTGGAATGCAAGACCATGAATCCCTCCCGAAATGGAGGCGATAGTCTGGCGTTAATCCCTGACTTTAGCAAGTCGTTAGCGCGCTATAAATTAACGATAAATTAACATCATGGACAGCCGGTCGGCGTATGGCGAGAGCGGCAAAATTGTATTACGTTTAAAGAACATCGCCTGAAGAGGTCGTTTGCCATGAACAACTTACGTTATTTCGATTTCGGCTCCTCTCGTTCTTTCCTGCTTTTAATTGCCCGCATTGCTATTGTGGTCCTGTTTATTATTTTCGGTTATCCCAAGCTGACGGGGTTTAGCGGCACCGTTCAGTATATGACGTCGCTCGGCGCCCCCATGCCCATGCTGGCCGCCATTATTGCGGTGGTGATGGAAGTCCCCGCCGCGATTCTGATCGTGCTGGGCTTTTTCACCCGCCCCCTCGCGGTGATCTTTGTCTTCTATACGCTGGGAACGGCGGTGATTGGTCACCACTACTGGGATATGACGGGCGATGCGGTTCTGCCAAATATGATTAACTTCTACAAAAATGTAAGTATCGCTGGCGGCTTTATTTTGCTGGCGATTACCGGGCCGGGGGCCATCTCCCTCGACCGACGTTAGCCCATAAAAAAAGGCCGCATGAGCGGCCTTTTTCAGTTCTGCGACGCAGAGAATTATGCGTACACCGGGAAGCGTGCGCAGATGTCCAGAACTTTACCTTTAACGCGCTCGATAACCGCGTCGTCATTGATGTTGTCCAGAACGTCACACATCCAGCCCGCCAGCTCTTTCACTTCCGCTTCTTTAAAGCCACGGCGAGTTACGGCCGGAGAACCGATACGGATACCGGAAGTCACGAACGGGCTCTTCGGATCGTTTGGCACGCTGTTTTTGTTGACGGTAATGTTGGCGCGACCGAGGGCTGCGTCAGCTTCTTTACCGGTCAGGTTCTTATCAACCAGGTCCAGCAGGAACAGGTGGTTTTCAGTCCCGCCAGAGACCACTTTGTAGCCACGGTTCAGGAACACTTCCACCATCGCTTTGGCGTTTTTAGCAACCTGCTGCTGATAAACCTTGAACTCTGGCTCCATCGCTTCTTTCAGCGCGACGGCTTTCGCGGCAATAACGTGCATCAGCGGGCCGCCCTGGGCGCTTGGGAACACGGCGGAGTTCAGCTTTTTGTACAGCTCTTCGTCACCGCCTTTCGCCAGGATCAGACCACCGCGTGGACCCGCCAGGGTTTTGTGGGTAGTGGTGGTCACAACGTGCGCATGTGGAACCGGGTTCGGGTAAACGCCTGCCGCAATCAGACCGGCAACGTGCGCCATGTCGACGAACAGGTACGCACCGATGCTGTCAGCGATTTCACGCATTTTTGCCCAGTCAACGATGCCGGAGTAAGCAGAGAAGCCACCGATGATCATCTTCGGCTTGTGCTCTTTGGCCTGCTTCGCCATGTCTTCATAGTCAATTTTACCGGACTCATCAATACCGTAAGGGATGATGTTGTACAGTTTGCCAGAGAAGTTAACCGGGGAGCCGTGAGTCAGGTGGCCGCCCTGCGCCAGGTTCATACCCAGAACAGTATCGCCCGGCTGCAACAGCGCGGTGTAAACAGCGAAGTTAGCCTGAGAGCCAGAGTGCGGCTGGACGTTCGCGTAGTCAGCGCCAAAGAGTTCTTTCGCACGGTCAATCGCCAGCTGCTCAACGATATCAACGTATTCGCAACCGCCGTAGTAGCGCTTGCCCGGATAACCTTCAGCATATTTGTTGGTCAGCTGAGAACCCTGCGCCTGCATTACGCGCGGGCTGGTGTAGTTTTCGGAGGCGATCAGTTCGATGTGCTCTTCCTGACGTACTTTTTCCTGCTCCATAGCCTGCCACAGTTCGGCATCATAATCGGCAATGTTCATTTCACGCTTTAACATCCGCATCTCCTGACTCAGCTAACAAGTAAATTTTTGGCCTGAAAAGGCAGTCCTGTTGGACGACGGGCAACAGTATAACTGAATAGTTCTGCGATAACAGGTCTTGACAAACGATTTTACGCAAACGTTTACCTCCACGCCACGCAAGGGTTTGAGCAATAAAGCTCTCGCCATTTTCAACGGATTTCTTTTCAGCTTTGTGATGCATATTTTTCACGATGCAAAGAACCATTTACATTGCAGGGGTATTTTTATAAGATGCATATAAAATACATCATTAAAGTAACATCAGAAGGAAGCTGCTATGCTCGACGCCCAAACCATCGCTACCGTGAAAGCCACAATCCCCCTGCTGGTTGAAACGGGTCCTAAACTGACCGCCCATTTCTACGATCGCATGTTCGCGCATAACCCGGAGCTCAAAGAGATTTTCAACATGAGCAACCAGCGTAACGGCGATCAGCGCGAAGCGCTGTTTAACGCTATTGCCGCCTATGCCAGCAACATCGAAAACCTGGCGGCTCTGCTGCCTGCGGTGGAAAAAATCGCCCAGAAGCACACCAGCTTCCAGATCAAACCTGAGCAGTACAACATCGTCGGCAGTCATCTGCTGGCAACCCTGGACGAAATGTTCAGCCCGGGCCAGGAAGTACTGGATGCCTGGGGTAAGGCCTATGGCGTACTGGCAAACGTATTCATCAACCGTGAAGCGCAGATCTACAGCGAAAACGCCAGCAAGAATGGCGGCTGGGAAGGCACGCGCGCCTTCCGCATCGTTGAGAAAACCCCGCGCAGCGCACTGATCACCAGCTTTGAGTTTGAGCCAGTGGACGGTCAGCCGGTTGCCGATTACCAGCCGGGCCAGTATCTGGGCGTCTGGCTGAAGCCTGAAGGCTTCCCGCACCAGGAGATTCGCCAGTACTCCCTGACCCGCAAGCCAGACGGCAAAGGCTATCGCATTGCGGTTAAACGTGAGGAAGGCGGTCAGGTATCCAACTGGCTGCATAACGAAGCCAGCGTGGGCGACGTGGTCCATCTGGCGGCACCGGCGGGCGATTTCTTTATGGCCGTTGAAACGAATACCCCGGTGACGCTGATCTCCGCAGGCGTAGGTCAGACGCCAATGCTGGCGATGCTGGATACGCTGGCGAAAGCAAACCACAGCGCGCAGGTTAACTGGTTCCACGCGGCGGAGAACGGTGATGTGCACGCCTTTGCGGATGAAGTCAAAGCGCTCGGAGCGACCCTGCCGCGTTTCACCGCGCATACCTGGTATCGCCTGCCGACGGAGGCAGACCGCGCAGCGGCTCGTTTCGACAGCGAAGGCCTGATGAATTTAGGGCAGCATGAAGGGGCGTTCAGCGCACCGGGGATGCAGTTCTACGTTTGTGGGCCAGTAGCGTTTATGCAGTATGCCGCGAAGCAGCTGGTAGACCTGGGCGTGAATAAAGACAACATTCATTACGAATGTTTCGGCCCGCATAAAGTGCTGTAATCGCCCGGCGGCGCTGCGCTTGCACGGGCCTACGAAGGGTTTTGTAGGCCGGGTACGCGCAGCGCCACCCGGCAAGAATGTTAAATCGCCGCGTCGTCTTCTTCGCCGGTACGGATACGGATCACGCGCGCCACGTCAAAGACGAAGATTTTCCCGTCGCCAATTTTACCGGTCTGCGCCGTGCGGATGATGGTATCCACACAGGTATCGACGATATCATCGCTCACCACGATCTCGATTTTCACTTTCGGCAGAAAGTCCACCATGTACTCTGCGCCACGGTATAGCTCGGTGTGGCCCTTCTGACGACCAAAACCTTTCACTTCAGTTACGGTCATCCCGGTGATGCCTACTTCTGCCAGCGCTTCACGTACATCATCCAGTTTGAAAGGTTTAATAATCGCATCAATCTTTTTCATGGTGGGTCCTTAAACTCTTGCCAGTAAGCAGCCTCGTAATCGGTTGCTCACAGTATCATATTCAGGCGAATTTTGCGGTATTACTCTTTAAAATCGTTCGCTTCCAGCTCGTGGCGTGAGAGCAATTTATAAAACTCGGTACGGTTACGCCCGGCCATGCGCGCCGCGTGGGTCACGTTGCCTTTGGTGATTTGCAGCAGCTTGCGCAGATAGTTCAGCTCGAACTGGTTTCGCGCTTCCGCAAACGTCGGTAAGGCCGTGTTTTCCCCCTCGAGCGCCTGCTCCACCAGCGCATCGCTGATCACCGGCGATGACGTCAGCGCCACGCACTGCTCAATCACGTTCACCAGCTGGCGTACGTTGCCCGGCCAGCTTGCGGTCATCAGGCGTTTCATCGCATCGGTGGAGAACGCGCGCACAAATGGTTTGTGGCGGTCAGCGGCCTGGCGCAAAAGGTGATTTGCCAGCAGCGGGATATCTTCCGCACGCTCGGCCAGCGCCGGGATTTTCAGGTTGACGACATTCAGTCGATAGTAAAGATCTTCACGGAACTCGTTGCGCGCCATCACCTTGGGTAAATCGCGATGGGTAGCGGAAATAATACGCACGTTGATATCGATATCGCGGTTGCTGCCAAGCGGACGCACTTTTCGCTCCTGCAACACGCGCAGCAGTTTGACCTGCAACGGCGCGGGCATATCGCCAATTTCATCAAGAAACAGCGTGCCCCCCTCAGCCGCCTGGAACAGCCCTTCACGGCTGCTCACCGCGCCGGTAAAGGCGCCGCGGGCATGGCCGAAGAGCTCAGACTCAAGCAGCTGTTCCGGCAGCGCGCCACAGTTGATGGCAATAAAGGCATTTTTACTGCGCGGGCTGGCGTTGTGGATAGCCTGGGCCAGGATCTCTTTCCCGGTCCCGCTCTGGCCGTTGATCAGCACGCTAACGTCGGATTGCGCCACCATCCGCGCCTGTTCCAGCAGGCGCAGCATCACAGGGCTACGCGTCACGATGGATTCACGCCAGGCGTCGTCGCCGGATGGCGCCGCATGCTCAAGGGCGCTGTCGATTGCTTTATAGAGGGCGTCTTTATCCACTGGTTTGGTGAGGAAGCTGAATACCCCCTGCTGCGTCGCGGCCACCGCATCAGGAATAGATCCGTGAGCGGTGAGGATAATCACCGGCATCCCGGGCTGCTGCTTCTGGATCTCCGTGAACAGTTGCAGGCCATCCATTTCATCCATGCGCAAATCACTGATCACCAGATCGATTTTCTCGCGGCTGAGCACTTTCAGCCCCTCCTGCCCGCTTTCAGCGGTGACCACGCTGTAGCCTTCGCTGACCAGACGCATTCCCAGCAGCTTTAACAGCCCGGGATCGTCATCCACCAGTAACAGATGGGCAGGTTTACGGCTTGTCATGGCTTCACATCCTCTTGTTTCGGCGTCTCACTGTCTGGCGTCGTGGCAGAGTTGCCTTTCGACCCATCGGGCAGATAGCTGCCTGCCGGCTTACGCGTCGAGAGCTGTCTTTCGATATCGGTCAGATTTTCGAGCTTGCGGGTGGTGGTTTCCAGCTGCTCGCGCAGCGACTCCTGCTGCTGGCGAAGCGCATCAAGCTCGCTGTCGCTCGACTGCTGCAATTTGCTGTAGCGGAAACGCTCTTCAGACAGCTGTAATTGCAGGGTTTGTCCATCCCGCCAGAGCTGATAGACCGGGCGCACCTGCGGGGGAATATTGATCACGTAAGTATCCAGCCGCGTCACGTTGGCGCGGCGTTCGACAGGCGTGATTCTGGCATCCGCCATCACGATCCCACGTTTAAACGCGTCCTGCCAGGTATCGTCCACCAGCATCGCCGCCTGGGCACGGGCCTCGGCGGGCGCCAGCCGCTGGGCGCAGTCTATTCCGCGCAGCCAGAACAGCGGATTGGATTCAACATCACGCCCCGACAGGTTCCATATATCATCGCAACGTGTTGAAAGGAAATCGGCCAGCTGTTTTTGCGGCCATTTATCTTCCTGTTTGTGGCTAATTGCACTTTTCGGCGCATGGGTTACACAGCCGGCCAGCAGTAAGCAGGGCAGGCTCAGGCGCACATTTTTGCTGGAAAACACCGCGCGCAGTGCGCGGTAAAAGACGTGTGACATACTCACCAGGTTGTTATTCATTTCATTGATTTTTCCGGCTCAAGAGGCAGTTCGATACGAAAACAGACATCGGCGCGTTCATCACTCACGATGTTAAGCTCACCCTGCATGCGTCGTATGCAGTCGCGGGCAATACTCAGCCCCAGACCACTTCCTTTTACCGCACCTTTTCGCTGATGACTCCCCTGGAAGAAGGGCTCAAAGATCATCGTTTTTTCATCATCCGGAATCGGGCTTCCCGTATTCGCTACGTCAATAAATACCCGCGAACCGTTGTTATTGCTTCTGATATAAATGGTACCGGATTCAGTACCATAGTGCACCGCATTGGAATAAAGATTATCCAGTACGCTCATCAACAGCATCGGCTCTGCCAGGCAGGAAGGCGCATTGAGATCCACCTGGGTATGCATCATTTTAGCTCTTGCTGGCAGGCTATGGGCGGAGATCACCATGTCCACCAACGGTTCAATCTCAACGCTT
Organism: Enterobacter cloacae complex sp. IR5441; assembly: GCF_049238215.1. Taxonomy (NCBI): domain Bacteria; kingdom Pseudomonadati; phylum Pseudomonadota; class Gammaproteobacteria; order Enterobacterales; family Enterobacteriaceae; genus Enterobacter; species Enterobacter cloacae complex sp. IR5441. Next base: position 375,260 of record NZ_JBMKIA010000002.1, read on the forward strand.
TCAAGCACCACAGCACCATCCGCCAGCTTGCGGTTATAGTCCAGCAGTTGTTCAATAAGTTTTTGTAAATTGCGGCTACTGGCATCCAGAATCGCCACGATCTCTTTTTGCTCAGGGGTTAACGGCCCCGCTACTTCGTCTGCCAGCAGCTCCGTGCCTTCACGCATACTGGCCAGCGGTGTTTTGAGTTCGTGTGAGATATGGCGCAGGAACTGATGACGCTGCGATTCCAGCCACGCCAGGCGTTCAGAAAGCCAGATGATACGCTGACCGACCGAGCGCAGCTCGCGCGGGCCTTTAAAAACAACCGTATCCCCGAGAGATTTGCCCTCCCCCAGGCGGTTAATCATCCGCTGGATCCCCTTTACGGGGCCGATAATCATGCGGGTAAAGAGCAGTACCAGCCCAAGGCTGACGAGGAACAGCACCAGCGCCTGCCAGCCGAAGAACTGGCCGCGCTCGGCAATCTCCTGCTGGAGTTGCTGGCCACGGGAAAAGATAACCGTACGGGTGGACTGCACCATCTCCGTATTGGCGTTCGCGAAGGCTTCAAGTCGGGCGGCGGCGGCGGCATCAGGACCGCTGTTTTTGCACTGGAGCTGCGCCAGATCGTTCAGATCCTGACGCAGCGCCTGATAGAGTTTGTCATCCGGCAAGACCCCGGCATGGGCATCCAGCATTTCGCTGTAGCGTTTACGCTGGTTCTGATAAACCCTCTCCAGCGTGCGGTCGTCCAGCACGCAATACTGGCGATAGCTACGCTCCATCTCCAGCGCGGCGTTGGTCATTGCCTCGCTACGGCGGGCATCAATAAGCGTGGTGCGGTTAGTCAGGGCCGCCTGGGCACTTAACGCATTCAGGCTTTGCCATGCCTGCCACGCCAGAACCAGCAAAGGTAGCAGGATCAGCAGGAAGGCCATCATAACGAGCTGTCGCAGGGAGCGAGGGAAAGCGGGCCAGCGTTTCAACACATTACTCTCATCATCCGGGTTTGAGGAGAGCGTAACTGAGTCTGCCCTTCAGATACAACAAAGCCGGGTAAAAACCCGGCTTTGTCATGGAATAAGGCGGTGCCTAACTCGACGTTTCGCCCTGGCCTGATAAAGCATTGCAATAATCAGTAGTTGGACGGCAGGCACCTTTTTGTGCGTCATTCGAAGTTTATGTAGCACGTCCCGAAGGGGCTGACATAAGAAGGTGAATGAGCCACTGGTTACTATTATGCAACGCGCGTGCCAGATTGCAAAAATTGATACTATCCTTATGATTAATAATCATTTTATTATTAAAATGCATTGATTGTCAGGTGAATGATTTCCAGGCTAAGTGTCGCTATTAAGCAACACCTTAACGGGAACCTGTCCTGACATATATAAATCAATAAGTTAAATGTCTCTTATTGGAGACACTCAACCCAGAGGATTGTCGCGATTTTGCGACAGGTACAAAAAAGCCCGGTGGCGCTCGCGCTTACCGGGCCTACAGTCAGTGCGTTGAAACTTAACCCAGTTGTTTACGCGCGTTGCGGAAAATGCGCATCCACGGGCTGTCCTCGCCCCAGTTTTCCGGGTGCCAGGAGTTGCTCACGGTACGGAAGACACGTTCCGGGTGCGGCATCATGATCGTCACCCGACCGCTTTCGCTGGTGACTGCGGTAATGCCATTTGCCGAACCGTTCGGGTTAGCCGGATAGGTTTCGGTGACCTTGCCGAAGTTATCAACAAAGCGCAGCGCTACCAGTCCTTTGCTTTCAAGCTGAGCCAGGTGCGCCGCATCACGCACTTCAACCTGACCTTCACCGTGCGAAACCGCGATTGGCATCTGCGAACCCACCATTCCCTGCAACAGCAGAGACGGGCTTTGGGTCACTTCCACCAGGCTGAAGCGCGCTTCGAAACGATCAGACTGGTTGCGCACAAAGCGCGGCCAGGCTTCGCTGCCCGGGATCAGCTCGCGCAGGTTAGACATCATCTGGCAGCCGTTACACACGCCCAGCGCCAGCGTCTGCGGACGGTGGAAGAAGGTCTCGAACTCGTCACGCACGCGGCTGTTGAACAGAATAGACTTCGCCCAGCCTTCGCCCGCGCCCAGCACGTCACCGTAGGAGAAACCACCGCACGCCACCAGCGCCTGGAAATCTTCCAGACCGGTACGCCCGGCCAGCAGGTCGCTCATGTGGACGTCGATGGCGTCAAAGCCCGCACGGTGGAAGGCCGCCGCCATTTCCACGTGGGAGTTAACGCCCTGCTCACGCAGCACGGCCACTTTCGGACGCGCGCCGGTCGCAATGTACGGCGCGGCAATGTCTTCGTTAATGTCGAAGGAGAGCTTCACGTTCAGGCCAGGATCGTTGTCGTTCGCCTTCGCGTTGTGTTCCTGATCGGCGCATTCCGGGTTGTCACGCAGGCGTTGCATCTGCCACGTGGTTTCCGCCCACCACATACGCAGCGTGGTGCGGCTTTCGCTGAACACCGCGTGGCCGTCGGCTTCAATCACGAAACGGTCGCCCTGCACCGCTTTACCGAGATAGTGTACGCAGTCTGCCAGACCGTGCTGCGCCAGAATCGCTTCCACCGCGTCGCGATCTGCGGCGCGTACCTGAATGACGGCACCCAGCTCTTCGTTAAACAGCGCCGCCAGGCGGTCTTCGCCAAGCGTTGCAATGTTTGCTTCAACGCCGCAGTGACCGGTGAAGGCCATCTCTGCCAGCGTCACCAGCAGGCCACCATCGGAACGGTCGTGGTAGGCCAGCAGCTTACGCTGCGCCACCAGCGCCTGAATAGCGTCGTAGAAGCCTTTCAACTGGGCGACGTCGCGCACGTCGGCTGGCTTATCGCCGAGCTGGCGGTAAACCTGCGCCAGCGCGGTGGCGCCCAGCGCGTTATGGCCTTTGCCGAGGTCAATCAACAGCAGGGCGTTATCTTCAGTGGAAAGCTGCGGCGTAACGGTATGACGCACGTCTTCCACGCGCGCAAACGCGGTGATCACCAGCGACAGCGGAGAGGTCATCTCGCGCTGCTCGTTACCTTCCTGCCAGCGGGTTTTCATCGACATGGAGTCTTTACCCACCGGAATGGTCAGGCCGAGCGCAGGACACAGCTCTTCACCCACCGCTTTCACCGCTTCGTACAGGCCGGCATCTTCGCCCGGGTGACCGGCAGCGGCCATCCAGTTCGCGGAAAGTTTGATGCGTTTGATATCGCCAATCTGCGTCGCGGCGATGTTGGTCAGCGCTTCACCGACCGCCAGACGGGCAGAAGCGGCGAAGTCCAGCAGCGCCACTGGCGTGCGTTCGCCCAGCGCCATCGCTTCGCCGTAGTAGCTGTCGAGGCTCGCGGTGGTCACGGCGCAGTTAGCGACCGGGATCTGCCACGGGCCGACCATCTGATCGCGCGATACCATACCGGTCACGGTACGGTCGCCGATGGTCACCAGGAAGGTTTTCTCTGCCACGGCAGGCAGGTGCAGCACGCGGTTAACCGCTTCTGCCACGGTGATGCCCTGGCGATCCAGCGCTTTGCCCGCCGCTTTGCGAGTCTGCACGTCGCGGGTCATCTTCGGCGTTTTGCCGAGCAGCACGTCCAGCGGCAGATCGATCGGCTGGTTGTCAAAGTGGGTGTCGCTTAAGGAAAGGTGCTGCTCTTCGGTCGCTTCACCGATGACCGCATACGGCGCGCGCTCGCGGCGGCACAGCTCGTCAAACAGCGGCAGCTGATCGGCGGCAACCGCCAGCACGTAGCGCTCCTGGGATTCGTTACACCAGATTTCCAGCGGGCTCATGCCCGGCTCATCGCTCAGGATATCGCGCAGGTTGAAGCGTCCGCCGCGACCGCCGTCGCTCACCAGCTCAGGCATGGCGTTAGAGAGTCCACCCGCGCCCACGTCGTGGATGAACAGAATCGGGTTGGCATCGCCGAGCTGCCAGCAGCGGTCGATCACTTCCTGACAACGGCGCTCCATTTCCGGGTTGTCGCGCTGCACGGACGCGAAGTCGAGATCCGCATCAGACTGGCCGGAGGCCATAGACGAGGCTGCCCCGCCGCCCAGACCGATGTTCATTGCCGGGCCGCCGAGCACGATCAGCTTCGCGCCGACGACGATCTCGCCTTTCTGCACATGATCGGCGCGAATGTTGCCGATCCCGCCCGCCAGCATGATCGGTTTGTGGTAGCCGCGCAGCTCTTCGCCGTTGTGGCTGTCCACTTTCTCTTCGTAGGTACGGAAGTAACCGTTCAGCGCCGGACGACCAAATTCGTTGTTGAACGCCGCGCCGCCCAGCGGGCCTTCGGTCATGATATCCAGCGCGGTGACAATGCGCTCTGGCTTGCCGAAGTCTTCTTCCCACGGCTGCTCAAAGCCCGGAATACGCAGGTTGGAAACGGAGAAACCGACCAGACCCGCTTTTGGTTTCGCGCCGCGACCGGTCGCACCTTCGTCACGGATTTCACCGCCGGAGCCGGTCGCTGCACCCGGCCACGGGGAGATCGCCGTCGGGTGGTTGTGGGTTTCCACTTTCATCAGGATATGCGCAGGCTCCTGGTGGAAGTCATAGCGCCCCGCTTCGCGGTCGGCGAAGAAGCGGCCCACCTCGGAACCTTCCATCACCGCGGCGTTGTCTTTATAGGCAGACAGCACGTGGTCAGGGGTTTGCTCCATGGTGTTTTTGATCATTTTGAACAGCGACTTCGGCTGCTGTTCGCCGTCGATAATCCAGTCGGCGTTGAAAATCTTGTGGCGGCAGTGCTCGGAGTTGGCCTGCGCGAACATATACAGTTCGATGTCGTTCGGGTTGCGATTCAGCTTAACGAATGCATCCTGAAGGTAGTCGATTTCATCTTCTGCGAGCGCCAGACCAAGACGCAGGTTTGCGTCGATCAGCGCCTGACGCCCCTGCCCCAGCAAATCCACGCTCTGTACCGGCGCAGGCTGATGGTGGGAGAACAGTTTCTGCGCATCATCCAGAGAATCAAACACGCTCTCCATCATGCGGTCGTGCAGCTCTGCGGCAACCACCTGCCACTGCGCGTCGCTCAGGGTTGACGCTTCCACATAGTACGCCACACCGCGCTCCAGACGGTTAATCTGGCTCAGGCCGCAGTTGTGAGCGATGTCGGTGGCTTTGGAAGACCAGGGGGAGATGGTGCCAGGGCGTGGCGTGGCGAGGATTAATTTGCCGGTCGGCGTATGGCTGCTCAGGCTTGGGCCATATTTAAGCAGGCGTTCCAGCTGTACGCGCTCCTCTGCATTCAGGGGGGCGTTCAGGTCAGCAAAATGGACATACTCAGCGTAAATATTGCTTACCGGAAGGTCGGCCGCCTGAAAACGTGCCAGCAGTTTGTTAATACGGAAGGCAGACAGTGCAGGCGAACCACGCAGAATTTCCATCATAAGTCTCTCGTCTTCGAAGCGCCGGGGCGCTTACAGTGTGCGCAAGGGGGGAAAACGGGCGTCATTATAGAGAATCCTGAGCGCCGACGAAACCGTTTGCGTCGAAATAAAATCATCCTTTATGTTTAACAATAGATGTGACCTGTCTCTCTAATTGGTTGCCAACTGGCGCTACTTTGCGCAAAATGCCGCTCAATCAATGGCAAACTCTACTCTTAACATGACTACAGCACACTGAGGCAACCGGCGTCGCAGAGAATTAACTAATTGAAAAAATTAAAGATTAATTATCTGCTCATCGGCATTGTTACGTTGCTGCTGGCAGTGGCCCTCTGGCCGTCTATCCCCTGGTTCGGCAAGGCCGAAAACCGTATCGCCGCCATTCAGGAGCGGGGGGAGTTGCGCGTCAGTACCCTCTCCTCCCCGCTTATTTACGATGATATCAACGGTAAAACCATCGGTCTTGATTACGAACTGGCACAGCTGTTTGCAGACTATCTGGGCGTGAAGCTGAAAGTTACCGTGCGGCAGAACATCAACCAGCTGTTTGATGATTTGGACCATGACCGTGCCGATATTCTCGCCGCAGGTCTGGTGTACAACAGCGAACGCAGCAAAAACTATCAGCCGGGCCCGACCTATTACTCCGTGTCGCAGCAGGTGGTTTATCGTGTGGGTAGCCTGCGTCCGCGCTCACTGGCCGACATCACCGACCAGCAATTGACCATTGCGCCAGGCCATGTGGTGATTGACGATCTGCGAGCGTTGAAAGAGAAAAAATACCCTAACCTCAGCTGGACGGTCGATCCTAAACTCGGCACGACCGAATTGCTGGAGCAGGTTAAAGATAAAAAGCTGGCCTATACCATTGCTGATTCGGTGGCGATTAGCCTTTTCCAGCGCGTTCATCCTGAAATCGCCGTGGCGCTGGATGTGACCGACGAACAGCCGGTGACCTGGTTTACCCAGCTGGATGACGATCAAACCGTCTCTGCGGCTATGCTCGATTTCTTTAATTCCATCAATGAAGACGGCACCCTGGCGCGCCTGGAAGAGAAATATCTCGGTCACGGGGACGATTTTGATTACGTTGACACCCGCACTTTCCTGCGCGCGGTGGACAGTGTGCTGCCGGACCTGCAACCGCTGTTTGAGAAGTACGCCGAGGAGATTGACTGGAAGCTGCTGGCGGCAATTTCCTACCAGGAATCGCACTGGGATGCTCAGGCCACCTCACCCACGGGCGTGCGCGGGTTGATGATGCTGACCAAAAATACCGCCCAGAGCCTCGGCATCAGCGACCGGACCGATGCGGAACAGAGCATCAGCGGCGGCGCGCAGTATTTACAGGATATGATGGCGAAAGTGCCGGAGACGGTCCCGGAAGGGGAGCGTATCTGGTTTGCGCTGGCCGCCTATAACATGGGTTATGCGCACATGCTCGACGCGCGGGCGCTGACGGCGAAAACTAAAGGTAATCCGGACAGCTGGTCAGATGTAAAACAGCGCCTGCCGCTGCTTAGCCAGAAACAGTGGTACCAGAAGCTGACGTACGGCTATGCGCGCGGGCATGAAGCGTATGCCTACGTGGAAAATATTCGTAAGTACCAGATAAGCCTGGTGGGATATCTGCTGGAGAAAGAAAAAGAGGCGGCCGAGGCGCAACAGCTGGCTGAAAGCTATCCGGTGGTCGCACCGGACGAGCTTAATCATCCTGCGGTTTCAATTCTGCCTTTTGTTGCTTTTTCTGCTGCCGACGCATTCGAAAAAAGTCACTTAACAGACCCGAACATTCTGGTGCAAGTACCCCGCCGATAGTTTTCACCTGGTGGTTCATCCCCGGATGCCCAAGTACGTCCATCAGTGAACCAGCAGCGCCCGTCTTTTCATCCCGCGCGCCAAACACCAGCGTACCGATTCGGCTGTGCACCATCGCCCCGGAGCACATTACGCACGGCTCAAGGGTGACATACAGGGTGGTATCAAGCAGACGATAGTTTTGCAGCACCAGTCCGCCCTGACGCAGCGCCATAATTTCAGCATGCGCGGTAGGATCGTGACGGCCAATCGGACGGTTCCACCCTTCCCCAATCACCTGATTGTTATGGACCAGTACCGCGCCCACGGGCACTTCGCCCTCTTCCCAGGCGCGCTGAGCCAGCGCCAGCGCATGGCGCATCCAGTATTCATGATTGTGTTCAGGGTTGGACAAGGGCTGATACTCCAGTCGAAAAGCGGGCGGCATTATACACAGCCGGTACAGATAAGACTATTCGAGTTGCTGAAGTTCGCCCAGAGGCGTGACGCGCCAGCGGTGCTGGCAAAAATAGAGCAGCGGGTTGTCCTGCTTGCTGTCGCTGTAGCCGCTGTACAGACGCAGCGGCGTACCGATGCGTTTCTCCAGCTGCACCACTTTTTCATGTCCGAGGCAGCGCATAGTCAGCACCCAGCCGCCGTAGCCGCGCGCGATTTGTGTCGCGATAAGATTCACGCGCGGCAGCCAGGGCGTATCAAAATAGACATGCTCCACCAGCGTCTGCGGGGAGCCGGTAATCAGCCAGATATCGGCATCGTTGGCGTCGAGATAGCTGGTCAGGCGCGCCTGTACCACGGGAAACGCGGCGACGTGCCCGCGAAACCAGTGCGCAAAATCCTGTTCGAGCTGCTTAAGGCGCGCTTCGCTATGACCAAACGTGCATCCCCAGAGCAGCAGGCTCATCGGCCAGCGCGCTGCACGGCCTTTCACCAGCAGCGCGATACCAATAACGGGTAACAGGGGTAATACCAGCAACGCGTTAAGGGGCTGGCGCCGCAGCAGGTAGCGCATAAAGGTGCCGAACATATCCTGCTGATGCAGCGTTCCATCCAGATCAAAAAAGACAACGCGACGCTCGTGACTGGCCAAACCTTACTCCTCTGGGTCGTTGAATCCTAACAGCCAGGTAAACAGGAACCCGGCGATCACCGCTACCAGATAGCCTAACAGATAGAGCATCACTTTTCCGGTCACGATGGTTAATGCCAGCGGTAAACCGGAGATCCCGAAGGTAATGACGGTCGCCACTTTCCAGTAGCTGATTAACGCCCCGCCCACCGCGCCACCGAGGCAGGCGGCCAGGAACGGCTTACCCAGCGGCAAGGTCACGCCGAAAATCAACGGTTCGCCGATACCGAGTAACCCGACCGGCAGCGCCCCTTTAATGACCTTTTTCAGACGCGCGTTGCGGGTTTTCATCAGCACCGCGATGGCCGCGCCGACCTGCCCAACGCCCGCCATCGACAGGATCGGCAGCAGTGCGTTATAGCCGTGCGCCTGTACCAGTTCGACGTGGATCGGCACCAGCCCCTGATGCAGACCGGTCAGCACTAACGGCAGGAAGGTCCCGGACAGCACGGCCCCCACCAGCAGCCCGCCGCGATCGATCGCCAGAGACGCGCCGTGGGCGATGGCTTCAGAGATCGCGCCGCCTAACGGTTGCAGCGCCACAATCGCCACGCTCCCGGTAATCAATGTGGTCAGCAGCGGGTTGAGGATCAGCTCAATCGAGCCTGGCAGCAACGCGCGCAGCTTTTTCTCGATCCAGCACATCAGAATGACCACCAGCAGCACGGCAATCACCCCACCGCGGCCTGGCTGAAGCGCCTCGCCAAACAGCGTAATCTGCGCCAGCTGCGGGCTGGAGAGGATACCCGCCATTACGCCGCCCATCGCCAGCGAGCCGCCGAACACTTTGGCCGTGTTTACCCCCACCAGAATGTTCATGATGGCAAACACCGCGCTGCCGAAAATCGCCAGAATACCCAGCAGGTTCGGATACTGGGTGGCGAAATTCCCGACAATATCCGGACGCTTGAGGATATTGATAATCCCGGTGATCAGCCCCGATGCGATAAACGCCGGGATCAGAGGAATAAAGACGTTTGCCAGCTGGCGCAGCGCATCGCTCATGGGGGCTTTGTATTTGGCTTTCGCCTGCGCTTTGGTGCGTTCCGCGTCGTCAAAGGCGGGAGCCGTTTCACTGCCCGTCATCAGGGCGCGCATGGCATCAACCACCTGCGCCGCTTTGCCCGGACCGACAATCAGCTGGTGCTGTTGCCCCTGTTTAACGTACCCGCTCACGCCGGGGAGCTGCTTCAGGCGCGTTAAATCAAGCTTTTCGTCGTTGTGCACCTCGACGCGTACACGCGTCATGCAGTTTTCCAGACGCTGAATATTTTTTTCCCCACCGATCCCAAGCAGGATGTCGCTGGCGAGCGCTGCTGTTTTGTCCATACACGCCTCTTATTGGTGTTCTAATGCCGCCCGTAAAAACCCGTGATGGGCTTCGAGCCTGGCTCTGGCCGCGGCTGCATCCAGCCCGGTTAATATCATCAGAATGGCGGGTTTGACGTCGTAATCGGTCTGTTTGAGTACCGCTTCCGCCTCTTCCCGACCTGCCCCTGTCGCCTCTATCACCATGCGGCAGGCTCTGTCCACCAGCTTGACGTTGGTGGCCTGCATATCCACCATCAGGTTTTGGTAGACCTTGCCGAATTTCACCATCGCGCCGGTGGAGATCATATTGAGCACCAGCTTCTGCGCGGTTCCCGATTTCAGGCGCGTGGAGCCGGTGAGCGCTTCCGGCCCGACGACTGGAGAGATGGCAATGGCGGCCACCTGCGCAATCGGCGAACCCGGGTTACAAGAGATGGCCACCGTGGTACATCCCGTCTGTCTGGCGTATTCCAGCCCACCAATGACGTACGGCGTACGACCAGAAGCCGCCAGCCCGACGACCAGATCCTGCGCGGTCAGGTTCAGCGCCCTGAGATCGTCTTCCCCAAGCTGTTTATTGTCTTCTGCCCCTTCCACCGCTTTCAGCAGCGCGCCGGGGCCACCGGCAATCAGGCCAACGACCAGACCGTGCGGAACGCCAAAGGTCGGGGGACATTCTGAGGCATCCAGCACACCGAGTCGCCCACTGGTACCCGCCCCCATGTAAATAATGCGTCCTCCTGCTTTCAGAGCGTCGGCAGCGGCGTCTACGGCTTTCGCCACCTCGGGCAATGTCTCTTTGACTGCCAGCGCGACGAGGGTATCCTGTTGATTAAAGCGGTTTACCAGCTCCAGCGTGGACAGTGCATCAAGATCCATGGTTTGCGGGTTACGCGTTTCAGAAACAAGAGAGCCTAGATTCATGTTATTTACCTCTGGAATTTTTAATTCATAATAAACGCACTATAATGGAATATAAAATTCATTCAGGCGAGCAAAATTCGTATTTGCGCGGGTAATCACATTTTCGCCAGGAGACCGTATGAACTGTTTAATTCGTATTCGCCAGCGCTACGCAGGGTTTGCCCAGAGTGACAAAAAGCTGGCGGATTATTTACTTTCCCAGCCCGATCGCGCGCGACACCTCAGCTCCCAGCAGCTGGCAGGCGAAGCCGGGGTGAGCCAGTCGAGCGTGGTGAAATTTGCCCAGAAGATAGGCTATAAAGGCTTTCCGGCGCTAAAACTGGCGATCAGTGAAGCACTGGTAAGCAACCCTAATCCGCAGTCAATGCCGGTGCATAACCAGATCCGCGGCGACGATCCGATGCGTCTGGTCGGCGAAAAGCTGATCAAAGAGAACGTGGCGGCAATGCATGCCACGCTGGATGTGAACACGGAAGAGAAGCTGCTGGAAAGCGTAGCCATGCTTCGCGACGCGCGGCGTATTGTATTGACCGGGATCGGCGCCTCCGGACTGGTTGCGCGTAACTTTGGCTGGAAGCTGACAAAAATCGGCTATAACGCCATCGTTGAACAGGATATGCACGCGCTGCTGGCGACCGTGCAGGCCATGGATCCTGACGATTTACTGCTGGCCATCTCCTATTCCGGCGAGCGTCGTGAAATTAATATGGCTACCGACGAAGCCCTGCGCGTAGGAGGAAAAATTCTGGCGATTACTGGCTTCAGCCCGAATGCGCTCCAGCAACGGGCCACCCGCTGTCTGTATACCATTGCCGAGGAACAGGCCACTCGCAGTGCGGCGATTTCGTCGACGAGTGCGCAGATGATGCTGACGGACCTGCTGTTTATGGCGCTGGTTCAGCAGGATCTGGAGCGTGCGCCAGAGCGTATTCGTCACAGCGAAGAGCTGGTAAAAAAACTGGTCTGAACAACGAATGAGCGTATAATGCCCGCCCTGTTTGTGATGTTTCTGAGAATTTCCTGATGGCGCTGTTAATCACCAAAAAATGCATCAACTGCGATATGTGCGAACCCGAATGCCCGAACGAGGCGATTTCGATGGGCGACAGCATTTATGAGATTAACAGCGACCGCTGCACCGAATGCATCGGCCACTATGAGACGCCGACCTGCCAGAAGGTGTGCCCCATTCCCAATACGATCTTAAAAGATCCGGCACACGTCGAGAACGAAGAACAGCTGTGGGATAAGTTTGTCCTGATGCACCATGCGGACAAAATTTAACTCTCGATGATCACCGTCGCACAGGCGTAGTGGCGTTCATCGGCAAGCGTTACGTGCATGTGCGCCACGCCCAGCTTTTCCGCCAGCTTAAGCGCCTCGCCCCATAAACGTAGACGTGGCTTACCCAGCTCATCGTTAAACACTTCAAACTGGTTAAACGCCAGGCCGTTACGAATGCCCGTGCCGAACGCTTTCGCCGCCGCCTCTTTTACCGCGAAACGCTTTGCCAGAAAGCGCACCGGCTGTTGATGCGCCTCCCAGATAGCCCATTCGTTATCGCTCAGCACGCGTCTTGCGAGGCGATCGCCGCTCCGGGCGATCACCGCTTCAATGCGGGCTATTTCAACGATGTCGGTGCCTAAGCCCAGAATAGCCATTACTGACGCGCTTCCAGCATCAGGCGCTTCATCTCGGAAACCGCTTCTTTAAGACCGCTCATCACCGCGCGGCCAATGATGGCGTGGCCGATGTTCAGCTCGTGCATTTCCGGCAGGGCAGCGATGGCTTTTACGTTGTGATAGGTCAGGCCGTGACCGGCGTTAACCTTCAGTCCCAGGCTCGCGGCGTAGGTTGCCGCTTTGGCGATTCGCTCCAGCTCTTTCGCCTGCGCTGCATCGTTTTCGGCATCGGCATAGCAGCCGGTGTGAATTTCAATATACGGCGCACCCACGTCGGCAGCGGCTTTAATCTGGGTGAAATCGGCGTCGATAAACAGAGAAACCAGGATACCGGCATCCGCCAGGCGTTTGCAGGCATCGCGCATTTTGTCGAGCTGCCCGGCCACATCCAGACCGCCTTCGGTGGTCACTTCCTGACGCTTTTCCGGCACCAGGCAGCAAAAATGCGGTTTGGTCTCGCAGGCAATCGCCAGCATCTCTTCGGTGACCGCCATCTCCAGATTCATGCGGGTGTCCAGCGTCTGACGCAGGATGCGCACGTCCCGGTCGGTGATGTGGCGACGATCTTCACGCAGGTGAACGGTAATGCCGTCGGCGCCAGCCTGCTCAGCGATAAACGCCGCCTGAACCGGATCGGGATACGCGGTACCGCGTGCATTACGTAACGTGGCGATGTGATCGATGTTGACGCCTAACAGTAATTCAGCCATGACAATCCTCGGTATTTTTGTTCATTTACCTTCTCCCTCCCCCTCCGGGAGAGGGCTGGGGTGAGGGGTAAAACATTAGCGTTTCGGCATAAACTGCCTGAATAATTCGCGGCTCTTTAAAGGTTTGCCCCCAAGATACGGCTTGAGCGCAATTCGGGTAAAGCGTTTTGCCGCACGCAGAGTGTCGGCGTCCGGGAACTCGCGTTCATACAGTGCTCTGAGCTGGCGCCCGGTAAAGGTGCTGTTATCGACGACGACACTGGCAATAAAGCCCTTTTCCTCACGATAGCGATAGGTCATGGTGTCTTCTACCTCGTCTCCGCTTCCCGCACAGTGCAGAAAATCAACGCCGTAACCAAGGTGTCCGAGCAGCGCCAGTTCGAAACGACGCAGCACAGGCTCAGGGGTGCCGGTTGCGCCAGCAAGTGCCTGAATACAGTGCAGGTAATCAAAGAAAAGTTCAGAGAAGCGGGTCTCATGTTCAAGAACCCGTGAGATGAGTTCGTTAACATACAAACCGCTGTAGAGCGTGATACCAGAAAGAGGAAGCGCCAGGGAGACGGCTTCAGCACTGCGCAGGGTTTTGACTTCCCCTCGCCCGCCAAAGCGGACCAGCAGCGGGGTGAAAGGCTGCAAGGCACCTTTCAGATTAGAACGTCTGGAACGTGCGCCTTTGGCAACAAGGCGCACGCGACCGGACTCTTCCGTGAAGACGTCCAGCATCAGGCTGGTTTCGCTCCAGGGACGACTATGCAGGACAAAGGCGCGCTGCCATCCATCCATATGCTCGTCGTCTTAGGTTACTGATCTTCGCCGTAACCGAGGCTGCGCAGCGCACGCTCATCATCGGCCCAGCCAGATTTCACTTTCACCCACAGTTCCAGGTGAACCGGTGCTTCAAACATGTCCTGCATGTCTTTACGGGCTTCGATTCCGATAGTTTTGATCTTGGCGCCTTTATTGCCGATCACCATCTTCTTCTGCCCTTCACGCTCAACGAGGATCAGACCGTTAATATCGTAGCCGCCACGCTCGTTGCTCTGGAAACGCTCGATCTCCACCGTCACAGAGTACGGCAGTTCAGCGCCCAGGAAACGCATCAGCTTCTCACGGATGATTTCAGACGCCATAAAACGCTGAGAGCGATCGGTGATGTAGTCTTCCGGGAAGTGATGAGTCGCTTCCGGCAGATGCTTGCGCACGATACCCGCGATGGTATCAACGTTCAGACCCGTTTCCGCAGACAGCGGGACGATGTCCAGGAAGTTCATCTGGCTGCCCAGCCATTGCAGGTGCGGCAGCAGATCGGCTTTTTCCTGCACGTTGTCCACTTTATTGACTGCGAGGATCACCGGCGTTTTGCCGTCGCGCAGCTTGTTCAGGACCATTTCGTCGTCCGGCGTCCAGCGGGTGCCTTCCACAACGAAAATCACCAGCTCTACGTCGCCAATGGAGCTGCTCGCCGCCTTGTTCATCAGACGGTTGATGGCGCGCTTCTCTTCCATGTGCAGGCCCGGTGTATCGACGTAGATCGCCTGATACGCGCCTTCAGTATGGATACCGACGATGCGGTGACGCGTGGTCTGCGCCTTACGCGAGGTGATAGAAATCTTCTGCCCAAGCAGATTATTCAGCAGGGTGGATTTGCCAACGTTCGGACGTCCGACGATGGCAATAAATCCGCAATAGGTTTTGTCGATGCTCATTCCAGCTCCAGCATTTTTAACGCCTGTTCGGCGGCAGCCTGTTCAGCCTTACGACGGCTTGAACCCGTGCCGACCACCGGTTCACTCAGGCCACTGACCTGGCAATGGATGGTAAATTCCTGATCGTGGGCTTCGCCACGCACCTGCACCACCAGATAGGATGGCAGCGGCAGATGACGACCCTGCAAATATTCTTGCAGACGCGTTTTAGGATCTTTTTGTTTATCGCCCGGGCTGATTTCGTCCAGGCGGGTCTGATACCAGTTAAGGATCAGCTTTTCTACGGTCTGGATATCGCTGTCCAGGAACACGCCACCGATCAATGCCTCGACCGTATCGGCAAGGATGGATTCACGACGGAAACCACCACTTTTCAGCTCACCTGGCCCCAGACGCAGGCATTCACCCAGCTCAAATTCGCGTGCGATTTCAGCGAGGGTATTGCCGCGCACCAGCGTGGCGCGCATGCGGCTCATATCACCTTCGTCCACGCGCGGAAAACGATGATAAAGCGCATTTGCAATCACGAAACTTAAAATAGAGTCGCCTAAAAACTCGAGACGCTCATTATGTTTGCTGCTGGCACTGCGATGGGTTAATGCCTGTTGCAACAACTCCTGATGATGAAAAGTGTAGCCCAGCTTCCGTTGAAGCCGATTAATTACGATGGGGTTCATGCGATACCAATAAATGAATGCGTCAAAAATGCAGCACACGAAACCGACCTGAGAAAACCAACGCGGTTTCGTGTGCCGTGGCACCCTTGCAGGGCCAACCTTAAACTTCGGGGGAATATTCTATACACAACGACAGGGGATGTCGTTAGTTCAAAGAGATTTATCGCTGAAATAATTCACGTAGCGGCGAATAAAAGCCGCTACGTGTTATTTTTGGCGAAAATTAATGAATTCCGCCAATACGATTCAGGCGAACGCCGGTCGGCCACTCGCCTTCCTGCTTCTCAAAACTCATCCAGATAGCGGTTGCTTTACCGACCAGATTCGCTTCCGGCACAAAGCCCCAGTAACGGCTGTCCGCAGAGTTATCGCGGTTGTCACCCATCATGAAGTAGTGTCCCGGCGGCACAATCCAGGTCGCCAGCTGTTGGCCTGGCTGCTGGTAGTACATTGCCAGCTGATCCTGTGCGATGGGCACGGTCAGAATGCGGTGAGTAACATCGCCCAGCGTCTCTTTGCGTTCAACCAGACGAATGCCATTCTCTTTGGTTTCACCTTTTGGCACCTGGAAGAATCCGCTGGTCGCTTCACCGCCGTTACGGCGGGCGAAGGTCTGCACAAAATCAGCTGGCTCAACGTTGGAGTAAGTGACTGGCAGCGCATTTTCACATGCGGTGCCAGAGCTACAGCCTGGCTGAATGGTCACCTCTTTCGCCACCGGATCGTAGGTCACTTTATCGCCCGGCAGACCTACCGCGCGTTTAATATAATCCAGCCGCGGATCTTCCGGATATTTAAACACCACGATGTCGCCACGTTTCGGATGACCCGTTTCGATCAGCGTTTTCTGGTAGATCGGATCTTTGATGCCATAGGCAAACTTTTCAACCAGAATGAAATCACCGATCAGCAGCGTTGGCATCATCGATCCTGACGGGATCTGGAACGGTTCATAGATAAATGAACGCACCACCAGCACAATCGCCAGCACCGGGAATACCGATGCCCCTGTCTCCAGCCATCCCGGTTTTGGGCCGACTTTTTTCAGGGTTTTCGCGTCCAGCGCATCGCCCGTGGCTGCCTGCGCGGCAGCCTGACGTTCACGGCGTTTTGGGGCGAAGATAAACTTATCCAGGCACCACAACAGACCTGTCACCAGGGTAGCGATGACCAGGATCAGGGCAAACATGTTCGCCATGCCAACTCCTTAAGGTTATTTACCGTTACCGTCTTTACCAACATGAAGGATGGCAAGGAATGCTTCCTGCGGCAGCTCAACGTTACCGACCTGCTTCATACGCTTCTTACCTTCTTTCTGCTTCTGCAACAGCTTTTTCTTACGGCTGACGTCGCCGCCGTAGCACTTAGCCAGAACGTTTTTACGCAGCTGCTTCACGGTTGAACGGGCAATGATGTGGTTACCAATGGCCGCCTGAATCGCAATGTCAAACTGCTGACGCGGGATCAGATCTTTCATCTTCTCAACCAGCTCACGACCACGGTACGGTGCGTTATCGTTGTGGGTGATCAGCGCCAGCGCATCCACACGCTCACCGTTGATCAGCACGTCCACACGAACCATGTTCGAGGCCTGGAAGCGTTTGAAGTTGTAGTCCAGCGACGCATAGCCACGGGAGGTAGACTTCAGACGGTCGAAGAAGTCGAGCACCACTTCTGCCATCGGAATTTCATAGGTCAGCGCCACCTGGTTACCGTGGTAAACCATGTTGGTCTGCACGCCACGCTTCTCAATACACAGGGTGATCACGTTACCGAGGAACTCCTGCGGCAGCAGCATGTGACACTCTGCGATTGGCTCGCGCAGTTCCTGAATATTATTCAGCGGCGGGAGCTTGGACGGGCTGTCGACGTAGATCACCTCTTTCGATGTGGTTTCTACTTCGTAGACAACCGTCGGGGCGGTGGTGATCAGATCCAGATCGTATTCACGCTCCAGACGTTCCTGAATGATCTCCATGTGCAGCAGACCGAGGAAGCCACAGCGGAAGCCAAAGCCCAGCGCCGTTGAGCTTTCTGGCTCGTAGAACAGGGAGGCATCATTGAGGCTCAGCTTTCCGAGCGCATCGCGGAAGTTTTCGTAATCGTCAGAGCTGACCGGGAACAGACCCGCATAAACCTGCGGTTTCACCTTTTTGAAGCCTGGCAGCGCTTTATCTGCCGGGTTACGTGCACCGGTCAGGGTATCACCCACCGGCGCGCCGAGGATGTCTTTAATGGCACAGACCAGCCAGCCCACTTCGCCGCATTTCAGCTCGGTACGGTCAACCTGTTTTGGCGTGAAGATGCCCAGACGGTCAGCGTTGTAGACCTGGCCGGTGCTCATGACCTTGATTTTGTCGCCTTTACGCATGGTGCCGTTTTTAATACGCACCAGCGAGACAACGCCGAGGTAGTTATCAAACCAGGAGTCGATGATCAGCGCCTGTAGCGGCGCATCCGGGTCGCCTTCCGGCGGCGGAATATCACGCACCAGACGTTCCAGTACGTCCGGAACACCGACACCGGTTTTCGCCGAGCAGCGCACTGCATCGGTCGCATCAATACCGACGATGTCTTCAATCTCTTCCGCTACGCGCTCAGGATCGGCGGCTGGCAGGTCGATTTTATTCAGAACCGGCACCACTTCAAGATCCATTTCCATGGCGGTGTAGCAGTTTGCCAGCGTCTGGGCCTCTACGCCCTGCCCGGCATCCACCACCAGCAGCGCGCCTTCGCAGGCCGCCAGCGAGCGTGACACTTCATAAGAGAAGTCAACGTGCCCTGGGGTGTCGATAAAGTTCAGCTGATAGGTTTCACCATCGGAAGCTTTATAGTCGAGCGTCACGCTCTGCGCTTTGATGGTAATACCGCGTTCGCGTTCCAGGTCCATGGAGTCCAGAACCTGGGCTGCCATTTCACGATCAGACAGGCCACCGCAAATCTGGATAATACGGTCAGACAGCGTCGACTTACCGTGGTCAATGTGAGCAATGATGGAGAAATTTCTTATGTTTTTCATATGTATGGATTTATTTACTCGCTATGCGGATTAAATCTTCTTGATGGACACAGCGGTGGACACTCCACAGTAACTACCCCATCAACGACTGGCATGCATATTACACTGTAGCGCCCAAATCGTCAGCATACGATCTCCTGTTCATTGAGTGATAACGAGTGCCTACAGTTAAGCAATGTAAATTAAATTGTTGGGCAGTCATCATCACCCAGCGCGCGGTTGATGAAGAACGTCACTCTACCAAGCACCTCCCCCCTTCCAGAGCAGCACCTTCGATCGCTTCGCCATCATCTGTCATGAGTGACAGCCCCATCAGATTGGCAAACTGTGTGTGGCAGTCGCACAGAATCAACAACACATCACCTGGCGTCTTCTTCATTACAGGTTCGATTACCGCAAAGCCTGTATCAGTTTCGAAGCTCGCTCTGCAACTCTTACTATCGCCCCATCACCGGCCAGTCGCCGCCCGTTTTGCATACGACAGGCGGCAGTTTACTTTACTCGTTCTATTGAGAATAATGCGTGTATTACTCAGCTTTTTTTATCTTCTTTTTCTGCCTCGTAAATTGCTCTTATACTTCAATTTCCACTCATTGTTCCGTAGACAGCCAATAGAGCAGTCAAGTAATCCTATTTTGTAAACAAGCTTGGTAACCTGAGTCTGTCGCAGACCCAGTAAGTTTTAAGCCTATTTTCAAGAATCATTGAGGGGCGGTACTAGTTGAGATACCGAGTGGTTTATAAATTACGTTTTGAGTTAGCTTTTAACTTTCACAACTGAAAACTCGCAAATCCATTTCAACATACTTATATACTTCTACTTGTAAAGTATTGGACCAGACGTTGACATTCTCAATAACAATCAAGAGATTCTTGCTTCAACGGAAGTTGAATTAACCTTCCTCCACAAGCAGAAACGACATGCCCTGCCGCTTAAAATTCATCATATACTACATTATCACTGAACCCCCTTACAAGGGTTTACTCTCCCGGCGAATAACTTCACCACCCAGCCATTCTTGTTTGTATATCAACTGCCTGACAAATTCGTATCTCATACTCAGAGTGTTATCGTTCTTGTCAGATACAGAATCCATCAAGTTCACAACCTCAACAACTGCGTGATTTTTACAAATTGCCGTGGTTGCTTTATGGATATTATCGAGTCTTATCCTTGCTGCCTTTGATTTTACTCTGTCAATTTTACCTTTGGTTTTTAGCCAATTTTGGCTGTGTTTCTTTCTTCTGGTCAGTGTTTTATTAAGACGGATTAATTTTTTCTTTTCTTCCGCTTGGTAAGTGTTATCACCGCCGCCCCCAGATGACAGATGAACGCTATCCACATTATTAAGTACAATTGTAGATTTGATATCAGAGGGGTGTATTGGATCAGGGACTGTTTGCTCTGTATTAAAACTGATATACCACTTCCCCTGATTCAGGGAAATAGTTGCGTTTTTTAAATCACCAATGATTTCACGACTCTTGCGATACTTTACCCAGCCGACTTTAGGAAGAGATACCAATTTTTTTTCTTGATCTACTCTAACCCTTTGGCATGGTATACGGAAAGAATCATGCCGACCTTTCTTTTTAAACTTTGGATATTGTGATTTGCCGGTAAAAAAGTTTCTGAATGCTCTGTCTAAATCTCTTAACGATTGCTGTAAACACTGAGAAGGGGCTTCTTTCAACCAAGAAAGGCTCTCTTCATTCTTCCATTCAACCAATTCAGAAGCCAGCTGAATGTAGCCTATGAATTTTTTACCAGAACGGTAATTCTCGTTAAGAAGAGCAAGGCCTTTGTTGTAAACAAAACGACAGGAGCCAGCAAAGGCCAAAAAGTCTGATAACTGACCTTTGTTAGGTTCAAGCAAAAATTTGAATGCCTGTTTTTTAATCACAACTGGACCTGTGTAAACGGAGCGAAACTGGTTAAATGCTAAATCATCGTGCGAGCGTTGATTAAAGGATTTGACTACTTTTAACGACCTTATTCAACCAATAAAAAGCCCCACATATATGGGGCTTTGACACTTAATTTGAAATTAGCCTTGCAGCAGAGACAGAACCTGCTGAGGAACCTGGTTAGCTTTGGACAGCACGGAGTTACCAGCCTGCTGGATGATCTGCGCTTTGGACATGTTGGACACTTCGGTCGCATAGTCCGCATCCTGAATACGGGACTGCGCTTCAGACAGGTTGGTAGTGGTGTTGTTCAGGTTGGTTACTGCAGAAACCAGACGGTTTTGTACAGCACCCAGGGAAGAACGGAATTTGTCGATCTGGCTGATTGCATCGTCCAGCGCTTTCAGTGGATCGGCAGTAGAGGTGGAAGCGGTGGTAGCTTCGGTGGTCAACTTACCATCAGCAGTTTCATAAATGGTACCGCCAGTGCTGTTGGTGATAGCACCGTTCTTCTGTTCAAAGTAGGTCACATCTTTTGTCGGCTCGCTGGAAAGCGCACCGTCGTCAACATAAACATCGTCATTGGCAGCATCTTTAACAACACCTGCGGTAACGGTGTGAGTGGCTGTAC
Source organism: Enterobacter cloacae complex sp. IR5441 (assembly GCF_049238215.1). NCBI lineage: Bacteria > Pseudomonadati > Pseudomonadota > Gammaproteobacteria > Enterobacterales > Enterobacteriaceae > Enterobacter > Enterobacter cloacae complex sp. IR5441. The sequence continues at coordinate 396,160 of NZ_JBMKIA010000002.1, forward strand.
CTGTACCACCCAGATCAAGGGTGAAGTTTGCACCTTTAGTCAGGTTGGCCATGCCTTCAGCACTTACATGTGCATTGGTGATATTAACAGTGTCAACTTTAGCCAGGCTGGTGAAGTCAGCGCTGCCAGTAGTGCTATAAACAGTGTTCTGACTGGTACCTGATGCGACGGTCATAGTCGCTGTTTTACCATTAGCAATTAATGCGTCTAATGTTGCAGCTGTATTCCCCGCTGCAGTAGCAGTGAAGCCACCAGTTGTTGCATCAAGATAAAGCGCACTACCGTCAGCCGCAGTGATATTACCATTATTAGCAACCATAATATCGGTTGCCGCGCCACCGTCGATGCTCACTTTGGCAGCAAATGCGCCATCCGCCAGAATCTGGGCATTTGTTGAAGTCTGACTGCCGGCACCTTCTGAACTCACAGACATCCCGGAAGCAGCACCGGACGTAAGAGTGATTTTAGTCTTAACACCAACAGGAACTGCGCCAGTCGAGTCGCTGTTTGAAATTAATCCGTCCCAAGTTGCAGCAGCATCGCCACCCGCATTGGTTTTCGTCAGGTTACCTTGCTTATCTAAATACAGCGTCGCGTTATCATCTGCCGCAGTGATTTTACCATCCTGGGAGATGTTAACTTTCTGATCTTTACCACCGATCGTAACCGTTGCCTGAGAAGAATCCCCTGTATTTGGGTTAATAATGCTTAGTGTCTTTGCTGAATCTGCGCCTGTCGCATCGAAGCTGTATGATTTGCTTGCCGCGTCATATTTGTAACCTGCGGTTGCAGCCACACCGAACGCATTTGCGCCGCCGCCAGTGATAACGGATTTATCTGAGATATTTGCTAATAAATCAGAAGCTGATGCCTTACTGTTAGCAATGGTGTTCTTATAATCAGTCACACCATTCGCATCTGTAGTGCCTTTAGTAAAACCAGCTAATTTCAGATCGTCAGCTGTTGCTTTGGTATTCGCTACTTCACCTTTACCGTTAACGTTAAATCCAGTCAGGTTTAAAGTAGAGGAATCAATTTTTTTCAGGTCAATTGTGATGGTTTCACCATCGTTCGCACCAACCTGAATTTTCATGGAACCGTCTTTTGCCAGCACGTTCACGCCGTTGAACTGGGTCTGGCCGGATACGCGGTCAATTTCGTCCAGACGGGATTTGATTTCGTCCTGGATTGAGTTCAGATCGGATTCAGAGTTAGTACCAGTAGAAGACTGAACAGTCAGCTCACGGATACGCTGTAAGTTGTTGTTGATTTCAGACAATGCGCCTTCAGTGGTCTGTGCAACGGAGATACCGTCGTTGGCGTTACGCGCAGCCTGAGTCAGACCTTTGATGTTAGAGGTGAAGCGGTTGGCAATCGCCTGGCCAGCAGCATCATCTTTTGCGCTGTTGATACGCAGACCGGAAGACAGACGCTCAATGGCAGTAGACATTGAAGACTGGTTTTTGTTGATGTTGTTCTGAGTGAGCAACGAGAGGCTGTTGGTATTGATGACTTGTGCCATGATAGTAATTCCTATTTGACTGAACTTAAATTAAGTTTACGGCTTCCACCATTTGGCTCCTGCGCCGCTATGTTCACTATCGGCAACGTACTCTGGACCTTTAGAAGAAAAAGTGAAAAACCATCCCCATCTGCTTTCAGGCATCAAACGAAAGATAGTTGTTTACTTTTAATACAATGTGATAAGTTCGTTTTAACGCCCCCTAAACCACCATGATAAAGCTAAACAATTCAATATGTTGAGCATCATAAATAAACTATCTCGTTTGACAAACTGGCTACCTCTTATAAACCTCTAATCTCTTCATTTCTCAGCACTCAACAAGCGAGCATAACCCGATGTTCCGATGGTAAGACCTATCCAAGGCGCAAATGCTTAGCTATCTCATCGGATGGCACCTTGTTTTATCTGTCTTTTTTAGTAGGTGTATGTAAGATGGTTTTACATTACAGTCATTCTCTGTCTAATACATGATCAGGAGATTTGTTCAGTGAATGTTTCTGCCCGTTTTGTTATACTATTAAATCTTGCATGCGCTGCTTTATTATTTACTCTACTCAATGCCAGGTTTGATTTATTCTGATCAGGATCTCATTTTACTTACTCGAAATCCCTCCTAAGATTCATGCATGTACATATCTTACATCCAATCGAGTAGTAAATCGAAAATCATCAGGGAGAATAATGACTTGATAAAGGACGTGATCATTGACCATCGTCCTAACTTTCCATAAACAGGTGGGTATTTAGTGTATGAACCCTCGTCCAACTAGTTCCTTCCGATTACCCTTAAAGCACTTTTCATGGTGATGTTTTTCCTTGTTACATATTTGGATGCTTGTTTTAAGGCATTATTCATTGCTATTACAGTCACAGGCCTAGCTAACCCTTTAACTCGATTTGATCTACTCTGGAAAACATAAATATCAGAAGGATTGCAATCCTTTCTGTACGCAATTAACTTAGAAAGCAATAAATTTAATCTAATTGTTCGTGGCTCAAATTTTGGAGTTCCAGCCAAGTGCAGCATGTCATCTTCGATATCGGAATATCTAATAGTAATCACCCTGCTGCCTTCAGCACGGAGAGAAAACAATGTTAGCCATAAGTCTGCCCAAGTTGATGAGATTTTAGACAATTCAAAGTGAATAGCCCTAAACTCTTCAGGTGTAATAGAATCTGTTTTTGCCATGAATACCCCCAATGCTCAACCCAACCGCTTACCAAAATTTCAACAACTTTATTACATCATTTCAATACTTTATTACGAAAATTGGATTAAATGTTCAATATTTTTTTCCTCTACCCCTACCGCGCCGGAAATTTTTTATACAAGGTGCACACCGCAACGTCGTAAATAATCGCCACCTGCTTTCTGTCCATTCCGTTTGCGATCAGCCTGCCAGCCTGCGCCCATTGCTCAGGGGTTAACTTCGGCCTTCTGCCGCCTATGCGCCCTTTCTCCCGGGCTGCCGCCAGTCCTGCCCGGGTGCGTTCCACGATTAACTCCCTCTCCATCTCGGCCAGGGCTGACATGATGTGGAATATGAAACGCCCCATTGGGCTGGAAGTGTCGATGCTGTCCGTAAGGCTTTTGAAGTGGATGCCGCGCTGCCGGAGTTCGTCGACCAGCAGTACCAGATTTCGCATGCTTCGCCCGAGGCGATCCAGCTTCCACACTACCAGCGTATCGCCCTCACTCAGCGTTCGAAGAAGCTTTTTAAGCGCTGGCCGGTTCGCTACCGTCCCGCTCATTTTTTCCTCAAAAACCTGTTCACATCCTGCGCGTTCGAGAGCTTGTCGCTGAAGATCTGTGTTTTGGTCATTTGTTGACACCCTTACGTAGCCAATTAGCATGTTTTTCACCCAATATTTTCTGCAAAAAATCAGGTGAAGTTATCGGCATGGATGCCGCAGGGCAATCTATAAAACGTCGGTTTAGGAACATCAGCCATACTTAATGCGCGGTCCAACGAGACTTACCCTGCTGATGGTGTGCTAACTGTAGGGCAGTTTGGGATAGGCGCGGATTGGTTGCCCCTGACTACTGAT